>NZ_VCKZ01000654.1 GCF_005889745.1 Actinomadura geliboluensis
TACATTCTTACTGCGGGAACATTCCCCCGCGCGAGTACGAGGAAGCGTTCAACCGGTCACGTGGCACAGCGACCTAGACCGGCTGAGAACCAACAATCTGAGCCTCCAACATCGCCGGGGCGGTCCACACTGTCCCCAGGCCCGGCCGACAACAGATCCACACTCGCCGCCTCGGGCGTGTACCCCAGCCAGCGGAACCCCTCCAGCACCACATAACCGCGGCCGAGCGGCTCCCCCTCTGGCCGATTGCCGCGCCGCTTCTCGTAGCCCTCGCGGGTCGAATCCATCAGCACATCGGTGTCGGGCCCGATGACCTGCCGCTCGATGGTCGGCTCGAACACCTTCGTTCCCCACTGCATGCCCGCCCGGACGGCGATATGGACTGCGGCCAGCAACGCCCCGCGCGGCGTTCGCGCGAACCCTGCCGCCAGATCGTCCGTGGTCTTGTGCGGGCCGTCTTGCACCGAGTAGGGGAGCAGGACGCCGTGATAGTCCCGCCACGACACTCCGGTGAACGACACCTGCGGCGTGTTCACGATCTGCTCGGCATGCGTCGTCGTCCGGACGACCACCGGGGTGCCCTTCGGGGCCGTCCGGAACACCGGAGGCACCACCGCACCGACCAGGACACCGCCGCCGACCACCACCACCGCGACAGTCCGGCCACGGCGCCACCACGGGACGCCTTCTCGCCTTCGACTCATTTGAAGAACACCCCGACGATCGGAGCCGCCGTCGCCGCCAAGCTGAGCCCGCCGAGCACCCACGGGATGCCCGTCGCGCCGTCGGCGGCGAAGGTGGACCGGTTCTTGCGCCCGATGGCCATCTGCCCCGCGCAGATGAACAAGCCGGCGACGCCGCAGATCAGCACGCCCCACTTGCCCCACGCCAGCAGCGTCTCCATCTTCTGATCCAGCCCCGGCGGCGCAGCCGGAGGCGGATCAGGCACCTCGACATCCCCGTCCAACGGCGGCAGCGCCGCGAGCACGGCGGGCGTGACGAAGGTCAGCACGATCGCGGCCCCCATCCGGCCAGGCGGCGGAGCTCGGCCAGGGCCTGACGGGCTCTGCCCGGCAGAGCGACCACACGCGGGTCCTCCACCAGCCGCAGCGCCCGCACATGCGGGACGCGCACCACGCCGGCGACCCGTCCTTGCAGCAGCGCGAACCGGGCCGTGGCGTCCCGCGACTCCGGACCGCCGTCACTGACGACCGCCAACGCCGCCACCCGCTGGCCCCAGTCCCGCAACGCGCCGATCGCCGTCGTGGCGTCCTTGGCCGCCACTGCGGTGTTGCGCACCACCAGGACCACCGGGCGGCCGTTGGCCTGCAGCGGCGACCGGCCCGCCTTCAGCAGCGGCGCGATCGACCCCATGTCCCACGCCGCCGGCAGCAGCGCCGCCAGCGTGGAGGTCCCCGCGCCGCCGTGCGTGCCGGCCACGACCACGTCCAGCACCTCACCCACCTGGCCGCCTGCTCGGCCGCTGGCATGGTCGGCCGGGATCGGTCTGGTCTGTCGAAGACTCACCTGCACACCCCCGAATCGATGCTCACAGTTGCTGGTCGATCACCGTACGTGGCAACATGACAGAGCGCAAGCATCGCCAAACAACTTCTGAGAACGTCAACACGCCGAACAACGTGCTTCCGCAGCACCCATCCACCACACTGAACAGGGACGACCGTGACCGCCCACCCAGGAGCCCTAGCGATGACCGAGACACCCGGCCGCGACCCCGACGTCCTCACCACCGCCGAACTCGCGACCAAGCTCGGCCTCTCGCCCCAGACCGTCCGCCGGATGGCCAACGCCGGGCAGATCCCCGCCCTCAAAACCGGCAAGGACTTCCGCTACTCCTGGCAAGCAGTCCGCGAGGTGCTGCGGCAGCCCCACCAGCAACCCGGGGAAGCCGCCGATGACCCAGCCACCGAGCCTCAGCCCAAGAAGGGCGCCGGCCACCGCGCCCAACGCCAAGCCCGCACCGGCGCCCACACCACCGACTAGGCAACCCATTCCACCCCGGCGGCCCACCCGGTGAAGGCCGCCATCGTCACCGCCGCGTGCGGCGCCGTCCTCGCGCTCCCGCTGGGCCTGCTCGCCCTGGCCGCCGACCGCAACCCGGCCGCAGGAGCCGCCTCAGAACTGGCGGGCGCACCCACCGCCGAAGCCAAACGCGACATCCCACCGGCCTACCTGCGCTGGTACCTCGACGCCGCCCACACCTGCCCCGGCCTGCCCTGGAACGTCCTGGCCGCCATCGGCAAGACCGAATCCGACCACGGCCGCTCCACCGCCCCCGGCGTCCACACCGGCGAAAACCACGCCGGAGCCGGCGGCCCCATGCAATTCCTCGCCGCCACCTGGACCGCCTACGGCGTCGACGCCGACCACGACGGCCGCAAAGACCGCTACAACCCCGCCGACGCCATCCACGGAGCCGCCCACTACCTGTGCGCCAACCACGCCGGCAAAGGCGGCGCACACCTGCGCCGCGCGATCTGGCACTACAACCACTCCGACACCTACGTCCGCAACGTCCTGGCCCAAGCCGCCCGCTACGCCACCCCCACCACCAGCCGACGCGGCGCCACCGCCGTCCGCGCCGCCCTGCGCTGGCTCGGCACCCCTTACTCCTGGGGCGGCGGCGGACCCACCGGACCCACCTACGGCTTCGCCCAAGGCACCGGCATCAAGGGCTTCGACTGCTCCGGCCTCACCCAATACGCCTGGGCCCAGGCCGGCATCCGCCTACCCCGCGTCGCCGCCGACCAATACAACACCGGCACCCACATCCCCAGAACCCAACTCCAACCCGGCGACCTGCTGTTCTTCGCCACCAACCCCAACGC
>NZ_VCKZ01000655.1 GCF_005889745.1 Actinomadura geliboluensis
CTCGTCTCCCCCCGGGCCCCCAGGCCCTCGCGATCCCCGGCGCGCGGCGCCGGGCACTGACTCGGCGACGCGCCTCCCCTTGCGGAGCGGCGCGTCCAGGAGTTCGACGGGCGAACCGGCCGGCGCGGCGCGCGGGCGGCGTGTCCGCTTCCGGCCGCGAACCGACCGGACAGCTGGTCGGGGCAGGCCCCGGGCCGGGGCTAGTCGGCGGCGAGCAGGGCGGCGGCCAGGTCCCGGACGGCGAAGCGGCGGAGCTTGCCGGTGGGGGTGGTCGGCAGCTTGTCCACGACCAGCACCTCGCGGGGGCGCTTGAACGAGGCGAGCCCGGCCCGGCAGAAGGCGATCAGCTCCGCCGGCTCGGCGACGGCCCCCTCCTTGAGGACGACCGCGGCGACCGGCTTGTCCAGGCCGTCGGCGTCCGGCAGCCCGACGACCGCGGCCATCGCCACCGCCGGGTGCTCCAGCAGCCGCGCCTCGACCTCGGCGGGCGACACCCAGATCCCGCCGGCCTTGAGCATGTCGCCGGTCCGGCCGAGGCAGGTGTAGTAGCCGTCCTCGTCCACCACGTAGGTGTCGCCGGTGCGCAGCCACTCCCCCTGGAACACCTTGCGGGTGGTGTCGGTGCGGCACCAGTAGCCCGTCGCGATCGACTCGCCCTTCACCAGCAGCGAACCGGGCGTGCCCGGCCGCACGTCGGCCCCGTCGTCGTCCACGACCCGCAGCTCGTACCCGGGGACGGCGGTGCCCGTCGTGCCCGGCCGCACCCGCCCCGGGCGGTTCGACAGGAAGATGTGCAGGCACTCCGTCGAGCCGATCCCGTCGATGATCTCCACCCCGTACCGGGCGGTGAAGCGGCGGCACAGCTCGGCGGGCAGCGGCTCGCCCGCCGACACCGCCAGCCGCACGGACGCGAACGCCTCCACCGGCACGTCCGCGTTCAGGATCGCGGCGTAGAAGGTCGGGACGGCGAAGAACAGCGTCGGGCGGTACTCGGCCAGCCGCTCCGCGACGGACGCGGGCGTCGGCCGGTCGGGATCCAGGATCGCGGTGGCGCCGACCGCGAGCGGGAAGAACAGCGAGTTGCCGATCCCGTAGGCGAAGAACAGCTTGGCGACCGAGTAGCAGCGGTCCTCGGGCGTGATGCCGAGGACCTGGCGGCCGTAGGTCTCCACGACGTGCCGGATGTTGGCGTGCCGGTGCATCGCGCCTTTCGGCTTGCCGGTCGTCCCGGACGTGTAGAGCCACAGTGCACTGGAGTCGTCCGAGGTCACGTAGGGGGTCGCGTCGGGCTCGGGCGGTTCGCCGCCGCGCTCGCGGCCGTCCCGGACCAGCGCGTCGAAGGGGGTCACCCGCACGCCGGGCGGCGCCTGGAGCGCGGCGCCGCCCTCCACCGCCACGTGCCGCACGCCCGGCGCCAGCGCGAGCGCCGCCTCCGCCGTCACCGCGAACGCGTCGCTGACCAGCAGCACCCTGGCCCGCGCGTCGTTGAGCAGCGCGGCCAGCTCGCCGCCCGTCAGCATCGTCGACACCGGCACCGGGACGGCGCCGAGCCGCATCGCGCCGAGGATCGCGGCGGCCATGAGCGGCCCGTCCGCCATGAACAGCACCACGCGCTCCTCGCCGCGCAGCCCCCGGCTCGCCAGCCCGGCCGCGACGTGCCCGGCGAGCTCCGCCAGTTCCGCGTAGGCGAGGTCGCCCCCGGGCCCGGTGAGCGCCGTCCGGCCGGCGGTGTCGGCCCGTCCGGCCGCCTGGAGGAGGTAGTCGGATGCGTTGAACGTGTCGGACGCGGCCGGTGCGGTCGCCGTTTCAGCGGTCATCGGGGTCTCCAGTCGCCGGGAACCGTGGCACTTATGCTCTACATGGATGAAACGCCAGTCAATAGACTTGTGGAATGAGGCTCGGGTCGCGCGGACCGCGCACGAGGCGCGCGGCGGTGGCGCGATACTGGACAGCGTTCCATGGACCGCCGCGCCCCTGAAGGGCTCAGAAGGAGAAGCACATGGCCCGATCCGGCGGGGACGCGGCGCCGCCCCGGCCCGAGTTCCGGCGCCGGCGCGAGCTGGGCGCGGCGAGTGCCCGGTCGCTGCTGCTGACCGTGCTCGGCGAGTTCGTCCTGCCCGGCGGCGAAGCGGTCTGGACGGCGACGTTCCTGCGCGCGCTCGGGCTGCTCGGCGTGGAGGAGAAGGCCGTCCGGCAGGCGCTCGCGCGCAGCGCCGCCGAGGGCTGGCTCGCCGGGGAGCGGCGCGGCCGCCGCACCGCCTGGCGGCTCACCCCGGCCGGCGAGCGGCTGCTGACCGACGGCACCGAGCGGATCTACGGGTTCGGCGGCCCGGTCGGCCCGTGGGACGGGCGGTGGCTGCTGGTCCTCGCGACCGTCCCGGAGACCAGCCGCAGGCTCCGGCACCTGCTGCGCACCCGGCTCGCCTGGAGCGGGCTCGGCAACCTGTCCCCCGGCGTGTGGGTGAGCCCGCACCCCGGCCGCGAGCCCGAGGTGCGCGGCGTCCTCGCCGAGATCGGCGTCGCCGACACCTCCACGCTGTTCACCGGCGGCCTCGGCGACCTGGCCGAGGCGCGCCGCGTGGCCCGCCAGGCGTGGGACCTCGACGAGATCGAGCTCGCCTACGAGGACTTCCTCGACGCCGTCCGCGCGCTGCGCCCCGCCGACGAGCCGGGCACGTTCGCCGCGCACACGAGGCTCGTCCAGGAGTGGCGCCGGTTCCCGTTCCTCGACCCGGCCCTCCCGGCGGAGCTGCTGCCGGACGACTGGAGCGGCTCGCAGGCGTTCGCGCTGTTCCACGAGCGCCACGACGCCTGGCGTCCCGCCGCCGACGGGCAGTGGAAGGCGA
>NZ_VCKZ01000150.1 GCF_005889745.1 Actinomadura geliboluensis
GGGGCGGCGGCGTCCCGCCGGTGAGGGCGGCGGCGGCGCGGCGGGCCAGTTCGGCGACGAGGCCGGCCTTCCAGGCGCCCCAGGCGGCGGGTCCGGTGGCGGCGCCGTCGGCGATCGCGAGGGCGGCGAGGAGGTCGAGGATCTCGCGTTCGCGGCCCGGCACCCCGGACACGGCGCCGGTGACGTGCTGCACGGTGACGGGGTCGTCGATGTCGCGGCGGGTGGCGGTGTCGGGGAGCAGCAGGTGGTGGCGGACGAGGGTTTCGAGGACGCGGACGTCGTCTTCGGGGAACCCGAGGCGCGTCCCGATGCCGCGGACGGCGGCGGCACCCGCGGTGGAGTGGTCGCCGGGCCGGCCCTTGCCGATGTCGTGGAACAGGGCGCCGACGAGCAGGAGGTCGGGGCGGGCGACCTCGCGGGTGAGGGCGGCGGCGCCGGCGGCGGTCTCCACGAGGTGGCGGTCCACCGTGTAGCGGTGCACGGGGTTGCGCTGCGGCCGGTTCCGGACGTGCTCCCATTCGGGCAGCAGCCGGACGATCAGCCCGGCCCGGTCGAGGGCCTCCCAGACGGCGATGGCGGCGGGACCGGCGCCGAGCAGGGAGACGAGCGCGTCGCGGGCGCCGGAGGGCCACGGCACCGGCGGCAGGGCGGCGGACTCGGCGAGCCTCGCCGCCGTCGCGGGAGCGAGCGGCAGCCCCGCCTGGGCCGCCGCGGCGGCCACGCGGAGGACGAGAGCGGGGTCGCCGAGGTCGGCGTTCCGGGCGAGCACCACCTCGCCCTCGTACTCGACGGCGCCGTCGCCGACGGGACGCCGCTCGGCGGCCCGTGCGGGGCCGGCCGGCGGCCGGAGGGCGGTGGAGACGTCGCCGGGCGCGGGGCGGGTGAAGCGGTCGACGCGCCGCCACAGGGTGGAGCCCGCGTAGGTGATCGTGCGGGCCGCGTCCACGACGGAGCGCTGCAGGACGTCCGCGTCCGGCAGGGCGAGGGCGCGGGCGACGGCCTCCTGCTCCTGCAGGACGAGGCGGTCGGTGGAGCGGCCCGTGACCTCGTGCAGCGCGTGCCGCACGTCGAGGAGCAGGTCGTGGGCGGCCCTGACCCGGCCGTCGGGGGCGGACGCCGCCCAGGACGCGGCGGCGGCGTGCATCACGTGGACGTCGCGCAGCCCGCCGCGGGCCTCCTTGAGGTCGGGTTCGAGGAGGAAGGCCAGTTCGCCCTGGGCCTCCCAGCGCTCCCGGCACATCGCCGCCAGTTCGGGCAGCCGGACGGCGGCGTCGGCGCGCCAGTCGGCGAGGACGGCGGCGCGCAGTTCGTCCACGAGGGTGTGGTCGCCCGCGACGCGGCGCACGGACAGCAGCCCCAGCGCGGCCTTCATGTCGCCGCGGGCGACGGTCCGGGCCTCGTGGACGGTGCGGACGGAGTGGTCGAGCCGCGTCCCGGAGTCCCACAGCGGGTACCAGACCCGGTCGGCGATCCCGGCGACGTCGGCCCTGCCGCGGTGCAGGAGGACGAGGTCGAGATCGCCCCCGGGCGTCAGCTCCCGGCGCGCGTGGCTCCCCACCGCGGCCAGCGCGACCCCACCGGAGATCACAGCCGCCGGGGCGCGCGCGGGCGTGGCCGGAGGCGCGGTCGCGTCCGGTGACAGGGCAGCGGACAGGAGGGCCGCCAGGTGGCGGTCCAGGTCGGTGGCGCGCGACGCCCGCGCCGCCGCGAGGGAGGCGCGGGCGGCCGGGACCGCGTCGGCTTCTCCGGCCCGTCGCCCCCGGCCGGACGGCGTCTCGGGCCGTGCCGAGGGCAGTGGCCGGGGGCTGCGGGGCGCGGAGTCGGTCATGGGCGTCCTAGAGGGCTTCCGGGCCGGTCTCGCCGGTGCGGACGCGGACGACGGTGTCCACGGGGACCGCCCACACCTTGCCGTCGCCGATCTTGTCGGTGCGGGCGGCGCGGACGATCACGTCGATGATGTCGTCGGCGTCCGCCGCGTCCACCAGGACCTCGATCCGGAGCTTGGGCACCAGGTCGACCTGGTACTCGGCACCTCGGTAGACCTCGGTGTGGCCCTTCTGCCGGCCGTAGCCGCTGGCCTCGCTGACGGTCATGCCCTTGACCCCGAAGGTCTCCAGGGCCTTCTTGACCTCGTCCAGCTTGAACGGCTTGATGACCGCCGTGATGAGCTTCATCCCTACGCCTCAACCTTCTTCGCGGGGGCGGGCGCGGCCGCGGTCGCCCCGGAGCCGATGCCCGCGCGGATGGTGCCGAAGTCGTAGGCGGTCTCCGCGTGCGCCGTGCTGTCGATGCCGGCGGCCTCGTCGTCGTCGCTGATCCGGAAGCCCATCACCCGGTCGATGACCTTGGCGATCCCGTAGGTCACGGCGAAGGAGTAGACGAGGGTCGCCAGGACGGCGACGGCCTGCTTGCCGAGCAGCGCGAACCCGCCGCCGGCGAGCAGCCCGTCCGCGCCGGCGTCGTTGACGGCGGTGGTGGCCAGGAGGCCGATGAGCAGGGCGCCGACGATGCCGCCGACCATGTGGACGCCGACCACGTCGAGCGAGTCGTCGTAGCCGAGCCGGTACTTCAGCCCGACCGCGAACGCGCAGACCGCGCCGGCGACGAGGCCGAGGGCGATGGCGCCGAGCGGGGTGATGAATGCGCAGGCCGGGGTGACGGCGACCAGCCCGGCGACGACGCCGGAGGCGATGCCGAGCGTGGTGGACGCGCCGTCGCGCAGCTTCTCGACGACGATCCAGGCGAACGCGGCGGCGCAGGTCGCGGCGAGCGTGTTGACGAACGCGACGGCCGCGGTCTCGCCGGCGGCGAGCGCGGACCCGGCGTTGAAGCCGAACCACCCGAACCACAGCAGCCCGGCCCCGAGCAGGACGAACGGGAGGTTGTGCGGGCGCATCGGCTCCTTCGGCCAGCCCTTGCGCTTGCCGAGGACGAGCACCAGCGCGAGCGCCGCGACGCCGGCGTTGATGTGGACGACCGTGCCGCCCGCGAAGTCGAGGGCGCCGAGGTCGAACAGCCAGCCGGCCTTGCCGCCGTCCCGGCCGTCCGACCACCACACCCAGTGGGCGATCGGGAAGTACACGAGCGTGGCCCACACCAGGGTGAACACGACCCAGGCGCCGAACTTGGCGCGGTCGGCGACGGCGCCGCTGATCAGGGCGACGGTGATGATGGCGAACGTCGCCTGGAAGGCCACGAACACCAGTTGCGGGATGCCCGTGCCGTCGTCGGCCGTCGCGGCCTTCTCCAGGCCGACGAGCCCCCAGTCGCCGAACCCGCCGATGAACGCGCTGAGGGCGCCGCCGTCGCCGAACGTGAGGGAGTAGCCGTAGACGACCCACGCCATGCCCACCACGGCGATGCTGACGAAGCTCATCATCATCATGTTGAGCACGCTCTTGGCGCGGCTCATGCCTCCGTAGAAGAAGGCGAGCCCGGGTGTCATCAGCAGGACGAGCGCGGTGCTCGTCAGCATCCAGGCGGTATTACCGCTATCGATCTTCATCTCTGAGAGAGTCCCTCCTCGCCAGGGAACTTCGAACTGCTCAGAGACTCGACCTCGGCGGTTTCGTGCGCGGGGCTCCCGCGTTTCACCGGTGTGAAAAGCGCAACCGGGGTGTTTCGTGCGTGTTTCTAATTCCTCACATGCCGTTTTTAACCGATTAGAGGTCTATTTCAGTCACCCAGGATCGCGTCCACGAACGCCTCCGGCTCGAACGGGGCGAGGTCGTCCGGCCCCTCCCCAAGCCCGACGAGCTTCACCGGCACGCCCAGCTCCCGCTGCACCTGGACGACGATGCCGCCCTTCGCGGTGCCGTCCAGCTTGGTCAGCACGACACCGGTGACGTTCACGACCTCCGCGAACACGCGTGCCTGCTGCATGCCGTTCTGCCCGGTCGTCGCGTCCAGGACGAGCAGGACCTCGTCCACCGTCGCCTGCTTCTCCACGACGCGCTTGACCTTGCCCAGCTCGTCCATCAGCCCGGTCTTGGTGTGCAGCCGGCCCGCCGTGTCGATGATCACCACGTTGACCTTGGACTCGATGCCCTGCTTGACCGCGTCGAACGCCACGCTCGCCGGGTCGGCGCCCTCGTCCCGGCGGACGACCTGCGCCCCGACGCGCGTCCCCCAGGTCTCCAGCTGGTCGGCCGCGGCGGCGCGGAAGGTGTCGGCGGCGCCGAGCACCACCGTGTTGCCGTCCCCGACCAGGACCCGGCCGAGCTTGCCGCAGGTGGTGGTCTTGCCGGTGCCGTTGACGCCGACGACCATCAGCACCGCCGGACGGTCGCCGTGCCCCTCCGTGCGCAGCGAGCGGTCGAGATCCGGGCCGATCTGCTTGACCAGCTCGTCCTTCAGCAGCCCGCGGACGTCCTCGGGGCTGCGGGTGCCGAGCACCTGGACGCGGGTCCGCAGGTCGTCGGTGACCTGGCGGGCCACCGCCGCGCCCATGTCGGCGGTGATGAGCGTGTCCTCGATCTCCTCCCACGCGTCCTCGTCGAGCGTGTCGCGCGACAGCAGGCCGAGCAGGGTCTTGCCGAACGTGTTCTGGGAGCGCGCGAGCCGGGCCCGCAACCGGACGAGACGCCCCGCACCGGGCGGCGGCTTCTCGATCTCGATCGTGGGACGCGGAGCGGGCACCTCCGTCGGCGGCGCCTCGACGGTGGGCGCCTCCGCCTCGTCGACGGCCGTGGCGCCGCCGGTGCGTTCCGTCGGGCGCTCCACCGGCGGGCGCGGGCGGGTACGGCGGGGCCTCAGCAGCGTGATGCCACCGACGATCAGAGCGACGGCGGCCAGCGCGGCGATGACGATCAGATATTCCATAGCGCCCCCAAGTTTTGCACGTTCTCCCAGGGGGGCTGTGTCTACCCAGGGGGGCGACCCCCTGGAACCCCCGTCACGAGCCGGTCGATCCTCACACTGTGTTGGCCCAGGGGGGCGACCCCCTGGAACCCCCGTTGCGAGCCGGTCGATCCTCACGCCACGGTGCTGGTGTGTTGTGACCGTGCGGGTTTGTGGCGTGTCGCTGCGGTCGCCCGGCTCGGCGGGCAGGCCCGCTGCGCTCGCAGAGCTCGCTCCGCGTGCCTGCCCGTAGCCGGTGGCCGAGCTTCGAACCCAGAAGACCGAGCTTTCCACCCGTCGCTCAGGTCATTGCGGGTCCGGTGATCGGCTTGGCAACGATGCCCGTTCGGAGGTCTCCCATTCGTCGACGTTGCGGAGGAGGGCCTCCAGATAGGAGCGCAGGTGGGTGCGGTAGACGTCGCTGTAGGTGCGCAGGTAGGCGATCTCCCGTTCCATCGAGCGGCGCTCGTCGTCGGGCAGGGGGACGGGCCGGGTCTCCTCCGTGGAGCGGACGGCCGCGTCGGCCACGGCGGCGGCCTTGCGGTGGGCGTCCTCCAGCAGGTGCTCGGCGCGTCCCTTGGCGTCGGAGAGGATCGCCTCCCGGTGCAGCCGCGCCTCGTGGGCCAGCTCGCGGGTGTAGCGCTCGGCGTCCGCGACGTACAGGTCGGCGGTCTGCTGGGCCTGCGACAGGATCCGGACGGCCTGGAAGTGGGCGTCCTCGGGCGCCATCACGCCGGTGCCGCCGCCCTTGGCCGCCTGGGCGCGCAGCCGGTTCACCTCGTCGGCGAGCGCGGCCTTGTCGGTGAAGATCTGGACGAGTTCGTCCTCGACGTAGGCGAGGAAGCCGCGGACCTGCTCCTCGTCGTAGCCGCGGCGGCCGAGGGCGGCCCGCGCGAACACCACCGAGCGGAGCTCGCCCGGGGTCAGCCGCGTGCCGGCGGACACCACGGGAAGGTTCGGGGAGTTCAACGCGGTCACCTCTGTGCGTCTGGGAAGGTTTCCAGGCGGATGCGGTCGCGGGCCACGCCGAGGCGGGCCAGCTGCTCGACGGTGTGGCCGACCATCGCGGACGGCCCGCACACGTAGGCGTCTCGGCCGTCCCAGGGGCCGTGCCTGGCCACGACGTCCGACAGGTTGCCGTGCTCGACGTCGCCGTCGCCCGACGTGAGGACGGCGGAGAAGCCGTGTCCGCCGGGTTCGTCCGATACGGCGGGAACGACGGTGAGCCAGGGGAACCCGCCGGCCAGCTTGGTCAGGTCCTCCAGGTCGTACAGGCCGTCGCGGGTGCGGGCGCCGAAGAACAGGTGCACGCGCGGCGGGGCGGGACGCCGCGAGATCTGCTCCAGGATCGCCTTGAGCGGGGCCAGGCCGGTGCTGCCCGCGACGAGCAGGACGTCCCGCGGCGAGTCCTCGTCCAGGGTGAGCGTGCCGATCGGCGCGCCCATCCGGACCCGGTCGCCGGTCTCGGTGCCGCGCACCAGGACGGGGCTCACCGGCCCGCCGTCCACCAGCCGGACGTGGAAGTCGACGGTGTGGTCGGGGCGGGGCGCGTTCGCCATCGAGTAGTACCGCCAGTGCCGCAGCCGCGACGGCACCTCCAGCGCGACCGACTGGCCGGGCCGGTAGGGCAGCGGCCGGTCCGGCTGGACGCGCAGCACGGCGATGTCGAACCGGCGCCGCTCGACCGCGACGACCTGGCCGTTCCACCAGGCGGGGGTCGTGAGGGCGTGCTCGTCGGCGGCCTCCAGCATGACCTTGGCGACCAGGGTGTAGGCGGCGTTCCAGTCGCCCTCGACGTCGTCGGTCCAGTCGTCGCCGGTGAAGTGCCGCAGCGTGGCGAGGAGGCTGGCGCCGACGTGCGGGTAGTGCTCGGCGACGATCCCGAACCGCCGGTGGTCGCGGCCGAGCTGCCGCAGGAACGGGACGAGGGCCGGCAGGTCGTCGACCTGGGCGACGATCTGCCCGAGGGCGCGGAGCAGCTTGTCCCGCTGACCGCTCATCCCGACGGGGAACATGTCGCGCAGGTGGGGGTTGCGCACGAACAGGTCGGAGTAGAAGAACAGGGCGACGGCGTCGCCCTGTCCCGCGACCCGGTCGAAGCTGTCCTTCAGCCGCTGGGCGTCCACGCGGATCAGGAGACGGGCTCGGCGGCGGCCTCCGTCATGACCTGGGCGACCACGCCGTAGGCGGCCGTCCAGTCGCGTTCGAGGTCCGCGTTCCACGCGGGGCCGCTGAAGTGGGCGAGGGTGGCGAGCAGGCTCGCGCCGACGGGCGCGTAGTGGTCGGCGGCGACGCCGAAGCCGTGGTGGCGGCGGCCGAGGTCCCGCAGGAACGGCACGAGCGCGTCCGGGTCGTCGACGGACGAGACGATCTGCGACAGCGCCGCGAGCAGCACCTCGTGCTGCTTGGCCATCGCGGCCGGGAACATCGATCTGAGCCGCGGCTCACGCGCGAAAAGGTCGGCATAGAAATACTCGGCGACGTCCACGCCGTTCGCGCCGACCAGGGCGAAATTGTCCTTGAGTTTGCGGGCGTCCATGGGCAGCACCTCTCCCATGGTCCTCCGTACCGGACGGGGGCACCCGGTGAGGGGAGCCGGAGAACCACGGTGCACATGGGTAGTGGAAGCCCCGGAGCCGCACAAGCCCGCCAGCGTCGCCACCGCATCACCGTCCGTGCACGCGGATCACGTGGCGCGTACGTCACCGGCGACAACGCGCCCGTAATCAATCAGTTATTGCCGGGCAAAAAAGATTCCACGCCCGTCCGAATTGCGGACGGATAGGCGATGCAACGCTCCAATCACCGCCCGCGAATATTACGGCCATATGAAATCCGCAACACGCCACCGGCATCAAGGCACACGTCCGTAAGCTCGGCCCGCGACGACCTCAACGTTGCGATCGCGTGCGAAGCCAGGTTCGAGCGAAGCAAGAACCTGATCGCGCAGCGAGCCGCAAGGCGAGCCGGAGCGATGCAGCGATCGCCGCGAAGCCCGTGGAAGGAAGGCGCGCCAGCGCCGCCCGCCGAGGGCGAAGCAATTAGCTCAACCGCTGGCTGACGACCTGGGTGACGCCGTCGCCGCGCATGCTGACGCCGTAGAGGGCGTCGGCGCCCTCCATGGTGCGCTTCTGGTGGGTGATGACGATGAGCTGGGACGATTCGCGCAGCTCCTCGAAGACGGTGATGAGCCGCTGGGTGTTGGTGTCGTCCAGCGCGGCCTCGACCTCGTCCAGGACGTAGAACGGCGACGGGCGGGCCTTGAACACGGCGACCAGGAAGGCGATGGCGACCAGCGACCGCTCGCCGCCGGACAGCAGCGACAGCCGCTTGACCTTCTTGCCGGGCGGGCGGGCCGACACCTCGACCCCGGTCGTGAGCATGTCGTCGGGCACGGTCAGCGACAGGCTGCCCTCGCCGCCGGGGAACAGCCGCGCGAAGATCCGCTCGAACTCGCGGGCCGTGTCGTCGTAGGCAGCGGCGAACACCTCCTGGACGCGGTCGTCGACCTCCTTGACCAGGCCGAGCAGCTCCCGCTGGGTCTTCTTGAGGTCCTCCAGCTGCGAGGTGAGGAACGCGTGCCGCTCCTCCAGCGCCGCGAACTCCTCCAGGGCGAGCGGGTTGACCTTGCCGAGCTGGTTGAGCTGCCGCTCGGCGACCTTGGCGCGCTTCTCCTGGACGGCCCGGTCGTAGGGGACGGGCCGGGCGTCCTCCCCCTTCTCCGGGTCGGGCGGGACGAGCTGGTCCGGGCCGTACTCGGCGACGAGCGACTCGACCTCCAGGCCGAACTCCTCCAGGGCCCGCTGCTCGTACTGCTCCAGCCGGAGCCGCTGCTCGGCGCGGGCGACCTCGTTGCCGTGGACGACGTTGACGAGGCGCTCCAGGGTCGCCGACAGCTCGCGGACCTGCGTGCGGACGACCTTCAGCTCGGCCTCGCGCGCGGCCTTGGCCTGCTCGGCGGCCTCGCGGCGGCGGACGGCGGCGGCGAGGGAGTGCTCGATGCGGTCGAGGGACGTGCGGGCGCCGCGGTGGACGGCCTTGGCGACCCTGGCCTGCTCCTCGCGGCGGGCGCGGCGCTGCGCGGCCCGCGCGCGCTCCTCGCGCTCGCGGCGGGCGCCGCGTTCGAGGGCGTCGGCGCGGCCGGTGATGGCCTGCACGCGCTCCTCGGCGGTGCGGACCGACAGCCGCGCCTCCATCTCGGCGGACCGCAGCTCCTGGCTGCGGGCGTGCAGCTCGTCGCGCGCCTCGGTGTCGTGCCCGGCCGCGTCGGCGACCTCGGCGGCCTCCTCCGACTCGGCGAGCCGCATCGCCAGTTCCTCGGCCGCCTGGGTGTCGCGCTCCAGCGACTCGGTGGCGGCGTCCAGCGCCTTGGTGAGCCGCTCCACTTCGCCGCGCGCGGCCCGGACGTCGGCCTCCAGGCGCGCGGCGCGCTTGGCCTCTTGTGCCGCCTGCGCGTCGAACTCGCGCACGCGCGCGCGGACGCGGTCAAGCTCGGCCTGGGCCTGGTTCACGCTCGCCTGGGCCTCGCCGGCGGCGGCCTCCGCGGCCTCCAGTGCCATCTGGGCGGACTGCTCGCGCTCAATCGACGCAGTGAGTTCGTCGGCGGCGACCCCGGCCGCCGTCTCCGCGGCGGCGAGATCCTCGGTGGCCTGGTCAAGGGTCGCGCGCATCTGCAGAAGGCCCTGCCCGCTGCTCGCACCACCCTGCGCCCAGTGCGCCCCGACGAGTTCACCGTCGCGCGTCACGGCGCGCAGGGACGCCTCCCGCCGGACGAGCGCCGCGGCGGACGGCACGTCGTCAACGACCGCCACGTCCCGCAGAAGATGCTCCATGGCGGGCCGCACGACCTCGGGGACGCTCACCGCGTCGATCGCGTAGTCGACGCCCGGCACCCGCGCGCCCGGCGTGACCGCTCCCCCGCCGACGATCAGCCCGGCGCGCCCGGCGTCGCGGGAGCGCAGCAGCGCCAGCGCGGCCTCGGCCGTGTCGAGCGACCCGACGGCGATGGCCTCGGCGGCGTTGCCCAGGGCCGCGGCGACCGCCGTCTCGTACCCGGACCGGACGTTCAGCAGCGACGCGACCGTGCCCAGCACGCCTTCGAGGGAACCGTCCGCGCCCGCCGACAGCAGCGCCTCGCCGCCGTCGGCGGCGCTGGCCAGCGTCAGGTTCAGGGCTTCGATCCGCGCCTGCAGCGCCGTGACCTTCTTCTGCGCGGCCTGGTCGGCGGACCGCGCGGCGCCCACCGCGCCCCGCGCCTCCTTCAGCGCCCCGCGCGGACCGTCCACGCCGGCGCGCGCGGCCTCGGCGGCGTCCTTCGCGGTGGCGAGCGCCTCCTGCGCGGCCTCGTGCTCGGCGGCGAGCGCGGGGTCCTCGACGACCTCGGCCTCGAACGCCTCGAACTCCACCCGGGCGTCGTCGGCGCGCTGCTCGGCCTCCTCGCGGGCGTCGGCGAGCCGCCCGATCTCCGACCGGCCGGCCTGCGCCTTGCTGCGCAGCGCCTCGACCCGGCCGCGCAGCCGGGCCAGCTCCTCGCGGCGGTCGGCGGCGGCGCGCGCGGCGGCCTGCAGGCGGCGCTCCTCGGCCGCGAGGGCCTCCTCGACGCCCGTCCGCTGCTCCACGGCGTCGGCGAGGCCGTCCTGCGCCTCGTCCAGCGCGGCGCGGAGCAGCTCCTCCTGCTCGCGGATCTCGGCGGCCTCGCGCTCCATGTCCTCGGGGTCGCGGCCCCGCCGCTCCTCCTCGCGCGCCTCCGCGGCGTTGCGGTGCCGCTCGGCGGCGAGGTCGGCGACGCCCCGGAGCCGCTCCTTCAGCGCCGACAGCTGGAACCAGGTGTCCTGGACCTGCGCGAGCCTCGGCGCCTGCTCGGCCTCCTCCGCCTCCAGGACGGCCTCGCGCCGCTGCGCCTCGCCCAGCGCCCGCTCCGTCTCGGTGCGGCGCTCCCGGATCGCGGCCTCGTCGGCGGCCTCCTGCTCCAGCCTCGTCCGCAGCGTGACGAGGTCGTCGGCCAGCAGCCGCAGCCGCGCGTCCCGCAGGTCGGCCTGGATCACCGCCGCGCGCCGCGCGATCTCGGCCTGCTTGCCGAGCGGCTTCAGCTGGCGGCGCAGCTCGCCGGTGAGGTCCTGGACGCGGGTCAGGTTGCCCTGCATCGCGTCCAGCTTCCGCAGCGCCTTCTCCTTGCGCTTGCGGTGCTTGAGGACGCCGGCGGCCTCCTCGATCACCGCCCGGCGCCCCTCCGGGCCCGAGTGCAGGACGCGGTCGAGCTGCCCCTGCCCGATGATGACGTGCATCTCGCGCCCGATGCCCGAGTCCGACAGCAGCTCCTGGATGTCGAGCAGCCGGCACGAGTCGCCGTTGATCGCGTACTCGCTGGACCCCGACCGGAACATCAGCCGGCTGATCGTCACCTCGGTGTAGTCGATCGGCAGCGCCCCGTCGGCGTTGTCGATCGTCAGCACGACCTCGGCGCGCCCGAGCGGCGCCCGGTTCGCCGTGCCGGCGAAGATGACGTCCTCCATCTTGCCGCCGCGCAGCGACTTGGCGCCCTGCTCGCCCATCACCCAGGCCAGCGCGTCCACGACGTTGGACTTGCCCGACCCGTTCGGCCCCACGACGGCCGTGATCCCCGGCTCGAACTTGAGCGTGGTGGACGACGCGAAGGACTTGAAGCCGCGCAGCGTCAACGTCTTCAGGTACACCCGCCGTCCCTCCCTCGCTCCGCGGCCCGGAATCGCAACGCTAGAGGCTATCGCGTACCCGCCCCGACGACCCGGCGAGTCACGCCCCGCCCCGGTCCGATGCCACGATTCCAAAGATCAACGCAGAACCCCCGGTTCCGGCCGCCCCGAACCCCCGAAACCTTTGCCACATTTTGACCACATATCCCAGGCCGAAGCCGTTCCCCAGGATGCACCCACCCCACCGCCCCGACAGACAGTGACCGAAGGGCAGGTCATGCAATTGAGCTATGGCCCCACCACGGCACCCCGGCACGATGACAATCAGCACAGCGCGCCACAAGCGACCGCAGCCGCCAAAGAGGGCCAACGCCACGGCCCAGACCCGGACAAGACCAGATCTGTGCCGATTGACGTCCTCCCCCGCCTGAAGGCGGGGGATTCCAACCGTCCCCTATACGGAGAGGAGAGCGGGTTGAGGTTCGCGGTTCACCGGCCCGCCCAACGGCGTGCCTCCCCGCGCGGCCACCGTGCGCCCCACGGCGGTGTCTCGGATGTTGCGTGCGGCGTTGACGTCGGCGTTGGCCCGGTGCCCGCAGGCCGTGCACCGGAACACCGCTTGGCTCTCGCGGTTGTCCCGGGCGCGGTGCCCGCACGCATTGCAGGTCTGCGACGTGTAAGGCGCCCCAGCGCCTGACGCCAAGGGTGAAGTAAACAAACACCTAGGGACGCCGAGGTTCGACGTCCCTGTGTTTTGAGGATGACGCGCCGAGATCAGGTCAGCGCGGGTTCGCGGTCCTTCACCGCGAGCGACATCACATCGTCGTCCGTCGCCGTCGCAAGCGCGTCGTTCTCCGCCTGGAGCCGTACGAGTTCGGCCTCCAGGTCACGTACGCGCTGCTGCAGGCGCCGCATCTCCGCGACCATCCGGGGGTCGGGACCGCCGACGTGGCCGAGTAGAGCCTTCGCCATGACTAAGGGTCCTCCACGCTGAGTAACCAGCAGGGATCGCGCACGAGAATCAGCTGAAGTCGGTGCGCGTATCGTCTAGAGTCGCACCGGCCGGTGTCCTGGTCAAGCCGCACATCACAGGCCGGTAACAACCTTCCTCTACTAGTTTAGCAGGTACAAACCGGAACTCCCTACCCGTCACCGCTCCACGAATCCGGCGGCCTCGCCGCGCGGGTCGCTCCAGCGCTCGGTGACGCCGGTGACCTTGCCGGGACGGCCGGCGCCGCCGTCGCCGCCCAGCAGGTCGAGCAGGTCGCGGCACCGGCCGCGCGGGCCCTCGGCCACCACCTCGACGCGGCCGTCGCTCAGGTTGGTGGCGCTGCCGGCCAGGCCGAGTTCCAGCGCCCGCGACCGCACCCACCAGCGGAACCCGACGCCCTGGACGCGTCCGCGCACCCAGGCCGTGAGCCGCACGTTCTCCTCGTCGTCCGTCACGCGAGGAAACCCTAGTAGTGCGCCCGCCGGGGGCGCGGCTGGCACACCGGGCAGCTGTAGGACGAGCGGTTCATGAACTCGTCGCGGCGGATGGGCGCCCCGCAGCGGCGGCAGGGCTCGTCGCGGCGGCCGTAGGCGTCCAGGGAGCGCTCGAAGTAGCCGCTCTCGCCGTTCACGTTGACGTACAGGCTGTCGAAGGACGTCCCGCCGACCGCGAGGGCGGCGCCCATGACCTCCTGTGCGGCCTCCAGGAGGCGCGTGGCCTCCGCGCGGGTCATCGTCTCGGTGGGGCGCGCCCAGTGCAGCCTGGCCCGCCACAGCGCCTCGTCGGCGTAGATGTTGCCGACGCCGCTGATCAGCGACTGGTCGAGCAGGGCCCGCTTGATCCCCGTCTTGCGGCGCCGCAGCGCGCGGAAGAACACCTCGGGGTCGAAGGCGTCCTCCAGCGGGTCGGCGGCGATGTGCACGATCGGCTCGGGGACGAGCGACCCGGCGGCGTGCGCGTCCGGGACGAGGTCGGTGAGCATCAGGTGCCCGAAGGTCCGCTGGTCGACGAAGCGCAGGTCGTGGCCGCCGTCGTCGAAGCCGACCCGGACGCGCAGGTGCTTCTCGCGCTCGCGGCCGGGGTCGCCGACGAGCAGCTGCCCGCTCATGCCGAGGTGGGCCAGCACCGCCTCGGACTCGCCGTCGAGCGGGATCCACAGGTACTTGCCGCGGCGGCGGGGCGCGCGCATCGCGCGGCCGGCGAGGCGGGCGGCGAAGTCGGCCGGGCCCGCCTCGTGGCGGCGCACCGAGCGGGGGTGCAGGACCTCCGCGGACGCGATCGTCCGGCCGGTCGTCCACTGGTCGAGGCCGCGCCGGACGACCTCGACCTCGGGCAGCTCAGGCACCGGCCTGCGCCGCCTCACCGGTCTGCCCGCCGGTCTGCTCGCCGGCGTCCCGCTCCACGACGAGCGCGCGTATCTCGTTCCAGGCGGCCTCGGCGGCGTGCTGCTCGGCCTCCTTCTTGCTGCGGCCCTCCCCCGAGCCGTAGGTCTTCCCGCCGACCCGCACCGACGCGCGGAATGTCTTCTGGTGGTCGGGGCCGCTCTCGGCGACGTGGTACTCGGGGACGCCGAGCTCCTCCACGGCCGTGAGCTCCTGCAGCGAGGTCTTCCAGTCCAGCCCGGCGCCGAGGCCCGCGGACCGGGTGATCAGCGCGTCGAAGAGCCGGTGGACGAGGGCGGACGCCTCGTCGAGGCCGCGGTCCAGGTAGACGGCGCCGATCAGCGCCTCCAGGGTGTCGGCGAGGATCGAGGCCTTGTCGCGGCCGCCGGTGCCCTCCTCGCCGCGGCCGAGCCGGATGTGCGCGCCGACGCCGAGGCCGCGGGCGACCCCCGCGAGGGCGCGCATGTTCACCACGGCGGCGCGGAGCTTGGCCAGCTGCCCCTCGGGCAGGTCGGGGTGGCCGCGGAACAGGGTGTCGGTGACGACGAGCCCGAGCACCGAGTCGCCGAGGAACTCCAGGCGCTCGTTGGTGGGCAGGCCGCCGTTCTCGTAGGCGTACGAACGGTGCGTCAGGGCACGTTCGAGCAGTTCGTCGGTCACGTCGACGCCGAGCGCGGCGGTCAGTTCCGCGCGGTCCGGCGTGGGTGCGCTCCTCTTGGCGCTCACGGGCCCTCCTCGCAGGCCGTGCACCGCGCATGGCGCGGTCGCTGGTGCGGCGCGCCGGCCGGAACGGCCGGGACGGCGAGGACGCGCGGCGGGGAGGATGTCCGCGAAGACGAGGTGCGCGCCGGTCGGCTGATCCCGGCGTGCACCACGGCTCCGGGCGCGGTCTCCGCGCCGGTCACCACGCCGACGTCGCGCGCCGGGGTGGTCGGGGTGGTGCCGTCCCGCACCGTGGGGGGCGGGCCGCGCCGCGCGCGGATCCGCCCCCCAGGATGCGAGAAGACTCAGGCCGACGGGGTGATGACCTGCCGCCGGTCGTAGGTACCGCATGTCGCGCACGCGGTGTGCGGCAGCTTGTGGTCGCGGCACGTCGGGCACTCGACCAGGTTCGGCGCCGCGGTCTTCCACTGCGCGCGCCGGTGCCGCGTGTTGCTGCGCGACTTCTTCCGCTTCGGGACGGCCACGTCAGCCCTCCTGCTTTCCTTCTCGTCGGTCGAATGAACCACGGGTGCCGGAGCTCCCGTTCCCCCGGTCGGGGTCCGCCGGCGCCATGTCGCCGGCGAGGTCCTGCAGCGCCGCCCACCGGGGGTCGGCGACGTCGTGGTGGTGCCCGGGCTCGACGTCCGCGAGCCGCGCACCGCAGTCCGGGCACAGGCCCGGGCAGTCGTCCCGGCACAGCGGGGACAGCGGCAGCGCGAGCACCACCGCGTCCCGCAGGACCGGTTCGAGGTCGATGAGGTCGCCCTCGAGGCGGAGCTCATCGTCGTCGGCGTTCCCGCCCGAGCGGGTGTCGTCGTAGACGAACAGCTCCTGGAAGTCCGCCTCGAAGGACGAGGCGATCGGGTCGAGGCAGCGGGAGCACTCCCCCTCCAGGGGGACCGTCGCCGTGCCGGTGACGAGCACCCCCTCCAGGACCGCTTCGAGCCGGAGGTCCAGCTCGATCGCGGCGCCCTCGGGGACGCCCACCATCTCGACGCCGAAGTCCTCCGGTGCCGGCACGGTCAGGCGCTCCTCGCGCGACGATCCCGGCTGCCGGCCCAGAGCTCGGGTGTCGAGCACGAGAGGGGCGTTGGGGTCGAGGCGTGTCAGCGGATTCCTGCTTTCGTGAGGCATGGTGAACGGCGGCCGCCGTCGATGGCCGATGTCCCAGGGTACCGAACCCGGGGCGGTGACCCAACTCGCGACCCGTCCGTCCGCCGCTCACGGGGCGGGGAGGGCCGTCAGCCCTGCTGCTGGAGGCGGTCCACGAGGCGGGCGTGGACGCTGTCGGGGACGAGTCCGGAGATGTCCCCGCCGAACTTCACGACCTCTTTCATCAGGCTCGAGGACAGGAAGGCGTACTCCGGGTTCGTCGCCATGAAGAGGGTCTCCACCCCGGCGATCCGGTGGTTCATCTGGGCCATCTGCAGCTCGTACTCGTAGTCGCTGACGGCCCGCAGCCCCCGGACGATGACCGGGATGTCCTGCTCCTTGCAGTAGTCGACGGTGAGCCCGTAGAACTTGTCGACCTTGACGTTGCCGTACTCCGCGGTGACCTCGGCGATCATGTCGGCGCGCTCGTCCACGGTGAACAGGCTCTTCTTGTTCTTGTTGATCAGCACCGCGACGACCACCTCGTCGTACAGACGGGAGGCGCGGCTGATGATGTCGAGATGCCCGTTGGTGACGGGGTCGAACGATCCCGGACAGACGACACGGCGCACGACGCGAACCCCTTCGGTCCCGGTTTCTGACCTGCGGCGTGAACGTACCAAATCGCATTCGGCCCGGTTTCACCCGGGCTCGCCCGGCCGTCCGGGTACGCCCTCCGGGCCTGCGGTCCGGGCATGCCGCCCGGGGGCCGCTCAGTCGCCCAGGGCCTTGAGGATCCGGGCCGCGATCGGGCCCGACTCGATGCCGTAGCCGGGCGCCTCGGTCATCACCGCGACCGCGTACTTCGCGTCGTTCCCCGGCCCGAAACCGATGAACCAGCGGTCGTTGTAGGCGGCGCCCTCGATGTCGGCGGTACCGGTCTTGCCGCCGACGATCGACGTCCCCTTCAGCGTCTTGCCGGTACCCCGGTCGACGACGGCCTCCATCATGTCCCGCATCTGCTTCGCCTGCCCGGACGTCAGCGCCCGCGACATCCGCTGCGGCGAGATCGTGTCGACCGTGCGGCCGTTCGGGGCGCGCAGCCTGTCGACGAGGTGCGGCTGCATGACCTCCCCGTCGTTGACGACGCCGGCGGCGACCATGGCCATCTGCAGCGGGCTGGCGACCGTGCTGCCCTGCCCGATGGAGCCGAGCGCGCTGAGCGACGGCTGGTCGGTCGTCGGGAACGCGCTGGCGGCGCTCCGCAGGCCGTCGGCGTACTCGACCGGGTCGCCGAACCCGAACCCGCCGGCCGCCTCGTGGACGGCGCCGTTGCCGGGCTCCTCCGCGCCCATGAACGCGAACGTGGTGTTGCAGGACTGCGCGTACGACTCCGCCAGCGGGATGCGGCTCAGGTCGCAGGACCCGCCGATGTCGCCCGCGTCGTTGTTGATCGCCTGCCCGGCGCCCGGCGGCTTGTAGCTGCGGCCGGCCTTGACCTGCGACGCGGCGGTGGCGCCGGACTTCAGCGCGGCCGCGGCGACGACGGTCTTGAACGTGGAGCCGGGCGGGAACAGCTCCCGCGTGGCCTTGTCGAGCAGCGGCTTCAGCTTCTCGCCGTTGAGCCGCTCGAACGCCTTCACGGCCTTCTGCCGGTCGAGCGTCGACACGTCGTTGGGGTCGTAGGTCGGCGTGGACGCCAGCACCCGGATCGCGCCCGTCTTCGCGTCGAGGACGACGGCCGCGGCGCGGCGGGCGCCGCTGGACGCGAGCGCGGCGTAGGCGGCGCGCTGCGCGCCGACGTCGATGGTCGACTCGACCGTCCCGCCGGGGACGTGGTTGCCGACGAGCTTGTCGACGAGGTTGGTGGTGGCGAGGCGGTCGTCGGTGCCGTCCAGGAAGTGGTTCGCGGCGCTCTCCAGGCCGGTCTGGGAGAACACGGAGAAGTAGCCGGTGACCGGCGCGAACACCTTGCCGTCCTTGTAGTGGCGCTGGTAGCGGCCGTCGTCGAGCTTCTCCGACCAGGCGAGCCGCTGGCCGTCCGCCACGATCGGGCCCCGGTCGATCTTGAAGCGGTCGTCGAACTGGCGGGCGTTGAGCGAGTCGTCCCGGAGGTCCTGCGCCTGGAAGCCCTGCACGTACGTGATGTTCGCCATCAGGGCGACGGCCATGACCAGGGCGACGACCCAGGTGCGTCCCACCGCGCGGTCGATACCGGGCTTCATGGGCATGCCTTTACCCGATCTCCCTTCCCGTCAACGGCCGTTGGCGCGGCCGTACCAGAAAACCGCCTCACCGTAACGCCTCTCGCGCTCTGCTTCGTACCCGTCGGGCCAGGTCAGCGCGGGTCCGCGGGACGCGCGCTCGACGACGACCAGGGCGTCGGGGGCGGCCCAGCCGTGGTCGCGCAGGTCCTCCAGGAGAGCGGTGACGGACGCGTCCGCGAGCGCGTACGGCGGGTCGGCGAAGATCAGGTCGTAGGGCTCGCCGGGCCCGCGCCGGACGAGCCGCTCCACCTTCTCCGGGCAGGGGACGGCGCCGGGCAGCCCGAGCGCGCCCGCGTTCTGCCGGATGACCCGCATCGCGCGCGGGTGCGACTCGACGAGCAGCGCGTGCGCGGCGCCCCGGGACAGCGCCTCGAACCCGACCGCGCCGGACCCGGCGTACAGGTCGGCGACGCGCAGCCCGTCCAGCGGGCCGAGGAGGGCGAGGACGGTGGAGAACAGGCCCTCCCGGGCGCGGTCGCTGGTCGGCCTGGTGTCCCGTCCCGGCGGGACGGCCAGCCGCCGCCCGCCCGCGCTGCCCGCGATGACCCTGCTCACCCTCCCAGTATCGGGGGCCGTCTCCGCTGATCGCGCATCGGCAGCCGGCACCGGCCGGGCCGGGGGTTCGCGAAATGATGCACAACCCGCGCGGGAGCCTCTTGTGAACCTCTACCCAAATGGCGCGAACGATGTTCCCATCGACTACGTCACGTGCAAGCGTGCTCGCAGGTTGTGCAACCCATCACTCAGGAGCACCTGTGCATCACGGTAGGAGACTGGCGGTGACGGCCGGCGCCGCGGTTCTCGGCTTCGCCGCCATGAGCGGCGTCTCGCACGCCGAGACCTCCACGCCCCTCGCCGAGCTCACGACCCCTCCGACGACGACGGCTCAACCGAAGACGGCCCGCCCGAAACCGGTGACGACGCGAAAGGCGCCGATCAAGAAGACGGAAAGGCTGATCACACCCAAGAAGACGAAAACCCGAAGAGCACCGGCGAAGAAGGCGGCGACCGCACCGAAGGCGAAGCCGCTGCTCGACCTGCGCGTCGGCGCCACGCTCGACTACGACGAACGCACCCGGACCGCGAGCGCCGGCCTCGACGTCGGCGCGGGCGCCGGCACGCAGGACACCGGCGCGGGCGTCCGGCTCCGGGCCGGCGCGAGCGCGTCGCTGAGCGACGCCACCGCCAAGGCGGGCACGCGGCTGGACGGCCGGGCCGCGTCGCCCGCCGGGAGCACCGGGCTCTCCCTCTCGGCGGGCGCCACCGCGTCCGCGGGCGGGCGGCTCCTCAGCGCCCAGGCCGATCTCGGCGCGTCGGTGGCCCCGGCCGGCGGCACCCCCGTCTCGGCGCACCTGTCGGC
>NZ_VCKZ01000656.1 GCF_005889745.1 Actinomadura geliboluensis
CCGCTCCCCCTCCGCCGCCCACCGCACCACGAACAACCAGCCGCCAACGCGCCCCGGGCGTGTTGCCCATTGTTCTGCCGCCCTTTGTTACGCCGAGAACGCGCCGACCCGACCGCCAACCGCCCCTGACGACCGCCTGCACTCGCTCCGACAGAACTGGGCGGCATCGCCGTCGTCCGCAGAGACGTGCCTTACACGGTCGCCGACGATCCCGCGACCGCGCCCTCGCTGGAGGTGACCAGCGGCGACTACTGCTCAGCGGCCGAGGGCGCCTCCGGATCGGCTCGGACCTGCGGAACGCTCGTCGACAGAGCCCCCGTGCTGCTCCCGTGGCGGGCCGCCGTGTTGCGGCTGCTGCACGACGCGCCCGCCCACCCGTGGACGGTGGCCGAGGCGGCGGCCAAGGTGGGGGTCTTCCGGGCGGCGCTCGCCCGGCGGTTCACCGCCATGGTCGGCGAACCGCCGATGGCCTACCTCGCGAACTGGCGGATCGCCCTGGCCGCGGATCTCCTGCGCCAGACCGACCTCACGGTGGACGCCATCGCGCGGAAGGTGGGCTACGCCAACGGCTACGCCCTGAGCGTCGCCTTCAAACGCCTGCGCGGCACACGCCCGAGTGCCCACCGAAACGCGGAACCGGCGCGGCGAAGCGGCTGAAGCCCGGCCGATGGGCGAGGTCAGGCGGCTTTGGGTTCCTCCTCTTCGGTGGCCGTCAGGGCCCACTGGTCGGCGGCTTCGCGGGCCAGTTGGCGGTCTTCGTCGGTCAGGGGGCCGCTGCGCTGGGCGGGGCGGTAGTCGACGGTGCCGCGGTTCAGGTCGGGGCCCAGCGTGAGGGCCTCCACCTCGGCGGAGAAGCGCCACTGGTCGGCGCGTTCGTACTGGCGGATCCGCAGGCGGCCGGTGAGCAGGACGGGCGTGCCGCGCCGCAGTTCGGACGCGTTGACGTTCTCGGCGAGGTTGCGCCAGCAGTTGACGGTGACGAACAGGGAGTCGTCGTCCTGCCACTGGTTGGTCTGGCGGTCGAAGCGGCGGGGCGTGCAGCCGACGCGCAGGGAGAGGTAGGGGGTTCCGTTCGCGGTGACGGCGTAGTGCGGTTCGGCGGCGACCCAGCCGGTGATGGTGACGTGTGCCTCGTTCACTGCGTCCTCCGTTGTCCTCGGTTACGAGTCAACGGTGGCGCGGAGGCCCCGCGGCGGGCAGGGCCTCGCGGAACTGTGGATAACTCAGCCGAGCGCGACGTCCACGTCCTTGCGGAAGCGGGCGTAGACCTCCAGGTCGTCCTCGATGGGCTCGATGACCTTCTCGAACGCGACGTGCTCGATGCCCTGGCGCATGTGGTGCTCCATCTTCTCGCCGTGTTTGGCGGACGACAGCGCGACCAGGTTGCGGCAGGCGGACGCCGTGAGCCAGCCCATGCCGAGCGTGCACACGACCAGGACCGCCACGTAGGGGATCAGGCCCGCCTGGCCGATAAGGCCGGACGGGTCGTCGCCGCCGGCGCCCAGCAGGCCGTAGGCGACGAGGAAGCCGATCCAGACGACGCTGAGGACCGCGACCAGGATCAGGAAGTACTGCCAGGTCTTCACCAGCCACCACCAGCGCGGGACCGTGTTGAAGGTGGGCAGCGCCGCCTTCAGGGACTCGCCGAGCGCCTCGGGGATCTCGGTGGCGTGGGCACGGGCCGCGGCCCGCACGGAGCGCCCCCAGTGGGTGGGGAGCTCGGGGGTCAGGCCCTCGGTGACGCTCTGGAGCGCGTTGTCCACATCGCCCTGCTGGGCGCCGACCGGGCCGGTGAAGGCGTTGCGGAGCTCCTCGCGCAGCTCGGTGAGCCGCATCCGGCGCAGCGGGTCCGAGCGCAGCCGGGCGATCATGGCGCTGACGGGCCAGCCGACGAAGTCGGCGGCGCGCAGCTCGTAGGCGCTCTCCATCGCCTCGGCGACGGCGGGCGCGCCGGCGGCGTCGGTGAACGCCTGGATCAGCTCGGTGCGGCGGTTCTCGTCGACGGTCGTGGGCGGCTCGGCGTCGAAGCGGTAGGCGGTGAACCGCTCGGCGACCCGGTCGACGTCGGCGGACAGGCGCTCGGTGCGGGCGCGGCGGGCGGCGACGGTGTCGATGAGGACGTCCCGGAACCCGTGCACGCCGTCGGCGGCGACCGCGGACGTGGTCACGATGCGCGGGTCGGCGAGGCCCTCGGCCTCCAGGAGGCGGCGCAGGTCGGCGACGCAGTCGTCGATCTCGTGCGGGGCGAGCCGGTCGACCTGGTTGAGGACGATCAGCGTGACGCCGGTGTGCCGGGCGAACGGGACGATGTAGTTGCGGTGCAGGGCGGCGTCGGCGTACTTCTGCGGGTCGACGACCCAGACCAGCAGGTCGGCGATGGTGACGAACCGGTCGACCTCGGCGCGGTGCACGGCCTGGATGGAGTCGTGGTCGGGCAGGTCGATCAGCACGAGGCCCTGCAGGCCGGCGTCGGCGCGCTCCAGGTCGAGGGCGCTGGCGCGGGCGTAGCGGTGCCGCTTGTCGACGTCGAGCCAGTCGAGCAGCGGGCCGGCGCCGTCCAGCCCCCAGACGCAGGAGTGGGCCTTGGACGTCATCGGGCGGCGCATGCCGGTGGGCGACAGTTCGAGCCCGCAGATCGCGTTGAACAGGGAGGACTTGCCGCTGCCGGTGCCGCCGGCGAGGGTCACGACGGTGTGGTCGCCGGACAGCCGGAGCCGCTGCCCGGCCCGGTCGAGCAGCGCGCCCGTCTCGTCCAGGACGGGCTGGTCGAGCCGCCCGTAGCCGGTCTGGAGGTGCCGGGCGGGCCGTACAGGAGCACGCCCTTGGGGAT
>NZ_VCKZ01000657.1 GCF_005889745.1 Actinomadura geliboluensis
GATCAGCCAAGCTCCCCCCTCTGGAGACGAACGATGCAACTCAAACCCGCCATGCAGCTCAAACCAGCGATCGCCTGCGGAACGTTACTGGCCGGCGCGCTCGTGACGCTGCCCGGCACCGCTGCGCAGGCCGCCACGATCCGGTACGAGGCCGAGAACTCCCCGGCGGTGTGCACGGGATCCATCGACTCCGACCACGGCGGCTACTCCGGCAGCGGCTTCTGCAACACCGACAACGAGACCGGCGCCTACGCGCAGCTCACCGTGAACGCCCCCGCCGCCGGCACGGCGACGCTGCGCGTCCGCTACGCCAACGGGACGTCCACCGCCCGGCCCGCGAACATCACGGTGAACGGCGCGGCGGCCGCGTCGGCGCAGTTCGCCGGCACCGGCTCGTGGGACGCCTGGACGACCGCCACCGTCACCGTGCAGCTGAACGCGGGCGCGAACACCGTCCGGCTGACCGCCACCACCTCCAACGGCCTGGCCAACATCGACTACATCGAGGTCGAGACGGACGGCGACGACACCCCGCCGCCGTCCGACGCCGACGCGCTGTACGTCGCGCCGAACGGCACCGACGGCGCGTCCGGGACCGAGTCGGACCCGACGACGCTCATCTCCGCGATCGACCGCATCGCCCCCGGCGGGACGATCTACATGCGCGGCGGCACCTACCGCTACTCGCAGACGGTCACCATCCCGACCGGCGACAACGGCGGCTCCGGCGACCGGACGGTGCTGTCCGCCTACCCGGGCGAGACCCCCGTCCTCAACTTCTCGGCGATGAGCGAGAACTCCGCCAACCGCGGGCTCGCGCTGAACGGATCGTACTGGCACCTGTACGGCCTCGTCGTCGAGCACGCCGGCGACAACGGGATCTTCGTCGGCGGCAGCGGCAACGTCATCGAGCGCGTGGTGACGCGGTTCAACCGGGACACCGGGCTGCAGATCTCGCGGACGGCGTCCGACACTCCCGAGAGCCAGTGGCCGTCCGACAACCTCGTCATCAGCTCGGAGTCCCACGACAACGCCGACTCCGACGGCGAGGACGCCGACGGGTTCGCCGCCAAGCTCACCTCCGGGCCCGGCAACGTCTTCCGCTACGACGTGTCCCACAACAACATCGACGACGGCTGGGACCTCTACACCAAGAACGAGACGGGCCCGATCGGCGCCGTCACCATCGAGGACTCCCTCGCCTACGGCAACGGCACCCTCAGCAACGGCGGCCAGGCCGGCAACGGCGACCGCAACGGCTTCAAGCTCGGCGGCGACGACATCGCGGTCAACCACGCGGTGCGCCGCAGCATCGCCTACGGCAACGGCCACCACGGGTTCACCTACAACAGCAACCCCGGCTCGATGACGATCTCCTACAACGTCGCCATCGACAACGCCGAGCGCAACTTCTCCTTCGACAAGGGCAGTTCGGTGTTCCGGAACAACACCTCGTGCCGCTTCGACGGCGACGGCTCCAACGACAAGACGGTCGGCGACGCCGACGGCTCGAACCAGTTCTGGACCGGCTCCAACGGGTCCCGGTGCTCCTCCTACGCCGGCGCCCTCGGCTGGTACTTCGGCCCGGACGGCCATCTCGCCGTCACCTTCGGCGGCAGCCCCGCGACGCCGTGAGCGGCGCACCCGGATCCGGAACGAGAGAAGAGGCGAGGACGAGATGAGACGAGCAGTCGCAGTGCGGATCTCGGCGGCGCTGGCGGCGGCGGCCGTCGCGGCCGCGACCGGCGCGGCCCTGTCGGCGCACGACGTGGCCGCGGCCGCGGGCGGCGCGACCGGCTACGCGACGCAGAACGGCGGCACCACCGGCGGCGCGGGCGGGCAGACCGTGCGCGCCACGACCGGGACCGCGATCCACGCGGCCCTGTGCAATCGGGCGAGCACGAGCACGCCGATCACCATCCAGGTCGAGGGGACGATCGACCACGGCAACACCAGCAAGGTGTCGGGCGGCAGCTGCGACACCGCCGACGACAGGATCGAGCTGAAGGGGATCAGCAACGTGACCATCGTCGGGGTCGGCGGCGGCACCGTCTTCGACCAGCTGGGCATCCACATCCGCGACTCCAGCAACATCATCATCCAGAACGTGAACGTCCGGAACGTCAAGAAGTCGGGCTCCCCCACGTCCAACGGCGGCGACGCGATCGGCATGGAGAGCGACGTCCGCAACGTCTGGGTCGACCACGCCACCCTGGAGGCGTCCGGCGGCGAGGACGAGGGCTACGACGCGCTCTTCGACATGAAGGACAACACCCGCTACGTGACCCTGTCCTACAGCGTCCTGCGCAACTCCGGGCGCGGTGGCCTGATCGGGTCCAGCGAGAGCGACACCTCGAACGGGTTCGTCACGTTCCACCACAACCTGTACCAGAACATCGACTCCCGCACGCCCCTGCTGCGCGGCGGAACCGCCCACAGCTACGACAACCACTTCGTGGGGCTCGCCAAGTCCGGCATCAACTCCCGGGCCGGGGCGCACATCAAGGTCGAGAACAACTACTTCCAGGACTCCAAGGACGTCCTCGGCACCTTCTACACCGACGAACTCGGCTACTGGCAGGTCGCCGGCAACATCTACGACAACGTCACCTGGACGAGCGAGGGCGAGGAGAACCACCCCGCCGGCCCGAACCCCCAGTCCAACACCTCCGTCAGCATCCCCTACTCCTACAGCCTCGACGACGCCGCCTGCGTGCCGGACATCGTGAGCCGGACGGCGGGCGCCAACAAGGGCCTGCGGGTGTCGGACGGCAACTGCACGCCGCAGTCGCCGACCCCGACACCGACCGACCCCACCCCCACGC
>NZ_VCKZ01000151.1 GCF_005889745.1 Actinomadura geliboluensis
AGCCCACGAAGACCGCCTCCGCGCCGAGCTGGAGCACCAGGCTCGCGTCCGCGGGGATGGCGAGGCCGCCCGCGCAGAACAGCGGCACCGGCAGCGCGCCGGTCTCGGCGATCTCCCGGACCAGCTCGACCGGCGCGCGCAGCTGCTTGGCCCAGTCGTACAGCTCCGCGGAGTCGGCCTGCGTGATCCGGCGGATGTCCCCGGTGATCGACCGCAGGTGCCGGACGGCCTCGACCACGTTGCCGGTCCCCGCCTCCCCCTTCGAGCGGATCATCGCGGCGCCCTCGCTGATGCGGCGGAGCGCCTCGCCCAGGTTGGTGGCGCCGCAGACGAAGGGCGTCTTGAAGGCCCACTTGTCGACGTGGTGCGCCTCGTCGGCCGGGGTCAGCACCTCGCTCTCGTCGATGAAGTCGACACCCAGGGACTCAAGGATCTGCGCCTCGGCGAAGTGGCCGATGCGGCACTTGGCCATGACCGGGATCGTCACCGCGGCCTTGATGCCCTCGATCATCTGCGGGTCGCTCATCCGCGCGACGCCGCCGTCCCGGCGGATGTCGGCGGGCACCCGCTCCAGCGCCATGACCGCCGAGGCCCCGGCGTCCTCAGCGATCTTGGCCTGCTCCGGCGTGACGACGTCCATGATGACGCCGCCCTTCAGCATGTCGGCGAGACCACGCTTCACCTTGAACGTGCCGTGGACGTTGGTGCCTGTTTCTTCCGCCATTGCTACTCCTGTCGTGTTGAGGGCGTGCCCGACCGGACGCCTTCGAGTGAGGGCCCGGACGTGTACGGACTTCGCGGACGAGGGCGCAGGCCCAGGACCTCCTCCACCGCGGCCACGGGGTCCGTGGCGCTCGTGCCGTAGTGCACCTCGTACGCCGCCGGGCGGCTGTCCGCCAGCGACTCCGCCGCGGCCGACACCGCCTTCCGCAGCTCCTCGGCGGTGGTGAACGGCTGCCAGTCGGGAAGGGGAGGGTCGTCGGTGAGGGACCTGACGAGCCGCTCGCGCAGTTCCGGTTCCGGAACCGGGCGGGCGGACGGCGAGAGCGGGCAGGCGGGCACCGGCGGCGGCAGCGGCGAGGACGTCGCGGACGCGCCCGGCGGGCCACGTCTCGTCCGCCGGCACGTACAGGGCGCCGACCAGCTCGATCGCCAGGAACGCGGCGATGACCTCGGCGCGGCGGCCGCCGCCGACGCCGACGACGGTGCCGGGCTCGACGCCCTCCGCCGCCAGCAGCGCGGCGAGCCGGCGGGCCTCGGCGGCGAGCTCGGCATAGGAGAGCGTGCGGGGCCCGTCGGCGACCGCCGGCCGGTCCCGCTCGGCGGCGAACCGCTCCACCCGCGTGATGACCGGGTCGCCGAGGTCGACCTCCCGCTCGCGGAGCATCCCGTGCCGGGCGGCCAGCTCCCGGGCCCGCGCCGCCTCGGCCGCGGGCACGTCCAGGGCGGGCAGCCCGGCCGTGGGCAGCAGCCGGTCCGCGGCGGGTCCGCGAGCAGTCATCATTACTCTCCGTGATGTAGAACCACTCCGCTGTAACAGCAATACAAGCGGAGCCATAGCTTATGTCCGGCGCCTGCCAGAAGCATCTCGCATTCCAACCTACCAACGAGTAATCAGGGGGTTGCGACGGCAACTTGCTCGCGGGTACGGTGAGGCTCCGCATGGCTCTGGCGTGAAGCCCGGCGGCGAACTCGGGGGAAGATGAGGGAATTGTTTCTTCATTTGAGGGTGGACGCGTGCCGATAATCACCTCGCCGCAGGAATTCAATGTCGACGACCTTTACGTCGATCTGCGGCCCGTTATAAAACGGCCGCTCTACCTGAAATGCGAGGGCTTTAATTTCGCCGGCTCGGTCAAGCTGAAGGCGGCCGCCGCGATGGTCGAGGCGGCCGAGCGCGACGGCGCGCTCACCGCCGGCTCGGTGATCGTCGAGTCGTCGTCCGGCAACCTCGGGATCGCGCTCAGCCTCATCGCCGCGAGCCGCGGCCTGCGGTTCGTCTGCGTCACCGACCCGCGCTGCAACCCCGCGTCGATGCGGGTCATGCGGGCGCTCGGCGCCGAGGTCCGGGTCGTCTCCGACCGGGACGCCAACGGCGGGTACCTCGGCGGCCGGATCGCCTACGTCCGGAGCCTGTGCGAGTCCGACGAGCGGTACGTGTGGCTGAACCAGTACGCCAACCGCAACAACTGGATGGCGCACTACCGCGGGACCGCGCCGGCGATCGACCGCGAGTTCCCCGACCTGGAGGTTCTCTTCGTCGGCGCGGGCACCACGGGCACCCTGATGGGCTGCGCCCGCTACTTCCGCGAGCACCGGCGCCCGGTCACGATCGTGGCGGTCGACGCGGTCGGCTCCGTCACCTTCGGCGGCATCCCCGAGCGGCGCATGGTGCCGGGCCTCGGCACCAGCAGCAAGCCCGCCCTGGTCGACGAGTCGTTCATCGACGACGTCGTGCACGTCGCCGAGCCCGACACCATCCGGACCGTGCACGCCCTCGCCGCCCGCGGGTTCCTGTTCGGCGGCTCCACCGGCACCGTCGTGTCCGGCGCGTCCCGCTGGCTGGACGCCAAGTACCCCGGCGAGGACCCGGTCGCCGTGGCGATCGCCCCCGACCTCGGGGAGCGCTACCTGGACTCCATCTACGCGGAGGGCTGGGTGCGCGAGCACTTCGGCGACCTGCTCGCAGACCCCGCCGGTATCCTCGGCGACTGATCATCGAGAAAAGACGGAGTTTTCCACCATGACGCAGGTTCCGGCATTCGCCGTGGTCTCCGGCGCGCAGGTCCACGAGGCCGTCGCCGGGCGCGAGGAGCAGGTCACCCGGATGGTCGAGGCGGCCTACCGGCTGCACGGCGAGGGGCTGACCGTCAACCCCGACTCCTACTTCCTGCGGTTCCCGGACCGCCCGTCCGACCGGATCATCGCCCTGCCCGCCTCGGTCAAGGGCGACGTCGGCGTGCACGGGATCAAGTGGATCTCCAGCTTCCCCGGCAACGTCGCGGGCGGCATCCCGCGCGCCTCGGCCGTGCTGATCCTCAACGACGCCGACACCGGCTACCCGTTCGCGTGCCTGGAGAGCTCGATCATCTCCGCGGCCCGCACCGCCGCCTCCGCCGCCCTCGCCGCCGCCGCCCTCGCCGACGCCCGCGGCGACCGCCCCCGCCGCGTCGGCTTCATCGGCGTCGGCCTCATCGCCCGCTACATCCACACCTACCTGGCGGGCAACGGCTTCGCGTTCGACGAGCTGGGCGTCCACGACCTCTCCCGCGAGCACGCCGAGGGGTTCCAGGAGTACCTGGAGCGCTCGGAGAAGGGCGAGATCACGATCCACGACTCGGCGGAGTCGCTGATCCGCGCGTCCGACCTGATCGTCTTCGCCACCGTCGCCGGCGAGCCGCACGTCCACGACCCGGCCTGGTTCGCGCACGGCCCGCTCGTCCTGAACGTGTCGCTGCGCGACCTCTCCCCCGAGATCATCCTGTCGGCCTACAACGTCGTGGACGACGTCGAGCACTGCATGAAGGCCAACACGTCCCCGCACCTGGCCGAGCAGAAGGTCGGCAACCGCGACTTCGTCGCCGGCACGCTCTACGACGTCCTCACCGGGGCGACGACCCCGCCCGCCGGCAAGCCGGTGGTCTTCTCCCCCTTCGGCCTGGGCGTCCTCGACCTGGCCGTCGCGAAGTACGTCTACGACCAGGTCAAGTCGTCGGGCGCTCTGCACACGGTCCCCGACTTCTTCCACGAACTGAAGCGCTACGGCTGACGCCGGGTGGCGGCGAGCAAGTCGAGCAGGTCGAGCGCCTCACCGTGGACGGCGGCTGGACCGCCCAGTGATCAGAGCCCGATGTTGCTCTTGGCGCCCATGTAGGAGCCCGCGCCGGGCCACCCGGCGCGGGCCAGTTCCGCGAACCGCTCGCCGAACCCCAGCGCCGCCAGGTCGCCGAGCGGCACGAACCTCACCCCGCGGATCTCCCTGGTGTCGCCGCCGGCGACGTCCCCGGCCGTCCCGCCGAGGCGGCGGGCCTCGAAGGTGATGTGCAGGACGTGGGCGCCTCCGTCCGGCAGGTGGTCGCAGACGTAGAGCAGCCGGCCGGGCTCGACGTCCAGGCCGGTCTCCTCGCGCATCTCTCTGACCAGGGCGTCCGCCAGGGGCTCGCCCTCCTCGACCTTCCCGCCGGGCAGCGACCACGACCGCCCGGTATCGGTGGCCTGGTCGAGCAGGAGGACGCGCTCGTCCTCGACGACGATTCCGGTGACCCGAACCAGCATCCCCGCAACCTACCGAAGCGGCCGGCGGCGAGCACCGCCCCGAGTCAATCGTTGGCCCGGCCAACGAGTTGTGTTAGCGTTGGCGCGACCAACATTGGTTTGGCCAACACTTGGCCGTCCGCATCCGGGGAGTCGCGATCATGATCAAGCCGTTCCGCATCGACGTTCCGCAGGCCGACCTCGACGATCTGGCCGACCGGCTCGCCCGCACCCGCTGGCCCAACGAGGTCGAGGGCGCCGGGTGGGACTACGGCTTCCCGCTGGCGCGACTCAAGGAACTGGCCGAGTACTGGCGCACCGGCTACGACTGGCGCGAGCACGAGGCCGAGCTCAACGAGCTGCCGCACTTCACCACCGAGATCGACGGGCAGAACATCCACTTCGTGCACGTGCGGTCGGCGAAGCCGGACGCGCTCGCGCTGATCCTCACGCACGGCTGGCCCGGGTCGTTCCTGGAGTTCCTCGGCGTGATCGAGCCGCTGTCGCGGGACTTCCACCTGGTGATCCCGTCCATTCCGGGCTACGGGTTCTCCGGGCCGACCCACGAGCGCGACTGGGGCGTCCCCCGGATCGCGCGGGCCTGGGCGGAGCTCATGCACCGGCTCGGGTACGAGCGCTACGGCGCGCAGGGCGGCGACTTCGGGTCCGGCATCTCGCTGGCGCTCGGCGCGGCGGCGCCCGAGCGGGTCGTCGGGGTGCACGTCAACTACCTGCCGACCCGTCCGGACCCGGACGCCGGCGTCACGCTGACCGAGGCCGACGAGGCCCGGCTGGACACGGTCCGGAAGCTGATGGCGAACCGCCCGCCCTACCAGGCGCTGCAGGCCCTCACCCCGCAGACCATCGGCTACGCGCTGACCGACTCGCCGGTCGGCCAGCTGGCCTGGATCGCCGAGCGGTTCGCGCAGTGGACCGACCCGGCCACACCGGTCGACGACGACCGGATGCTGACCGACGTCTCGCTGTACTGGCTGACCGCCACCGCGGCCTCCTCGGCGCGGCTGCACCACGACGCGCCGCGGGGGCAGGCCGCGCCGTGCCGGGTGCCGGTCGGCGTGGCGGTGTTCGCGCACGACATCACGCAGTCGGTGCGGCCGCTGGCCGAGCGGCTCTACGACATCGGGCACTGGTCGGAGTTCGACCGCGGCGGCCACTTCGCCGCGATGGAGGTGCCGGAGCTGCTCTCCGCGGACGTCCGGGACTTCTTCCTCGAGCGGGACGCCTGAGAGGGGCGGGCCGGCCGCGCGTCGCTGCTCGCGGCCGGCCGCGCGTCAGACCTCGATGACCACCTTGCCGGGGACGCCCCGCTGCTTGGCCTCGAACGCCTCGCGGGTCTCGGCCAGCGGGTACACGGCGCCGACATGGGCGCGGAGCCGGCCGGCCTCCGCCCGCTCGGCGAGCTCGGCGAGCTGGCCGCGGTCGGGTTCGACGATGAAGAAGACGGCGCGCCCGTCCGGCGGCTCGACCGGCGGCGGGGCCGTGATCGAGACCAGCGCGCCGCCCGGCCTGATCCGGCTCGCGGAGCGGGCGAGCAGGTCGCCGCCGATGGTGTCGAAGATGACGTCGACGGGCTCGACGGCGTCCTCGAAGCGCTCGCTCTCCACGTCGACGAAGGCGTGCGCGCCCATCCGCAGCGCGACCTCGGCGGCGCGGGCCCGGCCGGTGGCGATGACGTGCGCGCCCGCGTCGCGGGCCAGCTGGACGGCCAGGCTGCCGGTGCCGCCTCCCCCGCCGTGCACGACGACGGTCTGCCCCGCGCGCAGCCCGCCGTGGACGAACAGCGCCTGCCAGCACGTCAGGCCGGCGAGTGGCAGGGCGGCCGCCTCGGTGAAGGACAGCGACGCGGGCATCGGCGCGAGGTTGCGCGCCTCGACGGCGACGTACTCGGCCGCCGCGCCGTCGCGGTGCCAGTCGGTCAGGCCGAACACGCGGTCGCCGACGGCGAACCCGGCGGTGCCGTAGGCGACGTCGGCGACCACGCCGGCGACGTCGTGGCCGGGGACCGACGGCGTCCGGTCCCGCCCGGCCCGGTCGACCCAGGTGCCGGGCCAGTCGAGTTCGTCGGGGACGAACCCCGCCGCGCGCACCTGCACGACGACGTCGCCGGTGGCCGCGTAGGGGCGCGGCGCGTCCTCCAGGACCAGGCCCTCGCCGTCGCCGTCGGGGCTCTTGTGTATGCGTACAGCTCTCATGAATGACCTCCCGGAGATGGCTTCCCCAGGAAGACGGCGATGCACCGGGCCGCGTGACAGAGGTGCCGCTCCGGGCCCATAGAACGAGTCCCAGTGGGCACGTTTTGTCTATGGATGAGCGAGATGTCGGACGTGGGGACGTCCAGGAGCTGTCGGACTTCGAGCTGATCGTGTACGAGACCGTGGCGGAGATCGACAAGGAGCGCGGCGCGGCGGACTTCGAGACGATCGGGGCGCTGGTCGAGGCGCCCGAGGAGGATCTGTGGGCCGCGCTCGGCCATCTGGTGTCGATCAACCACCTGCACTCGACCAGCGAGGGCTACGTGCTCGGGCCGCACGACTGGGCCCCCTGACCGTCCCGCTGGATGGGAACCCCGGTGAACCGGGCCGGCGGCGCGCGGCACCATGGCCCGGTACGACTGGGACGCGTGTGGGAGGCCGCCGGAATGAAGCTCGTCGTCACCGAGGAACAGCGGGAGCTGCGCGACGCGCTGCGGCGCTTCTTCGCCGACCGGTCCCCCGCCGCCGAGGTGCGGCGGCTGATGGAGACGGCCGCGGGCTACGACCCGAAGGTCTGGGCGCAGATGGCCGAGCAGCTCGGGCTGCAGGGCCTCGCGATCGCCGAGGAGCACGGCGGCGCCGGGTTCGGGGTGCGGGAGCTGGCCGTCGTGTTCGAGGAGATGGGGCGGGCGGTCGTGTGCGCCCCCTTCCTCGCGACGATCACCGCGGCGGCGGCGCTGGAGGCCGGTGAGGGCGGGCACGACCTGCTGCCCGGCATCGCGGACGGCTCCGCCATCGCGACGCTGGCGGTGGCCGAGGACGGCGGGTCCTGGGACCCGGGCGACGTGGCGGCCGTGTTCGAGGACGGCGCGGTCAGCGGCACCAAGAACTTCGTCCTGGACGGCCACATCGCCGACGTGGTCCTGGTCGCGGCGCGCGGCGCCGACGGCGTCGGCCTCTACGCCGTGGAGGACGTCCCGCGCCTCGTCCGGACGCCCGTCGTGACGCTCGACCAGACGCGCAAGCTGGCCCGGATCGAGTTCGACGGCGTCCCGGCGCGGAGGGTCGGCGGGCGCGAGGCCCTGCTCAGGGCGCTGGACGTCGCGGCGGTCGCGCTGGCCGCCGAGCAGCTCGGCGGCGCGCAGCGGACCCTGGACATGACGGTCGAGTACGCGAAGGTCCGGCACCAGTTCGGCCGCCCGATCGGGTCGTTCCAGGCGATCAAGCACCGGTGCGCGGACATGTTCGTGCTGGTGGAGTCGGCGCGGTCGGCGGTGCTGAACGCGGCGGCCGCCGCCGACGAGGCCCCGGAGGAGCTGCCGGCCGCGGCCGCGCTGGCGAAGGCGTACTGCTCGGACGCCTACTTCCACACGGCGGGCGAGGCGATCCAGCTGCACGGCGGCATCGGCTTCACCTGGGAGCACGACGCGCACCTGTACTTCAAGCGCGCCCAGGGGTCGCGGCAGCTGTTCGGCGCGCCGGACCGGCACCGCGAGCGGCTCGCCGCCCTCGCCGGGCTCACGGGTGCAGCCGCAACCCCTTGAGCACCTTGTCCACGCCGTTCTTCGGCCCGTGCACGGCGAACCCGACCAGGGGCATCTCGCCGGCGGTGACGGCGCGGACGGTCGCGCGGTTCGCCTCGTCGTGGCCGGTCTTGAACATGTCCTCGATGTAGACGGCGATGTCCATCCCCCGGGCGAGGGCGCGCGCGTGGGTCTGCGCGATCGCGGCGGTGTCCGCCTCGTAGACCAGCACGGGCTGCCGGAACATCGCCAGGTACCGGTTGCCGGACGCGTCCTCGTACGGCTCGCCGATCACGCCGGGGACGCCGCCCGCCACCGCGCCGGCGAGGAACGCGGTCACGTTGAGCCGCTGCCACGCGGCCAGGTCGTCCCGGACCACGATCCCGATCTTGGTGTCGAAACGCATGCCGGACAGGGTGCCCCGGCGGGCGGCGGCCCGTCTTGAACGCTCGTGCGCGACACTGGGACGCGTGGACTGGAGCCGGTACTGGCGGTCGCCCGACCGCCCCCTGGAGGCGATGCACGCCCACTTCGAGCGGCACGTGTACCACCGGCACAGCCACGAGACGTACTCCTTCGGCGTGACCGAGGACGGCTACCAGGCGTTCCGCTGCCGGGGCGGCGCGCACACCAGCGCGGCCGGGATGGTCATCGCGTTCAACCCCGACGACCCGCACGACGGCCACGCCGCCGACGAGCTGGGCTTCACCTACCGGATCGTCCACATCGGCCCCGGGCGGGTCGCGGACGTGCTGGCCGACATCGCGGGACGGGCGGCCGGGCTCCCGCTGTTCGGCTCGCCCGTCGTCGAGGATCCCGTGCTGGCGCGGAACCTGCGCGGCCTGCACGCGGCGCTCCTCGGCGGCGCTACGGCGCTGCGGCGGGACGAGCTGCTGACCGCGACGGTCGGCGCGATGGTCGCCCGGGCCGCCACCCGGCGCTCGCGCGTGTCGGAGGCCGGCGGCGTCGCCGAGCGGGCCAGGCGGCGCCTGGAGGAGGCGTACCTGGACGACGTCGGCGCCGACGAGCTGGCCGCGGCGGCGGGCTGCAGCCGGTTCGCGCTGTACCGGGCGTTCCGGCGGGAGTACGGGATGGCGCCGAGCGACTACCAGCGGCAGCTCCGGCTGCGCGCCGCGCGCCGCCTCCTCGCCCGGGGCGACGCCGCCGGGGACGTCGCGGCCCGCACCGGCTTCGCCGACCAGAGCCATCTGACGCGCTGGTTCGTCCGCTGCTACGGCATGACGCCGGGCCGCTTCCAGCGTGCCGGTTGAGCCCGGTTGAGGAAGAATGCCCGCCATGAGACGGGCGAGCGGGGCGATGTTCGGGCTGGCGTACGGCGACTCCCTGGGGGCGCCGACCGAGTTCCTCACCATGAAGCAGATCCGCCGGCGCTTCGGCGACCACGGGCCCACGCAGCTCAACGGCGACCCGGCGCTCGTCACCGACGACACGCAGATGGCGATCGCGGTCGGCCTGGCCCTCCTCGACGCCCTGGCGAACCCGCCGTTCACCCCCGACCTGATCATCCCGATGTGGCGGCGCCGGTTCATCGACTGGCTGAACAGCCCCGACAACAACCGCGCGCCCGGCAACACGTGCCTGCGCGCCTGCCGCAACCTGGAGGCCGGGCGGCCCTGGGTGAAGGCCACGGTGGCGGGCTCCAAGGGCTGCGGCGCCAACATGCGCGTCGCGCCGGTGGGCCTCGCGCCCGGCCTGACGGACGAGACCCGCGCCGGGGCGTCCCAGCTCCAGGCCGCCCTCACCCACGGCCACCCGACCGGGCTGGCGGCGAGCGAGCTGACCGCGTTCGCCGTCCGGTGGCTGGCCGACGGCATGGCCCCCGCCGACCTGCCCGCGGCGCTCCGCGCCCGCTGCCACGAGCAGCGCACGACGTACCACGGGCGCTGGCTCGGCGACCTGTGGAAGCAGCCGGGGATGGACGCCCCCGAGACGTTCATCGCGCGCGGCTGGGACGAGTGCCTGGCCGTCCTCGACCGGCTGGACGAGGCCGTCGCCCGCGGCGACCGGGCGTCCGACCCCTGCGAGGTCACCGGCGCGGGCTGGATCGCGGAGGAGGCGCTCGCTACCGGGCTGCTGTGCTTCCTGCTGTTCCCGGACGAGCCGGTCGAGGCGATCCGGCGCGGCGCCGCCAGTTCCGGCGACTCCGACTCGATCGCGTGCCTGGCCGGCTCCTTCGCGGGCGCGCACCTCGGCATGGACGCCTGGCCGGACGAGTGGCGCACCCGCATCGAGTACGCCTCCGACCTGGCGAAGATCGGCGAAGCCTGGGACTGACCCCGCCGGGCCTGCTCAGGACGCGGACCAGCCCGTCCAGGCGTCGATCGTGACGGCGATGACCGGGCCCTCGGGCGGGCGGTCGCGGTACTGGGCGTAGCGGTCCGCGAGGAGCGCGACGGGCTCGGCCATGCGCGCGGGGTCGTCGACGATGGCCGCGCGGCCGTCCACGCGGACCCACCACAGGCGGTCCCAGTCGTCCTCGTAGTGGTCGGCCAGCAGCGCGACGCGCGGGTTGGCGCGGATGTTGGCGAGCCGCCGCAGGTCGCGGCTGCTCTTCGGCTTGTGGTCGACGGCCGTGTAGACCGAGCCCCGGTGCACGGCGAAGGTCACCGGCACGAGGTGCGGGCGCGCGTCCTCGCCCACGGTCGCCAGGCGCGCGACGGGGGCGGTCGCCAGCAGCCGGCGCGCCTCGTCCGGTGGAAGCTTCGGCACCCCCTCACCCTGCCACGTTCAGTCCCGGAGGTCCGCTTCAGTCCTGGAAGTCCGGCGGGCGGTGCTCCTTGCGGGCCTTGATCGCCTCTTCGAAGTTGCGGGTGGTGAGGCGGACGTAGAGCTGGGCGAGGCCCTCCTGGCCCATGTGCGCGTCGAGGCTCGCGGCGTCCAGGCTCGACCACAGCATCCGCTTCGTCAGCTCCACGCCGGGGCGGCTGAACCCGGCGATCCGCTCGGCGAGGTCGTAGCAGGAGTCGAGGAGCTTGTCGCCGGGGACGACGCGGGACAGCAGCCCGATGCGCTCGGCCTCGGCGGCGTCGACGTCCCGGCCGGACAGCATCAGCTCGAAGGCGCGGGACGAGCCGATCGCGCGCGGCAGCAGGTAGCTGAGGCCGAGCTCGCTCGCGGTGAGGCCGTTGTTGATCCCGGCGGCGCGGAACAGCGCGGTGTCGGAGCCGAGCCGGATGTCGGCGGCCAGCGCCAGGCAGAGCCCGCCGCCGATCGCCGGGCCGTTGACGGCCGCGATCACCGGCTGGTGGACGCGGCGCATCGCCCGGACCACGTCGTCCAGCAGCTCCATGGAGCGCAGCGCGATGGTCGGCAGCGTCAGCCCGTCGATGCCGGGGATGTCGCCGGGGTTCTCCAGGTCGGCGCCCGAGCAGAAGCCGCGCCCGGCGCCGGTGACCACGACGGCGCGGGTGCCGTTGTCGCGGCTCACCTCTTCGAGGGCCTCGCGGAACGGGACCATCACGTCGAAGGCCATCGCGTTCATGCGCTCGGGCCGGTCGAGGGTGATGAGGGTGATGTGCGGGCGCGGCTTGTCGATCAGGACGAAGGGCAAAGCGGGCCTCCCGGAGACAACCTAACAAGCGTTAGGTTACACGCGGGAACTCCGGCGGCGTGAGGCCGCGCTCGACCACCTTCGCCAGCTCCTCCTCGGTCAGGATCCGCGGCTCCCCGATCGTCCTGGCCCGCACGTAGACGCCGCACAGCCATTCGAGGAGGCGCGCGTTCTCGAACGCCTCGTCCAGGTCGCGGCCGATGGCGACCCCGCCGTGGTTGGCCATCAGCGCCGCGCGCTTGCCGCCCGCCATGGCCTTCCGGACGTTCTCCGCCAGCTCCGGCGTCCCGTAGGTGGCGTACTCGGCGACCTTCACCACACCGCCCAGCAGCAGGGTGTTGTAGTGGATCGGCGGCAGCTCGGACATGGTCGTCGCGACCACGGCGCCGTAGGTCGAGTGTGTGTGGACGATCGCCGCGGCGGGGGTCGCCTCGTAGAGCGCGAGGTGCATGGGCGTCTCGGACGACGGCGCCCGCTCCCCCTCGACGAGCCGGCCGGACAGGGTCACCACCGGGCAGTCGGCGGGCTCCATCCGGTCGAGCATCATCCCGCCGGGCGTGACCGCGACGAGGTCGCCCGAGCGGACGCTGATGTTGCCCGACGCGCCCGTCACGAGGCCGGTCCCGGCGAGCCGCCGGCCGATGGCGCACAGCTCGCGCCGTTCATCGTTCAACAACATGCGAATACCTCTCACGTTCCCCGGCCGCATTGCGTACGCTACGGCCCTGACGATCATTAAGGGGCCTGTCATGACCGTTGTCACACTCGGCGCGCACATCCTGGACGTGCTCGCCCGCCCCGTCGAGGGCATCCCGGACGGGCAGGACACCGTCGTCGTGGAGCAGATCCGCGCCACCGCCGCGGGCGCCGCCGCCGGGACCGCCGTCGCGCTCGCCCGGCTCGGCAACGACGTCATCTCGGTCGGCGCGATCGGCGACGACGACCTCGGCGACCTGCTCGTGGCGATCATGACACGGAACGGGGTGGACGCGACCGGGCTCGTCCGGCGGACGGCCGACCAGACCAGCGCGTCGATCCTGCCGATCCGGCCGGACGGCGGGCGGCCGAGCTTCCACGTCCCCGGCGCGAACCTCACCCTCACCACCGGCGCGGTCGGCCCCGGGCTGCTCGGCGCGGCGGGCTTCGTGCACCTCGGCGGGCCGGACGTCACGTTCGGGCTCAACGACCCGGCCTTCTTCGAGATGCTCGGCGCCGCCCGCCGCACCGGCACCGTCGTCACGATGGACCTGCTGTCCAACCTGCCCGACCTGCTGGCCGGCGCCGCCGCCTTCCTCCCGCACGTCGACCACTTCCTGCCGAACGAGGAGCAGGCCGCCGCGATGACCGGGGAGAGCGACCCGGAGAAGGCCGCCGCCGCGCTGCTCGGCCAGGGCCCGCGCACGGTCGTCGTCACGCTCGGCGCGGAGGGCAGCCTCGTCGCGACCGCCGGCGGCGTGCACCGGCTGCCCGCCCTGCCGGTCGAGGTCGTCGACACGACCGGCTGCGGCGACGCGTACTGCGCCGGGTTCATCACCGGGCTCGCGCACGGGAAGGACGTCCCGGAGGCGGCGCGCTGGGGCACGGCCGCGGCGGCGACCGTCGCCCAGGGGCTCGGCTCCGACGCGTGCCTCACCGGCCTGGACGCGGTCCTCGCGCTGCTGGACTGACTCAGATCTTCTGCTCCCGGCCCGCCCAGTACGGGTCGCGGAGCAGCCGCTTGTAGAGCTTGCCGGTCGGGGTCCTCGGCATCTCCTCGACGAAGTCGACCGAGCGGGGCGCCTTGTACCCGGCGAGCGACGCGCGCACGTGCTCGATCAGCTCCCCGGCGAGCGCCTCGGACGGCGCGGCGCCGCCGGCGAGCTCGACGGCGGCCTTCACCTGCTCGCCGAACTCCTCGTCCGGGACGCCGAACACCGCCACGTCCCGGACGGCCGGATGGGTGATCAGCACCCCCTCGATCTCGGCCGGGTAGATGTTCACCCCGCCGCTGATGATCATGTCGATGGCGCGGTCGGCGAGGAACAGGTAGCCGTCCTCGTCGAGGTAGCCGACGTCGCCGGTGGTGAACAGCCCGTCGGCGCGGTGCACCGAGCGGGTCTTCTCCTCGTCGCCCCAGTACTCGACGTCGTCGCCGCTGGTGTAGCGGAAGTAGATCCGGCCGCGCTCGCCGGGCGCGGCCGGCGAGCCGTCCTCGCGCAGGACGTGGACCTCCGTCGTCGGCAGCGGCAGGCCGACGCTGCCGGGCTTCTTCAGCCACTCCTCAGCGGTGATGACGCTGTTCACCGACGCCTCGGTGGACCCGTAGTACTCGTGCACGACCGGCCCCAGCCAGTCGATCATCTGCCGCTTCACCTCGGGCGAGCAGGGCGCGGCGCCGTGCCAGACCGCCGCGAGGCTCGACCCGTCGAAGGCCGCGCGGACCTCCTCGTCCAGCCGCAGCAGCCGGACGAACTGGGTCGGGACGAGGTGCACGTTCGTGACGGCGTGCTCGTCGATGAGCCGCAGCGCCGCGGCCGGGTCGAAGTCGCGCCGCATCACCACCGACCGGCCCCGGAGCAGGAACACCAGCGACCACAGCCACTGCGCCGAGTGGTACACCGGGCCGACGAGCAGCGACCGGCCGTCCGGCGGGATCCGCAGCACCTCGGCGAACACGTCGCCGATGAGGCTCGCCGTCTCGATCGGAGCGCCGGCGCCGAGCTGCTTGCGGTTCACGCCCTTCGGGCGGCCCGTGGTGCCCGAGGTGTAGAACATCGGGAAGCCCATCACCGGGTCGGCGATCTCCTCACGCTCCCCGGTCGCGAGGAACTCCTCGTAGGGGGTGAAGCCCTCGACGGCGCCGCCGAACGCGACGCGGGCCGCGAGGTCGAGGCCCGCGGACGCCTCGCGGGCCGTCCCGCCGAACGCGTCCTCGGAGAACAGGGCGCGGGCGCCGGAGTCGGTCAGGACGTAGCGCAGCTCGTCGGCCGTCCAGTGCCAGTTCACCATGACGTACCGGAGCCCGATGTGGCCGGCGGCGCACATCAGCTCGAAGTACTCGCGCCGGTTCCCCGAGTGGATCGCGATCGCGTCGCCGGCGGCCAGGCCCAGCCCGCGCAGCGCGTCCGCCAGCCGGCCGGTCCTGGCGTCCAGCTCCCGCCACGTGGTGCTTCCGTGCTCGTCGGTGAGGGCGGGTTCGTCCGGCTTGGCGTCGGCGTACGGGCGGAGCAGCGCGGCCATGGGCCACCTCCTGGAGCGCGGCAGGATCCTGTTCTGCGACTCTAGGACCGCTTCGCCCGAAAGGCCAGGTCAGGACGCGGACTGCCCGGCGGGCGCCCCGTACAGCACGGCGTCGGCGGCGCCCGCGAGCTGCTCCAGCCGGAACACCTCGGTGCGGTGGAACGGCGGCGCGCCCGTCCGGGCGGCGACCAGCGCGACCGCGCCCAGGGCGAGCGGGCAGACCGCGTACTGGGTGCCGTCCGGCGCGGTGAACGCGCGCGGCCGCAGCGGCTCCAGGTCCGGCAGGGCCGCGCCCGGCACGCCGCCGACGCTGGCGTGCACGAGCAGCATCGCGCCCTCCCCGGCGGGCTCGGCGAGCCCCGCCCAGTCGGCGCTCAGCAGGGCCGGGACGGCGTCGGCGAGGATCTCCATGCCCCGCTCGGGGACCGCCGCGACCTGCCCGATCACGGCCGCGTCCGGGAAGGCGCCCTGCGGCTCCAGCGTCGGCCAGATCCCGACGACGTCCACCCCGGCGACCGAGCCGAGGCCCTCCACCAGCCGCTCGATGCCCGCTCCCGCGGGCCAGGCGACGGTGAAGTCGTCCATCGCCCGGCCGACGCCGCGCTCCAGCACCGCCATCTGCACGACGTCGGCGCCCGCCGCGCCGAGGATGCGGGCCACCTGCCCGAGCGTCCCCGGCCGGTCCGGCAGCCGGACGCGTATCCGCAGCAACATCGCCACCTCCAGTCTCCCCGCGAGCGGTTCCCCGCGAGCCGTTTCCCCAGGAGCGGGGTCCGTCCGAGCCATCAGTCTGGGCGAGGGCCGTTTCCCCGGTGTTACCCCTACGTGTCGGCCAGAGAAAGAGAAGCGGCAAGAGTCGGTGCTGGAATGACGGGCACGCGTCAAACTAGAGTCCAGACAAGGTCATCGTCAGACCTGTCATACGCACGCCGTCCAGCATTAAGGTGACTGCACGTGTCGAGGGACGGGGAACCCCCAGTCAACGATGGCTCCGGGGCCGAGCCGGAGCAGGGCGCCGGCGGGGACGGGGACGAGGGCGCGGCGTTCCGCGCCGACGTCCGGGACGCCCTGGCCGGGCTCGCCGCGCGGCTCGACCGCGAGCACGAGCGGGCGGCGCACCGCGAGGCGGTGATCGACCGGCTGCACGAGGAGAACCAGCGGCTGCGGCGCGGGGAGCTGCAGCACCTGCTGGAGCCCGTCCGCACCGCGCTGTACCGGGTGCACGACCAGGCGCGCCGCGAGTCCGGGCGGCTCGCCGCGCCGGGCGCCGCCGAGCCGCCCGACCCCGGCCAGACCGCGCTGCTGCTGGCGGCGCTCGCCGACGACGTCGCGGACGCGCTGGCGCGGCTCGGCGTCGAGCGGTTCACGGTCGAGCCCGGCGCCCCCTACGACGCCTCCCGGCACCGCCCGGTCGCGGTCACGCCCGTCGCCGACCCGCTGGCCGACGGCACCGTCACCGCCGTCCAGTCCGACGGCTTCGAGCAGGGCGGCAAGGTGCTGCGCAAGGCGGCGGTCAGCGTCGGCAAGCTCGACCGGGACGCCGGCGGCGCCGGCGCGAAGGACGGCGCGGGCGCGAAGGACCGGGAGCCCGCCGGCAGGGCCGCCCAGGGGAGCCGCGAGGGAGCGGGCCGCGACGGGGCGGAGCGCGGCGAGACGATGAACTCAGGACTCGGGACCGACAGGTGAGAGGGACATGGCTGTCTACGGGATCGACCTCGGAACCACGTACTCCTGCATTGCCTCGATCGACGACGTAGGGCGGCCCTCGGTCCTGCGGAACCTGGAGGGCACCGACACCACGCCGTCCGTCGTCTTCTTCGAGAGCGGCGAGAACGTCGTCGTCGGCGCCACCGCGAAGGACACCGCGGTCCTGGAGCCCGACAACGTCGTCAGCCTGGTCAAGCGGGACATGGGCCGCGACGTGACGCGGCCCGTCCACGGGATCGACTTCACGCCGGAGGAGGTGTCGGCGTTCATCCTGCTGAAGCTCGCGACGGACGCGCGCACCACCACCGGCGAGGACGCCCGCGACGTCGTCATCACCGTGCCCGCCTACTTCGGCGCGGCCGAGCGCGACGCGACCCGCAAGGCGGGCCGGATCGCCGGGCTGAACGTCATCGACATCGTGTCCGAGCCGATCGCCGCCGCGATCACCTACGGCGTGCTGAACCCCGAGCAGGACCGCACGATCCTGGTCTACGACCTCGGCGGCGGGACGTTCGACACCACCGTCATCACGCTGCGCGACGGCCACATCGAGGTGGTGTGCACCGACGGCGACCACGAGCTCGGCGGCGCCGACTGGGACGCGCGGCTCGTGGAGCACCTCGCCGAGCGGTTCCGCGAGGAGCACCCCGACGCGGGCGACCCGCTCGACGACAAGCAGACCGAGCAGCAGCTCCGCCGCGACGCCGAGGACGCCAAGAAGGCCCTCACCACCCGCACGTCCCAGACGGTGCGGGTGATGCACGCCGGGCGGGTCGCGGCGGTCGAGGTGACGCGGGAGAAGCTGGAGGAGCTCACCAAGGACCTCCTCGACCGCACCGTGGAGATCACCGGCCGGACGCTGTCGACGGCCGCCGAGAAGGGCGTGGACGACTACGACGACCTCGTCCTCGTCGGCGGGTCCACGAAGATGCCGGTGGTCGCGGCGCGGCTGCAGACCGAGCTCGGCCTGTCCCCCCGCCTGCAGGACCCCGACCTCGCGGTCGCCAAGGGCGCCGCCCTGTACGCGTTCGAGGAGACCTACCGGCGGCTCGTCCGGGAGGGCGCCGCCGACCGCGCCGAGGAGATGGCGAGCCGGGCGGGCCTGTCCGCCGAGCAGCAGAAGCAGATCGCCGGGCGGCAGATCAAGACGGTCGCCTCGCACGCGTTCGGGATCGTCGTGGTCGACCGGGAGACCGGCGCCGAGACGGTGGCGCACCTCGTGCACGCCAACGACGCGCTGCCCGCCGCGAAGACCGAGGACTTCTTCACCGTCTACGACGACCAGGCGTCCGCCGACATCCGGGTGATGGAGCAGGCCGGCGTCGTCGAGTCCGCCGACCTGATCGACAACACCGAGATCGCGACCGGGGAGATCCGCGTCCCGCCGGGCAAGAAGGCGGGCTGGCCGATCGGCGTCACGTTCGCGCTCGACGCCTCCGGGCTGCTGAACGTCACGGCCGTGGAGAAGGAGACCGGCGAGCGGCTGGAGCTGAAGGTGGACGTCGGCGGCATGTCGGAGGAGGAGGTCGAGCGGTCCCGCAAGGCCCTCTCCCGGGTCCAGGTGAGCTGAGCGGCCGGCCGGCCGCCCGGAGGCGCCCGTGACGTTCGACGACGACTACCGGCGGGACGTGCTGGAGCCCGCCCGGGCGGCGGGCGACCAGCCGCCCGAGGACCTGCGCGTCCGCTACGCGCTGGACGCTCCGCTCGACGCACTCGCCGGGGCGGCGGTCGCGGCGCGGGTGAAGCAGGTCCGGCAGTGCTGGCGGCGCGCCCGCGGGCAGCTGAAGTACCGCAAGCTGATCGACCGGCTGGAGGCCGAGCACCGCGAGCTGGCGCCGCTGTTCGCCGCCGCCGAGCGCGGCGACCCGCGCCCCCTGGCGCAGCGGCTGCGCGGCGGCGCCGAGCGCACCGAGCGGCGCCGCGGCGAGGCCCGCGCCCGCCTCGCCGACGCCGCCGGGGCGCTGCGCATGACGGCGCCCGCCGAGCTGGAGGGCATCGCCCGCACCGGCGGCGTGCCCCGCGCGGAGCTGGCCGGGCTGGCCGCCGCCGACGGCATCGAGATCCGCGAGCCCGACCCGCTGCCGGCCGCCGCGCCCTACCCGGCGTACCGGAAGGTGCGCGAGTCGCTGGACGTGCTCGGCAAGCGGCACCTCGCCGACTTCCTGTTCGGCGCGCGGCTGACCGGGCCGATCCGCGTCCTGGACGGCTTCGCCGCGCCGGGCGGCGGCCCGCGCCTGGACCGGGACGCCGTCGCGGCGGCGGGCGCCGAGTGGGCGCGCCGCAGCCGCGACACGAGCACCACCCACGCCGACACCGTCCTCGCCGCGCTCCGCTCGGACGCCGACCCGCACGCCCTGCTGCTGTTCGACGTGACCGACCGGCTCCGCGAGCGGCTGCGGCAGCGGGCCTCGGAGCGGGCGCTGCTGCGGCACGCGGTCGAGGACCTCGGCATCGACCAGGGCGACGCGCGCCGGCTGGTGTTCGCGCTCGTCCGGGAGGGCGGCCCGGCCACCGGCGGCGGCCCCGCGGGCCGGCTGCGCGCGCTCCTCGACGCGGGCGACGTCTACGCCGCCGCCGAGCTCGCCGACGCGGCGAAGATCCCGCCGCCCGGCCCCGGCGCGGAGCCGCCGGAGGAGGAGGCGCTCGCCGCCGAGGCCCGGCACCGCCTCGACACCGCCCTGCGCCTCCGCGAGACCGCCGCCGCCGAACCCGACCCCGACCGCGCCTTCCGCCTCCTCGCCGACGCGCTGCGGCTCGTCCGCGACCTCCCCGGCGCCGAGCACCACCGGCGCCGGCTCCCGCCCCGTCCCGTCC
>NZ_VCKZ01000152.1 GCF_005889745.1 Actinomadura geliboluensis
CAGCACGTACCGGTAGTCGAAGTCGGCCGTCGCCGCCGGGACCACCAGCAGCGCGAGCCCCGTGCCCCAGGGCAGCAGGACGGCGCCGCCGAGCCGCCGGATCCGCAGCAGCAGCCCGATCAGCCCGATCAGCATCATCGCGCCGAGCATGGGGCCGCGGACGTAGAAGCGGTCCTGGTAGTCGCGCATCCACTCGGCGTAGGGGTCCACCACGCGCGGCTGCGCCGTGTCGCCGCCGTAGGGGTAGGCGACCATGGCGTCCCAGTCCCGGAGGACCGCGCCCACCGGGAACTCGTACTCGTCGGCCGTGATGCGCGTCGGGTAGGGATGGCGCTCCCATTCGAACGCGCGGAGCGTGTCCCGCAGGACGGTGTCGAGGTAGGCGCCGGGCTGCTCGCGGATGGCCTCCTTGGCGAACTCGCCCGCCAGCTCGTTGGCCCGGGGGTCGCGGATCCCGTCGGGGAACTGGCGGAAGGGCGAGTCGTTCCCCCACAGCGCCCTGAAGGCCGGGGCCGCGCCCCGGCGCTCCGGCAGGTGGTCGCGGCAGAACGCGGCGACCTCCGGGTCCGGCTTCATGACGGTGCAGTCGGCGAAGTCGACCGTGCGGCCGTACAGCCAGACGTTGCTCGTGTTCGTCATGGCGAACTGGCCATGGGCGGAGTGGAACCACGACATGTAGGCCACGACCGGGATCACGGCCGCCGCCACCGCCGCCGTGACGGCGCGCCAGCCGGCCCGCCGCACCAGCATGCAGAACACCACGACCAGCAGCATCGGCAGCCCGACGGAGCGGACGAGCGCGCCGCAGGCGACCAGCAGGCCCGCCAGCGCCCCGGTCCACCAGCTCATCCGCTCCCGCCACAGCACGACGGCGACGGCGGCGAACAGGACGACCGTGAACAGGCCGTCCGCCATCAGCAGGTGTTCCAGCTCGATCTGGTAGGCGTCGTACAGGACCGGCACGCTCACCGCGGCGCCGACGAGACTCGCCGGCCACCACCAGCGCCGCGCTCCCGCGCGGACGGCCCGCCACACCAGGACGTAGACCAGCACGCCGGTGAGGAGGCCGAGCAGGTGCTGCGTCCAGAGCAGGACCGTGAAGCTGTGGAACGGGCCGAGCGCCCAGAGGAAGAGCGAGTACCCGCTCGGCCGGAGGACCGAGGGCTCCAGGTCCAGCGCGCCCTGCAGATAGGTCGCCGAGTCACCGAACCACAGGGGGGACGGGTAGCCCTTCATCGCGACCCAGCGGACCGCGAACGCACCGGCCAGCACGACCAGGAAGAGCCCGTGGACGAGCAACGACCGTCCGGCGGCTCGCAAAAGCACGGGCAATTTCGGACGCTGTCCCATCGTCTCCCCGCCAGGATCGCCTTGCGGCACCACGTTATGCCACCGACCCGGACCCCCAAGTGGAGTCCGGGTAAATCACCTGATGAAGGACGGGCGTGCGCAGGAACGCCCGTCCGGCCGCCGCGTCAGCCCTTGGCGGCGGTGAGGTCGGCGAAGAGCCGCTCCCACATGTCGCCGATCACGTCGGGGCCGTACCGCGCGGCCGTCTTGCGGGCCCCGGCGGCGAGGTCGCTCCGCAGGTCCGCGTCCGCGATCACGCGGCTCAGCTCCGCCGCCAGCGCGTCGGTGTCGCCGGTCGGCACCAGCAGGCCGTCCTGGCCGTGCGTCAGGATCTCGCGCGGCCCCACCGGGCAGTCGAAGCTCACCGCGGGCAGGCCGCAGTTCAGCGCCTCCAGCAGCACCATCCCGAAGCCCTCCGACCGCGAGCTCATCGCGAAGATCGACGCCTTCGCGAGCTCCTCGTCCAGCCGGGTGGTCGGGCCCATGAGGAACACGTGGTTGTAGAGGTGCAGGTCGAGGACCATCTTCCGGAGGCGCTCCTCCTCGGCGCCGCCGCCGAAGATCCGCAGCGTCCAGTCGGGGTGCCGCTCGACGACGGTCGCGAACGCGCGGATCATCTGGTCGAAGCCCTTGGCGCGGTCCAGCCGGCCGGCCGAGACCACGACCTTGCGGCTCAGGTCGGACTGCGGGACGTCCAGCGAGTGCAGCGGGTTCGGGATCCGCGCGATGCGGCCCATCCCCGGGAACGCCTCCGAGTACGAGGCGTGGTCGGCCTCGGTGAGGGTGACCAGGGCGTCGAAGTCGGGGTAGGCGGAGTCGATCGCGGCCCGCCACTCCTTGTTGTGCCAGGACAGGTGCGCGTGCTCCTGCACGACCCGGACCAGCCCGGGGTCGCTGAAGTGCTTCGCGATCAGCGTGATCGTCGGGCGGGTGCAGACGAGGATGCCGTCGTCGAGGCCCCGCAGGTACTCGATGAGGGCGTTCACGCGGGCGCGGCTCTCGGCCGTCGCCGCCATCTTCTCCGGGAACAGCGAGTGCCAGGAGGTGTCCTCGGCGGCCGGGTCCCGCGGCGTGTGGTCGACGCCGGGGCGCCCGTCCACGAGGGGCTTCAGCCGCACCCGGGGATCGAGGTGGAACGGGAGGTCGTCGCTCGAACGCCACATGGTGACGAGGTCGACCTCATGGCCGCGCTCCACCATCGTGTTGGCCTGGGTGAAGATCGTGCGGACGGTCCCGCCGACCCCGTGGGCGTTGTAGAGCAGGTAGGTGATATGCAAGGGGTCCCTCACCGCTGGTTCTGGTCGCGGCGTGCGCACCGGATGGACAGGTGGTCGCCGTCGGTGTAGTAGGGACGGACGGCGACCTTCGCGGAACCTTCGACCGTCTGCTGCGGGAAGGTGACGATCTGCTTCTTGCCGGGCATGTCGTCGAGGTGGCGGCCCAGCCGGAGCGTGACGTCCCGCTCGTCGGCCACCGTGACGAGGTACAGGTCCCACAGCTCCTTCGGCGGCGCGTCGCGCGGCGCGAACATCTCCAAGGGGATCTCCACCTCGAAGCCGCTGCCGTCGGTCGCCGCCGGGATCGTGAGCACCGCGGGGGACGGCGCCCCGCCCGCGATGGCGCGGGCCTTGTTCAGCACCCGCCGGCCCAGCGAGGGGCGTGCGGCGTTCTTGCGCGTCCGGGACGCGAGCCGCAGCCGCCACCGCGCGCCCTCCGGCACGGGTGAGGACACGACCTCGCCTTTGATCACGATACGGCCGTCCCGGGGCCATACCTCGGAGATCTCCGCATGCGCCATGGTCCCGCCCCCTTCCGCTGGATTTCGAACGACCCGCCGCGCCGCCATCGGGGCCGCACCGGCCCCGGGCCTCGGACCAAGATCTTAATGGTCAAGATCCCGATAAATGACAGGTCGCTGCAAAATACCTCACTCTGGAAGCTGACCGGCATTTCGCGGCGGTCGCGACCGTTGGGGGCACGGAGCGCGACGAAAAAGTGACTCCGGCGATACCATTCCGCCATCGCGAAAGGGCGGATCTCCGGTGGCGGGCCTCACGCTCGGCGAAGCCCGCGACCGGGGGTGCCGCCGCGCGGGACGTCCGCGGGCGGCACCTCCTGAGGGGTTGCGGGGCGGCGTTCAGTCGCGCCAGGCGAGCGCCTTCGCGTTCCCGCCGACGAGCCGCCCGGTGCCGGTGCCGTGCTGGACGACCTGGAACCGGACCCGCCGGCCCGAGCTCACCGCGTCCGCCGGCAGCGAGTAGTTGATGTAGGTGCTCCCGTCGGCGGCGACGTACTCGGCGATCGGCCCGTTCTCCTCGTTCCCGTCCGAGTCGGCGCGCTCGACGGCGCGCGCCTGCACCCGGGTGCCCGGCGGGACGTCCTCGATCCGCACGTTGGCGTTGAGCGTGTACCGCGCCGGGCCCTCGACCACGGACGGGCCGCCCTCGTTGCGGTGGTGGTGGCCCGAGTCGGAGTACTCGTAGTCCCACCTGACCGTGACCCACTTGCCCGGCGGCAGGTTCTGCGCGTCCTTGACCCCGACGCTGACGTATTCCGGCATGTCGTCCTCCTCGTCGCTGCGGTCCGGTCCTCGGCGCTCACACCGGAGCAGGGCACGACCCTACGACGACACCAAGGTCGATCGCTGCCATTCTCCGGCGATGGCCGTGCGGGTGAGGACGACATGGTGATCCGCACGTCCGTCTGGTGGCGCCGGCCGTCCGTGCCGGTGCGCGCAGCTCACCTCCCGGAGGGCGTTGGCCTCCCTGCCAGGAGGTCCGTCCACTGGCGGCAGACTTCGGGCAGGGCGTAGGCGGCCTTGACCTGCTCCCTTGCCAGATCTGCGTCCTGCCGCCAGCGGCCGAGGGAGACGGTCGTCGCGATGGACGCCGCCATCGCCGACGGGCTCTCGTGGATCCAGCGGGCGTCGTAGATCGTGTCGGCACCGGGCCAGTTCAGCAGCGCCGGGACGGCACCGGACGCCATGCCCTCGGCCGGGGCCAGGTGGAAGCTCTCGTCGTCGCTGGTCGACAGGACGAAGCCGATACGGCGCAGCCAGGACGCCACATCGCGGCCGTAGCTGTCGAAGACGACGCCGCCGGAGAGCAGCCGCGACCGGCGGATGCGCCGGAACGCCTTCTCGTAGTGGTCCCGCTCCTCCTCCTTCTGCCAGATCCACCAGTACTCCCAGGGGAGCTTGGACTTGACGAAGAGGGTGAAGCGCGGGTCGTCGCGGCGGAGTTCTTCGAGGACGTCCAGCGCCAGGTCCAGGCGCTTGCGGGACGGGGCGATGCCGATCATCCCGAGGTGGTGCTCGGCGCCGGGGAGCTTGGCGCGGTCGAGCTGGGCGTCGTCCACCCAGTTCGGGACCGTGACGACCTTCGCGGCCGGCCAGCCGGTCATCTCGCGGGTGAGGTCGCTGTAGTGGGGGCTGACGCAGACGACCTGGTCGACCGCGTCGATGTCGAGCTGCTTCGGCCAGGCCGCGTACAGCTCGAAGCGGTGCAGGCGGACGACCAGGCGCTGGTCGGGGCGCTTGCGGCCCGCGAACCACAGCGCGTTGGGGCCGCACCATTCGCAGATGATGACGTCCGCCCAGTCGACGAGGTCCTGGCTGCGCTGCTCGTCGTGCGCCTTGAGCGCCGCCCAGTGGTCGACGCGGACCTCCATGTCGGAGCGGGAGCGCAGGTAGTCGAGCAGGCGGGTGAAGAACTTCAGGTCGTGGCCCGCCACGCCCACCCGCAGCGGGCGCTCCTTCACCGCCAGGACGCTCTCGGACGGCTCCGGGAACGCCTGCGCGAGGTGGCCGCGCAGCCGTTCGGCGGCGGCGTCGAGGGTGAACCCGGTGGCGGCCGCGCGGCAGCGGTCGGCGGCGAGGGTGTAGACGTCCGGGTTCTTGCCGATGAGGGTGAGGGCGTCCAGGACATCGTCCTCGGTGGCGGCGAACAGCGGGTAGTCGGTGCCGAGGAGCCGCTCGTGCATGGGCGTCCGGTTCAGGACGACCGGCACCCCGAGCGTGCCGCATTCCAGCACCTTCGTGGACAGTTCCAGGCTCGCGTCCATGGACGCGTCGCGCCAGGACAGCCCGACGTCGCAGCCCGCGGTGAGGCGCATCGCCTCGGCGCGGGGGTGGCCGCCGTGCCAGACGACGCCCTCGCCGGTCTCCAGCGCGGTCCGCATCCGGGGCGCGAAGCCGGGGTCGGCGGGGTCGTCGTGGACCTTGTCGCCGACCATGTGGAGTTCGGCGTGCACGCCGCGCATGGCGAGCAGGCGCGGCAGCGACGTCATCTCGTAGGTGTTCCAGCGCGGCGCGAACTTGCCCGTGTAGACGAGCCGGAGCGGCCCCTCGGGGGCGCCGGGGGCGCGGGTCTCCAGCTCGTCCGGCAGGACGACGACCGGCGGGAACAGGACGCTCTTGCCCGCCGTCGCGGGGACGGCGCTCTCCAGGAAGCCGCGCAGCTCCTCGGTCTGGCAGAGCAGGACGCGGGAGGCGTCCGCGATGCGGCGCAGGCCGGCCTTCGCGGCGGCGTCGAACTCGCCCGCCGACTGCGGGACGTCGGTGAGGTACGTCCAGAGGCGTCCGGCCAGCGGGCCGGCGGCGAGGGTGCCGGCGAGCCGGCGGCCCCGGACCACGACCAGGTCGTGCGGGGCCTCCTCGTCGACCCGGGCGAGGACCTCCGCCGCCCGCCCCGGCGCCATCGGCGCGTCGGCGAGCCCCTCGGCGTGCGGGCTGCGGACGGTGACGCCGGGCAGGCCGCGCAGCGGGTCGACGAGCCGCCCGGTGCGCACGGGCGCCTTGAGGACCAGGGTCACCTCGCAGCCGGCGCGGGCGAGTGCCTGGACGATGCCCTGGGCCCAGATCGCCGATCCGTCGATGATGTTCAGGTCGACGTCGCCGTAGACGAGGGCACGTGGTCGCACGGTGGTTCCTTTCAACGGGCCGGTGCCGGGGCGGTGCCGGCGTCCTCGGCGATCTCGGCGAGCCGGCCGGGGGCGGTGGCGGTCGCGTCCCAGGGCAGCGCCGCGAGGGTCGCGGGCGGCGCCGCCCCCCACAGGACGCGCGGGAGCCCGCGGGCGGCGGCGATCTCGCGGATCCCGTGCAGCGCGAGGTCCCGGTCGTACATGCCGGGCACGCCCAGGTACGCCCAGGGGCCGCCGGGTTCGCCGGCCTCCGCGTCCACGACGAGCAGGTCCGCGTCGGCGGAGCCGAGCGCGATCGCCGCGTCGTGCGGGTAGAGCGGAATGACCTTGGCGTGCTCGGCGAGCAGCGCCGCCGTGGCGGGGCTCAGCACGCCCGCGACGATCAGTCCGTCGCAGGGGTTGGCGACGAGGAGGCGGTCCTCGGGCCGGTCGACGCGGTCGGGCTGGACGCCGCCGCGGCCCGGCCCGGATCCCGCCGCCACGGGCGCGTTCCGTTTGCGCCACAGCCGGTACAGCTCCTTCGGCAGCCGCTTGCCGCGCTTGGGGTTGCGCGCGGCGCCGGCGACGAGCCGCCCGAACTGGACGGCGGTGGACGCCTCCAGCGCGGCGATCCGCCGCTCCAGCTCCGCGACCCGCGCCTCGCGCTCGCGCAGCGTCGACTTCAGCCGTCCGAGCTGCTGGTACGCCTTCGCGTCCTTGGCGTCACTCACCCAGATACTCCATGATCACTTCGGCGATGCGGGGACCGGCCTTGCCGTCCCACAGGGGCGGGGTCCGGTCGCGCTTCGGCGGTCCCGACTCCAGCGCCTTGCGCGCGGCGGGCACCAGTTCCTCGAAGGTGACGAGGCGGTTCGTGCCGTGCGTGATGGTGATGGGCCGCTCGGTGTTCGGCCGGACGGTCAGGCACGGCACCCCGAGGATCGTCGTCTCCTCCTGGAGGCCGCCCGAGTCCGTGACGACCGCCGCCGCGCCCCGGACCGCCGCGATGAAGTCGATGTACCCGAGCGGCTCCAGGAGGTGCACGCCGGCGTGGTCGTCCAGCCCGGCGGCCAGCAGGTTCGCCCGGCCGCGCGGGTGCACGGGGATGACCAGGTCGGCGAGGTCGGCGACGCCGTGCAGGTGCCGGACGAGCGCGGCGGCCGTCTCCGGCGCGTCCACGTTCGCGGGCCGGTGCATGGTCGCGAGGACGTACCGGTCCGGGAGGCCGTGCTCGGCGCGCACCCGGCCGGTGTCGAAGGAGTCCAGGTTCCCGAGCAGCGTGTCGATCATCGGGTTGCCGACCAGGTGGGTCCGGGACACCGGGACGCCCTCGGCGGCCAGGTGCCCGATCCCCTCGGGGCTCGTGACCAGGCACAGCGCGGAGAGCTGGTCGGTGACCCGCCGGTTGACCTCCTCCGGCATGGTCATGTCGAAGCTGCGCAGCCCGGCCTCCACGTGGGCGACCGGGATGTGCAGCTTGGCCGCGACGAGGGCGGCGGCGATGGTGGAGTTCACGTCGCCGTACACGATGACCAGCGCGGGTGAACGGCTCGTGAACTCCCCCTCCAGGCCGATCATGAGGGCGGCGGTCTGCTCGGCGTGCCCGCCGGAGCCGACGCCGAGGTTCACGTCCGGCTCCGGAAGCCCCAGTTCGTCGAAGAAGACCTCCGACATCCGCGCGTCGTAGTGCTGCCCGGTGTGGACGACCGCCTGCTCGGCACCGGCGGCGCGCAGCGCGGAGATCACCGGGGCCGCCTTGACGAAGTTGGGCCGCGCCCCAAGGACGTGCACGATGGGTGCCAACACAATTTCCCTTCTGTTCATCGGAGCCGCCTAACGTCCGGCCTCGTGGTGAAGAAACCCGTGGTGAAGAAACCCGTGGTGAAGAAACCCGTCTACCTGGCCGGGCTGGCCTGGAGGCAGCTGCGGGACGATCCCGCGCGGGCGCCGCGGCTGGCCGTCCGGCTCGCCGCGCGGACCCCGCTCGGCGCGCGGCTCCGGGGCTCCCCGCTGGCCGTGCCGAAGCCCCGGGACGTCCGGCGTGAGACCGCGGACCTGCGCGCCCTGCTGGCGCAGCCGGTGCGCCCGGTGCGGGGCGAGCCCCGGCCCGGCGACGGCGTGCTCCAGTTCGTCACGAACGCGCTGCCCTGCACGAACGCCGGCTACACCGTGCGGACGCACCGGATCGCGCTCGCCCAGCGTGAGGCGGGCCTCGACACCCACGTGGTCACCAGGCTCGGCTACCCGCTCAACCAGGGCGTCGGCGACGCGCGGGCGCGGGTGGACGTCGACGGCGTCCCGTACCACCGCCTGCTGCCCTGGCTCCCGCCCGCGGACCCGCGGGACGCCGTCGCGACGAGCGCCGACCTGGCCGGACGGCTGGTCGAGGAGCTGCGCCCGGCCGTCCTGCACGCGGTCAGCAACCACCTCAACGCGGCCGTGGCGCTGGAGCTGGGGCGCCGGCACGGGATCCCGGTCGTCTACGAGGTGCGCGGCTTCCTGGAGGACTCCTGGCTCTCCCGCGACCCCGCGCACCGCGAGACCGACGACTTCTACCGGCTGACGCGCGAGCTGGAGACGCGCCGGATGGCCGAGGCGGACGCGGTCGTGACGCTCGGCGAGGCGATGCGGGCGGAGATCGCGTCCCGCGGCGTCCCCGAGGAGAAGATCTTCACGGTGCCGAACGGGGTGGACGAGGCGTTCCTGGAGCCGCTGCCCGACCCCGGCGACCTGCGCGCGCGCCTCGGCATCCCGGACGGCGCCACGGTCGTCGGCCTCACGTCCTCGTTCTACGGCTACGAGGGCATCGACACGCTCATCGACGCCGCCGCGCTGCTGCGCGACCGCGGGGCGCCCGTCACGCTGCTGCTGGTCGGGGACGGTCCCGAGCGCGGCGCGCTGGAGCGGCGCGCCGCCGGGCACGGCGTGCACGCCGTGTTCACCGGCCGCGTGCCGATGGAGTCCGTTCGCCGATACCACGCCGTCCTCGATGTGTTCGCGGTTCCGCGCCGGGCGGACCGGGTGTGCCAATTGGTGACGCCCCTGAAGCCGATCGAGGCGATGGCAGGGGGAATCCCCGTAATAGCCAGTGATGTCAAGGCTCTTCGCGAAATCGTGGAACCGGGCGTGACGGGGACGTTAACAGTTCCGGAAGACCCGGAAGCATGGGCGAATTGTCTGGAAGACCTGGCTTACGCTCCCGAGCTGAGACGAAAAATCGGGCGGTCGGCCCGGGAATGGGTCGCGGCGGAGCGCACCTGGCGCGCCGTGACCGCGGGATACCGGGCGGCCTACCGACGGACATAGACCGAAGGGAGCCGGGGCGCATGGATCTTGTGGTCATCGGACTCGGCTACGTGGGCCTGCCGCTGGTGCGCGAGGCGTGCCGGGCCGGCCTGCGGGTCGGCGGGCTGGACCGGGACGCGCGGGTGGTGGCCGGGCTCAAGGCCGGGCTGTCGCACATCGACGACGTCTCGCCCGCCGAGATCGGGGACATGCTGGAGGCCGGGTTCGCCCCGAGCCTGGACGAGGACGTCCTGGACGGCGCCCGCACCGTGGTCATCTGCGTGCCGACACCGCTGTCCCCGGAGGGCGGCCCGGACCTGACCGCGGTGCGCGGCGCCGCCGAGACGGTCGCGCGGCACCTGGTCCCGGGGACGCTGGTGGTGCTGGAGTCGACCACCTACCCGGGCACCACCGAGGAGGTCGTCCGGCCGATCCTGGAGACGTCCGGCCTGGTCGCCGGGGAGGAGTTCCACCTGGCGTTCTCGCCGGAGCGGATCGACCCGGGCAACCCCGTCTACGGGGTGCGCAACACCCCGAAGATCGTCGGCGGGCTGACCCCGGCGTGCGCGTCGGCGGCGTCGGCGTTCTACGGCAAGTTCGTCGACCGCGTCGTGGAGGCCAAGGGCACCCGCGAGGCGGAGATGGCGAAGCTGCTGGAGAACACCTACCGGCACGTCAACATCGCGCTCGTCAACGAGATGGCGGTGTTCTGCAACGAGCTGGGCATCGACCTGTGGGACGCGATCGACTGCGCCGCCACCAAGCCGTTCGGGTTCCAGGCGTTCCGGCCGGGACCGGGCGTCGGCGGGCACTGCATCCCGATCGACCCGAACTACCTGTCGTACAAGGTCAGGTCGCTGGGCTACCCGTTCCGGTTCGTGGAGCTGGCCCAGGAGATCAACGACCGCATGCCGCGGTACGTCGCCGAGCGGGCGCAGCAGCTGCTCAACCGGGAGGGGCGCGCGCTCAAGGGCGCGAGGGTCCTGCTGCTCGGCGTCACCTACAAGGCCGACATCGCCGACCAGCGCGAGTCGCCGGCCCGCCCGGTGGCGCGGCGGCTGGCCCGGCTCGGCGCGGACCTGAGCTTCCACGACCCGTTCGTGGAGTCCTGGGAGGTGGACGGCGAGCAGGTCCGGCACGCGGGCGGCGACCTCGCCGCCGCGCTGCGCGAGGCCGATCTGACGATCGTGCTGGCCGCCCACGCCGCCTACGACGCCGGGACGCTGACCCGGCACGCGCGGCTGCTGTTCGACACCCGCGGCCGGACGCGCGACGCCCGGCGGGAGTCCGTGGAGCTGCTCTAGCCCGCAGCACCCGGCCAGGCACGAACACACAGGGACGAGTCGCCGGTCACCGGACATGTCGCGGACGGGCGGAATTCATCGGCAATTTCCATCGGCGGCCGAGACTCGTCCTAAGACGATCGATTTCGGCGCCTTACGGAGTGAGTGTGATGCGGGTCTGCGTTTGCACGGTGGTGCACCATCCCGAGGACGCACGCATTCTGCACCGGCAGATCCGCGCGCTGCTCGATGCCGGCCATGAGGTCACATATATAGCTCCATTCCGGGCATGTAATGCGACCCCGTGGCGGGAGCTCAGCCCGGTGGACATCCCCCGCGCCACGGGGCGGCGCCGCCTCCGGGCGCTGCGCGCCGCCCACCGGGCGCTCACCGAGCACGCCGCGTACGCCGACCTCGTCCTGCTGCACGACCCCGAACTGCTGGTGGGGCTGCCCCGCGAGGTCCGGCAGCGGACGGTCGTCTGGGACGTCCACGAGGACACCGCCGCCGCGCTGTCGGCCAAGGGCTGGCTCCCCGGCCCGGCGCGGCCGGTGCTGCGCCCGGCCGTCCACCACCTGGAGCGGCGCAGCGAGCGGCGGCACCGGCTGCTGCTCGCCGAGGAGGGCTACCGGGACCGGTTCCGCGGGGACCACCCGGTCGTGCCCAACACCACCTACGTCGCCGAGCGGCCGCCCGGCCCGCCGGACGGCCGCCGCGCCGTCTACGTCGGGCAGCTGTCCCGGGCGCGCGGCGCCCTCGACATGATCGAGATGGCCCGGCCGCTGGCCGCCGAGGGCATCCTGGTCGAGCTGATCGGCGCCGCCGACGCCGACGTCCGGGACGCGCTGCGGGCGGCGCAGCGCGAGGGCGTCGTCCGCTGGTACGGGTTCGTCCCGAACGACCGGGCGCTGCGCATCGCCGAGGGCGCGATGGCCGGGCTCGCGCTGCTGCACGACGAGCCGAACTACCGGCACTCGATGCCGACGAAGGTCGTCGAGTACATGGCCCGCGGCATCCCGGTCGTCACCACGCCGAACCCGCCCGCCGTCGACATCGTCGAGCCCGCCGACTGCGGGACCGTCGTCCCGTTCGGCGACCCACAGGCCGCCGCGAAGGCCGTCCTGCGGCTGCGGGACGACCCCGAGCGGCGGGCGGAGCAGGGCCGGCGCGGCTACGAGGCGGCCCGCGCCCGGTTCCACTGGCCCGTCCACGCCGCGCGGTTCGTCGCGCAGCTGGAGGCGTGGGCCAACCGGTCGGCCGACGTCGCCGCCGAGCCGGAGCCCGTCCCCGAGTACTGACCCCCGGCCGGCGCCGAGCCCCGCGTCAGGCCGGGTGGTGCAGCCGGTACGCGACCGAGCGGGCGATGCGCGCCGCCGCCCCCGGCGGCCGGTTCGCCTCCACCACCACGACGTACCGGCCGACGCGCAGCGCGATCATCCCGGCGGTCGGGCCGATCTCGTACGCCTCGTCCCCGCCGATGTCGCGGCGCTTCCTGGCCTGCGACTGCGCGGCCTGCAGGGCGTCCAGCATCCGCGCGGCGGCCTCGTCGGTCTCGCCCACCCAGCGGACGCTCACCGTGAGGCCCCGGACGGGCGGTTCGGCGTCCGCGCTCGCGCTCGCGGACGGCTTCGGCTTGGCCGACCCCGACGCGCTCGGGCTCGACGTCGGCTTCGGTTTCGGCTTCGGCTCCGCCTCCGGCGACGCGCTCTTCTCGCCCTCCGGACCGTCCTTCGACTCGGGCTCGTCGCGCCCGCCGCGGTCCCCGCGCCGCTCGTAGCTGCACGACACCGGGCGCGGCAGCCGGACGCCCCCGGCGGACGCGCGGTGCGGCTCGGCCGCGTAGCCGGTCATCCGCGCCGCCGCCAGGTCGGGCCCGGTGAGCAGCGAGCACGCGTCCGGCCAGTCCGCCGCGGGCACGCCGCCGAGCTCGGCCGGGCCGGTGCCGGTGAGCCCGCCGCGCAGCGCGACCAGCCGCGCCGCGCCGTCCGGGCGCGGCGCCGCCTGCGGGACGGCCGCGTACAGCAGCCCGCCCGCCGCCGCCATCCAGGGCCGCGCGCCGGGCAGGTCCGGGTCCATCGAGAACGGCGCCGGGGCCGTGGTCGTGGCGCCGCCGGACGGCTCGACGATGTCGACCCCGGCGGGCAGCAGCCCCTCCGACAGGCGCGGGCGCAGCGCGAAGACCTGCCCGCCTGCCTGCGCCAGCGCCACGTACGCGGGGACGTCGCGGCCCCAGGCGACCCGACCGGACGGCACGTCCACCGCCTCCATCCGGGTCGCGCCGGACCGGGACCCCTCCGGGTGGTAGACGACCAGGAGCCGCCCCGGCACCAGCACCCCCGGGCACATCAGGTCGCCGCAGACCCCGTCGCCCTCCCACATCCCGAACTGGTCGCCCTCGTCGTCGAACGCGCGCAGCGCCGTGCCGTCCGAGACGAGCGTGACGCCGTCCAGCATCGAGACCTCGGGCGACTCCTTGGAGCCGAGCCGCTCGTCCCAGGCGACGGTGCCCTTCGCCGGATCGACCGCGAGCAGCCGGCTGCGCCGCCGCCCGTCCTCCCGGCAGTCCAGGCCGAACGCGGCGAGGACCTCCCGGCCGTCGGCCGGGTGCGCGCCGCCCTCGAACAGCCGGCAGCCGCGCGGCAGCGCCAGCCGCCACACCCGCTTCCCGGTCACCGCCGACACGCCGAACAGCGTCCGGTCCGCGTCGTCGGTGGTCAGCACGATGTCCGAGCCGGCGGGCCAGCGCAGCGTCGACCGCGACACCGCGGCGGGGCGCTCGCCCTCCCGCCGCCACAGCAGCCCGCCCGACAGCGCGTCGAACGCCACCAGCACCCGGTCGGCGCGCTCGCCGTTGCGCTCGAAGTAGGCGACCAGCCGGGACCGGGTGGCGGTCCAGCCGAGCATCGTCCAGCCGGACCGGCGGTAGCTCCAGCGGTCGGCGCCGGTCCGCGCGTCCCGCACCTCGATCCCGTTCCCGGACGCGGTCACGACCTGGCCGAGCGCGACCTGGTAGGAGACGCCGTCGTAGCCCGCGACGGAGCCGTGGTGCGTCGGGGTCGTCCGCTCCCAGCTCACCGCGAGCGGCCCCGGCGGCGGCCCGACCTCGCGCTGCGGCGTGACGGGCTCGCCGGTCACCGTGTGCCGCACCTGCCACCACTCGGCGCGCAGCACGTACTTCTCGACCAGCACGACGCACAGCACGACGGAGACCGCGGCGGAGACCAGGCCGAGCGCGACGCGGACCCTGCCCACGGTCTCCGGTCGGCCACCAGGCCGCTGCCGGCTCCCGACCACGACCGCGCCGCCTCCCTCCGCCGACTGCACCGTGCCCGCCGTTCACCGTGCCCGCTGATTACCGTGCCTGCTGATTACTGTGTCTTGGGACGACACCCACCATGCCGTGTGCGGGGCGTCCGGCGCGACAGAACGGAGTTGAACCATGGAGGTCTTCACTCGCTGGCACACCTGGGACACGGCCCGTGCGGACATCGAGGCGTCCGGCGCCCAGATCGACCTGGACGCCCTGGGGAGGGCGGTGTCCGCCGCAGAGCGCTGGCACGGCGACCAGAAGCGCCCCACGGGCGCACCCTATGTCGAGCATCTGCTGGAAGCCCTCGAAGTACTCGTGCGCGGGGCCGGGGTGACCACGCCGTCCGTGCTGTCGGCCGCGGTGCTGCACGACGTCGTCGAGGACACCCCGGCAACGCTGCGGGACGTAGAGGACGAGTTCGGCCCGGAGGTCACCGAGCTGGTCGACTGGGTCACCAAGCCTCCGGCGGGCGGGGCCGGGCGGCAGGCCAAACGCGCCGCCAAGGCCGCCTACCTGCGCCGCCTCGGCGACGCCCCGCCCGAGGCCGTCCGGGTGAAGCTCGCCGACCGGGTCAGCAACGTCCAGACCCTCGACCGGATGCCGCCCGACTTCCAGCGCCGCTACTACGCCGAGACGATCACCTACATCGTCCCGCTGGCCGCGGCCGAGCCCTGGTTCAGGAGCTGGTACGCGGCCTGGCGGGCCGAATACGCCCACCTGCTGTGACCGTCGCTGTGACCGCGCCCCTATGACCGGATGGTCATGAGGTGGGAGGATTCCGCCATGGAACGCGAGTGGGTGGTCGAAGAGAGCACGGCCGTCGCGGCCGGGACCCGGGACGTGTACGCGGCCGTCGCCGACCTGCACCGGATGGGCGACTGGAGCCCCGAGGTGTTCGCGGTCTGGGTGCGCGGACGGTCGATCGCGCCCGGCACGCGGTTCGTCGGGTTCAACCGGATCGGGTGGCGTGTGTGGTTCACCACATGCCAGGTGACGGCGGCGGTGCCGGGCGAGGCGTTCGCGTTCCGGGTGTCGAGCTTCGGCATGCCGGTCGCGCTGTGGGGGTACCGCTTCGAGGACGTCTCGGACGGCGCGGCCGAGCCCCGGACGCGGCTCACCGAGTACTGGGAGGATCTGCGCCGCGACGGCCGCGGCGCGGCGTTCGTCTCGCTGCTCGGCAAGGTCTTCACCGGCGTCCCGGCGGAGCGGCGCGCCGCCGTGAACCGCGCGGGCATGCGCGCCACGCTCGACCGCATCCGGACGGCCGTCGAGCGGGGTTGAGGCCCCGGCCGGTCCTTGGCAGCAAAACGAGAACCTGTTCTACTAAGCGGTGTGACAAGCACCGTGCAAGCGCATGCCATCCAGGGCGAGCGGGTCACCCTCCCGGTGCGGATCCGCGACGCCGCGGTGGCGTCGGCGATGTTCGCCGTGCCCGCCCGCGCCGCCCAGGCCGTCATCGCCTACTCCGGGCTGACCGTCGCCGAGCCGCTGCCCGGCCGGGCGATCTGCTCGCTGGCGTTCGTCCGGTACGCCGACGGCGACCTCGGGCCCTACCACGAGTTCGCCGTCGCGTTCCTGGTGCGCCCGCCCGGCGCGCCCGCGTCCGGGCTCCTCGGCGGGCTGCGCGGCATCGGCGCGTTCATCCACTGGCTGCCGGTCAACCAGGAGTTCACCCTGGAGGCCGGACGGACGATCTGGGGCTTCCCCAAAGAGATCGCCGACATGCCCATGGACCTGTCCGCGCGCGTCAAGCGGTGCGCGGTGCGGTTCGGCGGGCGCACGGCGATCGAGCTGGCCGTGAAGCCCGGCGTGCCGATGCCGGGGAGCACCGCCGCGCCCAAGGTCGACGCCTACTCATGCCTGGACGGGGTCACGCGCCGCACACCATGGACGCTCACGCCGTCCGACGTCCGGACCCGTCCGGGCGGGGCCAAGGTCGTCCTGGGCGACCACCCGGTGGCGGAGGAACTGCGCGGGCTCGGTCTGGACCGGGCGCGCGCGCTGAGCACCAGCAGCGTCGGCCACCTGCAGATGGTCTTCGAGGGCGCCGAGGAGGTGCGCCCGTGAGGCGGACAGCACTGGTCACCGGCGCGGCCCACGGCCTCGGCGCGCTGGCCGCGCGGCGCCTCGCGGCGGCGGCCTGGGACGTCGTCGCGGTCGACGTCGACGAGGTGGGCCTGGCGAAGACGGCGCTGCGCTCCCCTAACATGCACGTGCGGGCCTGCGACGTCGGCGACTCCGATGCCGTCGCCGACCTGCTCGCGGTGATCGGCCCCGTGCACCGCGTCGTGCACGCCGCCGCGACCGCGCCCGCCGCACCCCCGCTGACCCAGCCCCTCACCGAGGTAGAACACGTTCTCCGCACCGATGTGCTCGGTGCGGTGCACATCGCGCGGGCCACGCTGCCCGGCATGCTGGAGCGCGGCTCCGGCGAGCTGGTCCTCTGCGCGCCGCCCCCGGCGGCGGGCGCGACCGCCGCCGCGTCCGGGGCGGTCGCCGCCTACACCGAGACGCTGTACCGCGAGTACGGCGGGCAGGGCGTGGTGTTCCGGTGCGTCCGGCCGGACGGCGAGACGGCGCCGCGCCACGTCCTCGACGCGCTGGACCGCTCGTTCGCGCGCCCGCCCGGCGACCTGCACGTACGGCCAGGTCAGGGCCGCGCGGCCCTGCTCGCGCCGGGCCGCGCCGCGCGCCGCCTCGCCCGCGCCCGGACGGCCGCTCCGCACTGAACCGAGGGCCGACCGCATAAGCTGTCTCCTTCGCCCCTTAGGCGGGCCGGGGGACGTCCCCGGCACGACACACGTGCGAGGAGCAGCCTGCATGTCGTCCCAGGTCACCGGGCGGCCGACCGGTCCCGGCGGCACGGTCAAGGATCAAGAGATCGCCGCCGAGCAGCGCTACGTCGACATCGCCTACGCGCGGCTGGAGGAGATGCGCGCCGCCGCCCAGGCCATGATCCGCGAGGGCTACCGCCAGTCGCTGGCCGGCACCAAGGGCTCGCTCGTCGACCGGGACGCCATGGTCCACCAGGCGTCGCTGCGCGCCCAGGCCCTCGACATCGCCGACGACGGGCTGGTGTTCGGCCGGCTCGACCTCCACCCCGCCGAGCAGGGCGACCGCGAGGTCCGCTACATCGGCCGCGTCGGGGTGCGCACCGGCGAGCACGACTCCCTGGTGATCGACTGGCGGGCGCCCGCCGCCGAGGACTTCTACCGCGCCACCCCCGAGGACCCGCGCGGCGTCGTCCGCCGCCGCGTCCTGCACTCGCGCGGTCACACCGTCGTCGACCTCGAGGACGACCTCCTCGACCCGGACGCGGCCGACGGCATGACCATCGTCGGCGACGGCGCGTTCCTCGCCTCGCTCGCCCGCGCCCGCGAAGGCGCCATGCGCGACATCGTCGCGACGATCCAGCGCGAGCAGGACGAGGTGATCCGCGCGCCCGCCGACGGCACCGTGCTGGTGCGCGGCGCCCCCGGCACCGGCAAGACGGCCGTCGCCCTGCACCGCGTCGCCTACCTGCTGTTCCGGCACCGGCGCCGGTTCGGGTCGCGCGGCGTCCTGGTGATCGGCCCGAACCGCCGCTTCACCGCCTACATCGAGCGGGTGCTGCCGTCGCTCGGCGAGGGCTCGGCGACGCTGCGCTCGCTCGGCGACCTCGTCGACGGGGCCGCCGCGACCGTCCACGACCCGCCGCGCCTCGCCCGCGTCAAGGGCGGCGAGGCGATGGCGGCCGTGCTGCGGCGCGCCGTCGCCGACCACGCCCCCGGCGCCCCGGACGAGCTGCGCGTCGTGTTCAAGGGCATCGTCGTCACCCTCGACCGGGCCCGGCTCGACCGGCTCCGCAACGACCTCCACCGGCGCAGCCGCGGCAGCGTCAACGCGGCGCGCGGCCGGGCCGCCGAGGCGCTCCTGGACGCCCTCTGGCGCCGCTTCACCGACGTCGGCGGGCCGGAGGCCGCCGCGGCCGAGGAGGACGCCGAGACCGGGCTGTGGAACGCGATCCTGGCCGCCGACGGGCTCGCCTCCCTCGACGACGAGCCGGCCCGCGGCCGGCGGAACGGCGGGGCCCGGCAGAACGGCGACCCCAAGCGCGCCCAGTTCGACGCCCGCGTCCGCGAGCAGCGCTCGTTCACCGACTTCCTCGTCGCCTGGTGGCCGCTGCGCCGCCCGCTGGACGTGCTGCGCTCCCTCGGCGACCCCGAGCGGCTGCGCCGCGCCGCCGGCCGCGACCTCGACCGCGCCGACGTCGAGCCGCTCGCCGCGTCCTGGGCCGGGGCCGACGCCCCGCTCAGCTACCAGGACGTCGCGCTGCTGGACGAGCTCGACGCGCTGCTCGGCTCGCCGCCCCGCCCGTCCCGCCGCCGCAGGGCCGCGGCCGACGACGACCCGTTCGTGGTGGACGGCGTCAACATCCTCACCGGCGAGGAGGTCGCGGACGACACGTGGGAGCCGGAGATGCAGGAGCTGACCACGTCGATCGAACGGCTCGAACGGTCCCGCCGCGTCGACGACGGCGTGGTGGAGGAGCGTCCCGAGTACGCGCACATCGTCGTGGACGAGGCACAGGACCTCTCCCCCATGCAGTGGCGGATGCTCGGCCGGCGCGGCCGCCAGGCCAGCTGGACGATCGTGGAGGACCCGGCCCAGAGCGCCTGGGAGGACCTCGACGCCGCCCGCGGCGCGATGGAGGCGGCGCTCGGCGGCGAGAAGCCCGCGCGGGGCCGCCGCCGCCCGCGCAAGGCCGCGCCGCGCACGCGGCACGAGTACGAGCTGACGACGAACTACCGCAACTCCACCGAGATCGCGGCGGTGTCCGCGCGGGTGCTGGCGCGCGCGCTGCCCGACGCCCGTCCTGCCCGCGCCGTCCGCACGTCCGGGATCGACCCGGTCGTGCGGGTCGTGCCCGAGCCCGACCTGCCCGCCGCCGCCCGCGCCGCCACCGAGGAACTCCTCGGCCAGGTCGAGGGCACGATCGGCCTGATCGTCCCGATGCCCGCGGGAGAGACCGACCGCGCCGCAGCCCCGGAGCCCGCCCAGGCGTCCCTGTTCGACGCCCCGGCCGACCCCGCCCCC
>NZ_VCKZ01000658.1 GCF_005889745.1 Actinomadura geliboluensis
CGCCCTAACGCACCACCGCTACCTGCAGCACCCATAGCCGTACAGCGGCACGAAATACCCCGAAGCCGTGACCGTCCCTAAGCCGCCCTACCTCGCGCGGCCGGCGCCTACCCGGCGGGCACTGCTGCGCGGCGTGAACGCCCCGAGGCCCCCTTCCGCCCCGAAGCATGAGCGAGGCCAACGCACCCGGTGGTCTCAGTGAGCCGTGCTAACGCCCGTTTGACGTTTCACGGCAGATGTCTGCTGGTTCGCCGTGTCGTGTTCGATGGCCGCCCGGTTGCGCGCGTCGCGGTCGGGCTGGGGGTGTCGCGGTAGTGCGCGTACCGGTGGGTGGGCCGATACCGGCGTCAGGGATGGGACGGGCCGGCCGACCGGCGCAGCGGCCCCCGCACGTCCCCGTCCAAGACTGCGGCCCGGACCGAGGAGAGGGTGCTGGCGGCCCGCCGCGAGCTGCCGCCCGGACCACATCGCGGCGGCCACCGGGGTGCCGGCCCGCACAGTGACCCGGACCCGCGCCGTCACCGCGTCCCGGTGCCGGCCGCCCGCGCCCCGGTCACCGGGCACCAGAACCGCGCGGCCCGCCAGGAGTGGCCGCCGCTACGAACACCCCGAGCCGGGCGCGATGATCCACCTCGACGTCAAGAAGCTCGGCCGGATCCCCGACGGCGGCGCCCAGCGGGCGCACGGCCGCAGTGAGGCCGTCCTCGCCCGCAGCATCGGCTACGACCACGTCCACACCCCCATCGACGACCACACCCACCCGGCCTACGCGCAGGTGCTGCCTGATGAGAAGAACACCACCTGCGCGGCGCTCCCGACCCGGCCGGCGGCGTTCTTCACCGCCCACGGCATCACCCGCATCCACCGGGTGCCGACCGACAACCCCCCGCAACCACCGCACCTCGGCCGCCTTCCAACAGGCCTGCACCGAACTGGGCGCCCGGCAGAAGTTCACCCGTCCCCGCTGCCCAACCCCGCTGTCCGTGGACCAACGGAAAGGCCGAACACCTCAACCGCACCCTGGCCACCGAATGGGCCTACCAGCGCCCCCACACCAACAACGACCAACCCACCCGCACCCTGGCCGCCTGGCTCGAGCACTACAACACCCAACACCCCCACTCGACCCCGGGCGGCAAGCCACCCATCACCCGACTGTCACCAAGATCATGACCGAGTACACCTAGCGCACCACCGCCGCCTGAAGCGCCCGTGGCCGTACAGCGACACGACATACTCCGGAGCCGCGAACGCCCCGAAGCCGCCCTACCTCGCGCGTCCTGCGCCTACCCGGCGGGCACTGCTGCGCGCCGTGAGCGTTCCCTAGGCCGCCCTACCGCTCCGAACTATGAGCGAGGCCAACGCGCCCGCAGGCTGGAAGGCAACCGCCCACACCACCACGAGCACCCCGCCCCACCACGTCTGCACGATCCAGACGCGGGGAACGCCGCCGCACTAGCGATCACAAGGACGAATGCCCGCGCGCCCTACCTCCACTGACCAACACCACGTCGCGGCAATCCGCCGACGCGCGTCCGTTCGGATGCGAAGGGTGATGGCGATCGTGGACGTGAACAGGGTGTGTCGTTCGAAGGCGACCACGCGGCCCTCGCGGAGCTGTGCACCTGCCGGGGGCAATCGGGCTGATCCTGGCCGCGACGGCCGCGCTGTAGGCCACGGTCGGGTCGGCGCGCCACCACCGGCCCCCCAGGACCTCGATCACCTCGGCGCCCACCACGCACAGAGCGGCAAGGACATGCCCCCACCGCCTCGGGGCCGGTCTCGACCGACACAACGTCGCCACCCAGCGCGGCCATTAGCGGTACAGCCAACCTGCCGAGATCTGCACCTCCCCGATGACCTTCTGCACCGACGTCCCATGCAAGCCGTTCACACAAGCGGCGCTTGGCTACCGCCGCGATGTGGCGACATCGCTCATCTCGGTAGGTGCAGGATGAACCCGGAGAGCAGGCTGGCGAGGACTTTGGCACTCTCCTCCGGAGGCGATCCAGCGGGGAAGGCGCCAGTCCCCTGGTACAGGGCGACGACGCCGGACAGCATGGTGCACACGATCCTGATAAGTTCACCGGCGGCTGGACGGCGGTCATGAGAGGACACGGACCTGCCAAGGCGTCGGCGAGCAGCCCAACGGTCACCGAGGTCCTCATGAAGACGGCGGCACGCGGCCAAGCGCAGCCCAAATAGACGGTCGACGCGGGTGGAGGCGTCCCCAACGAACTTGCGGGGCGTCGGATACCGATTTCAACTGCTCATACCGCTCGCCGTTGTCAGTCCGCTCACCAATGCGACCGTCTACCCAACGGCACGCTCAGCACGCAGACCATCCCCCGGTCCCTTCAACACGCAAGCACTCGGCGTTGCCAGCGCACTCACCGATGGACGAAAACGACCCGCACCCCTCGGTGCGGCACATGACCGTGGTGTAGGCGGGCGTCGGCGGCTCCCGTCGTGAACCACTTGCGGGGCCGCTGGCGACCCGGGTGGTCGCCGTCCAGCACGGCCTTCGTCCGGAGCTGCGTGGTGCTCATCCCCTCGTACATGGACTATCGCGCCGTCGGCGGCGGCAACTGCGTCGAACGCAAAATGAAGCCCTGCACACCGAGCCGCGGTACGCGTAGTCGCTAAGTCCGGACATCCGGTCAAGGATCAGTCGGCTGCCAAGGACTCTCCGCACCTGACGCCTTTGGGCGGTGCTCGCCTTGACTCTTCTGGTGGTGGTGTTAGGGGCCGGCGGTTTGGCGGCGGCTTCTGGGTGTGGTTGGTCGGGTGCGGCGGGGGCTGTCT
>NZ_VCKZ01000659.1 GCF_005889745.1 Actinomadura geliboluensis
GCCCCCGCAGCCGTCCACGCCGGCGCCGTCGCCGTGGGGCGACCCGCCGTCCGCGGCGCAGCCCGAGCCCGAGCCCGAGCCGGAGCGGCCCGCGCCGCCCGCGTCCGCCGCGCCGCCCGCCAGGCCGGGCATCCCGCGCTCGCCGCGGGAGGTCAGGCGGCGGCCCGCCGACGGGGCGGGGACGGGCTCCCGGCCGCCGCTGCCGCGCCGCGTCCGGCAGGAGAACATGGCGTCGCAGCTGCGCGAGGACCCCACCGTCACCTCGCCGCGGCCCGCCGCGCCGCGCCGCCCGATCCGGTCGCCCGAGGAGCTGCGGTCGATGATGTCGTCCATCCAGCAGGGCACCCGGCGCGGCCGCGCCGAGGCCCTCGACAACGAGGAATCGTGACGGGCCATGACCGGTCCTGGCAGCGAATGGCTCGATGACGAGGCCGGCCCGATCGTCCGGTCGTACGCGCTGACGCGCGGGCGCGCGCGGCCCGCGACGCGCGAGAACTTCGACATGATCACGATCGTGACGACCGCGGCGCGGCCCCGGTCCGGCTCGCCCGGCATCGGCCCCGAGCACCTCGACATCCTGGAGATGTGCGTGCAGCCGCAGCCGGTCGCCGAGATCGCGGCGCGGATGCGGCTGCCGCTGGTCGTGGTGCGCGTCCTGCTCGGCGATCTGCTGCACCACCGGCTCATCACCGTCACCCGTCCCCAACAGGAGAGCCCGCTCTCCAAGGAACGTCTGCTGAGGGAAGTGCTCCATGGTCTCCAAGCCCTCTGAGTCCGCGGCGAACGCCGGCCCGAGCGCGGTCGCCGGGGGGAGCGGGGGCTCGTCCCCCCGCACCGAAGCAGCGGGAGGAGAAGGCGGGGCTCCGGCGGGGAGCGCGGCGGCGCCGGTCGCGGTGAAGATCCTCGTCGCCGGGGGGTTCGGCGTCGGCAAGACCACCATGGTCGGCGCGGTCAGCGAGATCCGCCCGCTGCAGACCGAGGAGCTGCTCACCGACCGGAGCGTCGGCGTCGACGACACGGCGGGCGTCGAGCAGAAGACCACCACCACGGTCGCGATGGACTTCGGCCGCATCACGATCCGCGACGGCCTGATCCTGTACCTGTTCGGCACGCCCGGCCAGGACCGGTTCTGGTTCATGTGGGACGAGCTGTCCTACGGCGCGCTCGGCGCCGTCGTCCTCGCCGACACCCGCCGCCTCGCCGACTGCTTCCCCGCCGTCGACTACTTCGAGAACCGCGGGCTGCCGTTCGTCGTCGCGGTGAACTGCTTCGACGACGGCTACGACTACGCGACCGAGGAGATCCGGGAGGCGCTCGACCTGCGCCCCGACACCCCGATCGTGCTGTGCGACGTCCGCGAGCGCGCCTCCGGCAAGGAGGTGCTGACGACGCTGGTGCGGCACCTGCTGAGCGTGCACCGGGACCAGAACCCGGCGAGCGCCCCGGCCGGGTGATCACCGGGCGCGGTAGGCTGCCCGGGACATGTTCCGGACACGCGCACGGCTCTCCGACGGCCGCGAGATCGTCTACTACGACGAGGAGCCGGGCCGGGAACCCGTCCCGGACCCGCGCGGCCTCGCGCCGGTCGAGCCGGTGTGCGAGACGCGCCGCGACCCGCTGACCGGCGACCGCGTCACGATCACCGCGCACCGCAACACCCGGACGTTCCTGCCGCCCGCCGACCAGTGCCCGCTGTGCCCCGGCGGGCCCGCGTCGGAGATCCCCGACCCGTCCTACGACGTGGTGGCGTTCGAGAACCGGTTCCCGTCCTTCGACGTCCGCACCCCGCCCGTCCCGCCGGAGATCGACGGGGTGGAGCGCTCTCGCGGCGCCGGGCGCTGCGAGGTCGTGTGCTTCACCGACGACCACTCCGCCTCGATGGCGCGGCTGCCGGTCTCGCGGGTCCGGACGATCGTCGACGCGTGGGCCGACCGGACCGCCGAGATCGCCGCGGTGCCCGGCGTCCGGCAGGTGTACGTGTTCGAGAACCGCGGCGTCGAGATCGGCGTGACCCTGCACCACCCGCACGGCCAGATCTACGGGTACCCGTTCGTCACGCCCCGCACCGAGCGCATGCTGGCGGCGGCCGCCGCGCGGCCCGGCCTGTTCGAGGAGGTGCTGAAGGCCGAGCGGGCGGGCAGCCGCGTCGTGCTGGCGGGGGAGCACTGGACGGCCTACGTCCCGGCCGCCGCCCGCTGGCCCGTGGAGGTGCACCTCATGCCGCACCGCCACGTCCCCGACTTCACCGCGCTGGACGCCGGGGAGCGCGACGAGCTGGCCGTCCTCTACCGCGACCTCCTGCGCCGCTGCGACGCCCTCTACGGCACCCCGCTCCCGTACGTGGCGGGCTGGCACCAGGCGCCCGCCGGCGACGACCTGCTCCGGCTGCACCTGGAGCTCTTCTCGATCCGCCGCGCCCCCGACAAGATCAAGTACCTGGCGGGGTCGGAGTCGGGCATGGCCGCCTGGATCAACGACGTCTCCCCGGAGGACGCCGCGGCCCGGCTCCGCGACGCCGGCTGACTCCCGGCCCGATGACAGCGCCCCGGGGCGCGGAAACGTCACCGGGGAACCGAGTTTCCGCAAGTCCGTGGAACGCGGCGTCCCCGTGTCCTACTCTCCGTCGCATGCCGGAAAGCGTGCTGGCCGAGCCGCTGGCGCAAGGATGCTTCGACGGCGTCGCCGTCACCGCCGAGGGCGCGCCGCTGGCGTTCACGTCCCGGGCGGCGCGGGGCGCGAACGCCGGGCAGCTCTGGGACCTCGCGGCCGCCGCCGCCCTCGGCGCGCTGCTCCCCGG
>NZ_VCKZ01000153.1 GCF_005889745.1 Actinomadura geliboluensis
CGCCACCACCGAACGAGGTTCGGTAAGTTATCGGTTACGGTGCTGCCGACGCCGTCCCCCCGAGGAGTGCCGATGCTCGACCTGGCGACCCTGCACGAGGCCATCGCCGCCGCGATCCCCGACCGCGAGTGCCTGGTGTGGCGCGACCGCCGGACGACCTGGCGGGAGACGGCCGACCGGACCCGGCGGCTGGCGAACGTCCTGCACGCGCACGGCCTCGGCCTGCGCGGCACGGCGGCCGAGCCCTGGGAGTCGCCGCACGACCATCTCGCGCTCTACCTGCACAACGGCCCCGAGTACCTGGAGGGCCTGGTCGGCGCGCACAAGGCCCGCGTCGCCCCGTTCAACGTCAACTACCGGTACGTGGACGACGAGCTGGCGCACCTGTTCGGCGACGCCCGCCCCGCGGCCGTGCTCTTCCACGCGCGGTTCGCGGACGCCATCGGCCGGGTCGTCGAGCGGCTGGACGAGCGCCCGCTGCTCCTCCAGGTCGCGGACGAGTCCGGCGCCCCGCTGCTGCCCGGCGCGCTCGACTACGAGGACGCCCTCGCCAAGGCGTCCGCCGACCCGCTGCCGGTGCGGCCCGAGGCCGGTGACCTGCACGTCCTCTACACCGGCGGCACGACCGGCATGCCGAAGGGCGTGCTGTGGCGGATCGGCGACCTGATGATCGGCCCGCTCGGCCTGCGGCGCCGCGACGGCGTCCCCGTCACCGATCTGGACGACGCCGTCGCGCGGGCCGTCCGCAGCGACGTGCGGGTGCTGGTCGGCCCGCCGCTGATGCACGGCGCGGGCACGTGGTCGGCGCTCGGCGCCTGGTGCGGCGGCGGGTGCGTGGTGTTCCCCGACCGGGTGGACGGCCTGGACGCGGCCGACCTGATGGCGACCGCCGAGCGCGAGCGCGTCACCCGGATGCCGCTGGTCGGGGACGCGTTCGCCCGTCCGATCACGGCGGCGCTGGAGGCCCGGCCGCACGACCTCGGCGCGCTCCGCACGTTCGTGAACTCGGCCGCCGCGATCAGCCCCGGCGTGAAGGCGCGGATGCTGGAGCTCCTGCCGCACACCCGGATCGTGGACGTCCTCGGCTCGTCGGAGTCGGGGTTCCAGGTGACCCGGAACGGCTCGGCGGCGAGGACGTTCGCGGCGGCGCCCGGGACGGCGGTGCTGTCCGCCGACCGGTCCCGGCGCCTCGCGCCCGGCGAGGACGAGCTGGGCTGGCTGGCCAAGGGCGGCGACGCGATCCCGCTCGGCTACCTCGGCGACCCGGCGAAGACCGCCTCCACGTTCCTGACGCTGGACGGCGAGCGCCTCGTGGTGGCGGGCGACCGGGCGCGGCTGCTCGCGGACGGCACCGTCGAGGTCCACGGCCGGGAGGCGACCACGATCAACACCGGCGGGGAGAAGGTGTTCGCGGAGGAGGTCGAGTCCGTGCTGCGCGGGCTGCCGGGCGTCGCGGACGCGCTGGTCGTCGGCCGGCCGAGCGAGCGCTGGGGCACCGAGATCGTCGCGGTGGTGAGCCCCGCCGGCGGCCCGTCCGACGACGAGCTGCGCGCGGGCTGCGCCGCCCACCTGGCCCGCTACAAGATCCCGAAGGCGTTCGTCCGGACGGACGCGGGCCTCCGGCTGCCCAACGGCAAGGCCGACTACGCCGCCGCCCGCGCCCTCCTCGGCTGACGGCGGCCGGCGGCGGCCGGCGGCGACTGACGGACCCGGCTAAAGAACCGCGTTCGGTTTTGTAGTCCGCCCCCTGTACCGGGGGCGGCCGGCTGGACGATGCTGGCGGAATGCCGGATCTGCACTCTCTGCTCGCCGACCTCGCCGCCGAGGGCGACTCCGTCGACGCCCTCGTCGCGCCGCTGCCCGCCGCCCGCTGGGCGGACCCGACCCCGGCCGAGGGCTGGACGATCGCGCACCAGATCGCCCACCTCGCCTGGACCGACGACCAGGCCGTGGTCGCGGCCACCGACGCCGACGCGTTCGGCAAGCTCGTCGAGGAGGCGCTCGCCGACCCCGACGGCTACGTGGAGACGGGCGCGCGGGAGGGCGCGAAGGAGGACCCGGCGGCGCTCCTCGCCCGCTGGCGCGAGGGCCGCCGCCGCATGGTGGCCGCCCTCGCCGCCGTCCCGCCCGGCACGCGGCTGCCCTGGTTCGGCCCGCCGATGGGCGCCGCGACACTCGCGACCGCGCGGCTGATGGAGACGTGGGCGCACGGCGAGGACGTCGCCGACGCGCTCGGCGTCCGGCGCGAGCCGACGCACCGGCTCCGGCACGTCGCGCACATCGGCGTCCGGACCCGCGACTTCGCGTACCGCAACCGCGGCCTGGAGCCGCCGGCCGAGGAGTTCCGCGTCGTCCTGGCGGGGCCCGGCGGCGAGGAGTGGACGTGGGGGCCGGCGGACGCGCGCCAGTCCGTGACCGGTCCCGCGCTCGACTTCTGCCACGCCGTCGCGCAGCGCCGGCACCGCGCCGATCTCGCGCTCACCGCCACCGGTCCGGACGCCGACCGCTGGCTCGACATCGCGCAGGCGTTCGCCGGCCCGCCCGGCACCGGCCGCGCGCCCCAGGCCGGCTGAGAGATCGGCCACTGTGCGGGCCGTTCGGGTTCCCCCGCCTCTGATCTTGGAAATGTCTTTCATATGACAGTTCTCATTGCATTCGACGGTTCTGACGACTCGCGCACCGCCATCGAGTTCGCCGCACGCCACCTGAAGGCCGAGCCGACCGTGGTGATGACGGTGTGGGAGCCGCTGCTGACTCAGATCACCTGGGCGCCGATCGCCGCCGTGGCCCCGGTCCCCGCCGGGCCGCAGGACGGCGACACCTGGGAGGAGGAGAAGCAGGCCGAGCAGCTCGCCCAGGCGGGCGCCGACCTCGCCCTCTCCGCCGGATTGACCCAGGTGACGACGCGGGCGGAGCGCGGCGGCGGCCCCGTCTGGGCCGCCATCGTGGACGTCGCGGACGAGCTGAACGCCTCGTTGATCGTCACGGGTTCGCGCGGTCTCGCGGGCGCCCGTTCCGTCATCTTGGGCAGCGTGTCGACCCGCGTGCTGCACCACGCGCACCGGCCCGTCCTCGTGGTGCCGCCCCCCAAGGAGGACTGACGGCGGGCCGGAAGCGGCTAGAGGGATTCCAGCGCGCGCTCGAAGGCGGCGTAGACGTCGCCGCTGAAGAGGACGAAGCGGGCGTCGGCGACCTGGGTGGGGGTGGAGCGGACGGTGCCGACGGCGATCCGGGCGGCATCGTCCAGCGGCCAGCCGAAGATGCCCGCCGACACCGCCGGGAAGGCGACCGAGGCGGCGCCCAGCTCGTCGGCGACGCGGAGGGACTCGCGGTAGCAGGAGGCCAGCAGGCCGGAGCGGTCGTCGGACGCCGAGTACACCGGGCCGACCGTGTGGATCACCCAGCGGGCGGTCAGCCGCCCGGCCGTGGTCGCGACCGCCCGGCCGGTCGGCAGCCCGCCGCCGTACCGCGAAGCGCGCAGGTCACGGCACGCGTCGAGGATCTCGGGCCCGCCCCGGCGGTGGATCGCGCCGTCCACGCCGCCGCCCCCGAGCAGCGAGGAGTTGGCCGCGTTCACGATCGCGTCGGCGTCCTGCTCGGTGATGTCGCCCTGGACGAGAGTGATCTCCATGCGCGTTCCTCCGCCGTCGCCGGTTCCGTTTCGCACACGGGAATTCTCGTCCGCGCCGGATGCGAAACGCGTTCGGGCGGTTCCCGGCGGTACGCTCATGGGCGGACGGGACCCCGGGGGCGGTGCGGCTCGTCCGACGTCGTCCGACCGGACGCAGGGGGGCTACCATGCCGAACGCCGGGCGAGTGCACCTGGACGATCCTACAAAAGACGATCTCACAAAGGCGTGACAGTCGCGGAGGTACCCCCTTGAAGATTCTCCTCGCCGGAGCGACCGGAGTCGTCGGCCGCCGGCTGATCCCGCTGCTCGTCCAGGCGGGCCACGAGGTCGCAGGGACGACGCGCCGGTCCGACCGCGCCGGGCTGCTGCGCGATCTCGGCGCCGCGCCCGTCGTCGTGGACATGCTCGACGGCCCGGCGGTCCGCGACGCCGTCGCGGCCGAGCGCCCGGACGCCGTGATCCACCAGCTCACCGACCTCAGCGCGGAGGACTTCCAGGCCAACTCGCGGCTGCGCATCGCCGGCACCCGCCACCTGGTGGACGCGGCGAAGGCCGCGGGCGTCGAGACGATGGTCGCGCAGAGCATCGCCTGGCTGTACGTCCCGGGCGACACGGCGGCCGTCGAGTCCGACCCGCTCGACTCCTCGCTGCCGCCGTACGCGGGCGTCGCGGCGCTGGAGGACGCGGTCGGCGAGATGCCGCGCGGCGTGGTGCTGCGGTACGGCGCGCTCTACGGCCCCGGCACCTGGTACGCCCCCGACGGCGCGATCGCCGAGCGGGCCCGCGCGGGCACGCTGCGGCTGGCGCCGTCGTGGACGTCCTTCGTGCACGCCGACGACGCGGCGTCGGCGGCGCTCGCCGCGCTCGACTGGCCGGCCGGCGCCGTCAACATCGTGGACGACGAGCCCGCCACCACGGCGGACTGGCTGCCCGTCTACAGCGCGGCGATCGGCGCCCCGCACCCGGGCAGCGCCGGCAAGCACGCCGCGACGACCGGCCGCCCGGTGTCCAACGCCAAGGCGCTGGACCTCGGCTGGAAGCCGCAGGTGACCTCGTGGCGCACCGGTTTCGCCCAGATGGAGACGGCGACCGACTGACCCCGTCCGGCCAATCGGGCGGAACGTGACAATTCACCCAAACTGGAACGAGCGCTTCGCCAGCCCGAGCCAGTAGCCGTCGATCACGGACCGGCGCTCCGACGCCTGGTCCGCGTCCGCTCCCAGCGCCATGAACAGCGGCGCGAAATGCTCGGTCCGCGGGTGGGCGATGCGCGCCGCGGGCGCCTTCGCGCGGAAGTCCAGCAGGGCGTCGACGTCGCCGCCCCGCACCGCGCGGTCCGTCCACTCGTCGAACTCCGCCGACCAGGCGGGCGGCGGGGCGTCCGGGTCCGGGCGCAGCTCCCGCAGGTTGTGCGTGGTGAACCCGCTCCCGATGATCAGCACGCCGCGGTCGCGCAGCGGCGCGAGGCTCCGCCCCACCTCGAAGAGCCGCTCCGGCTCCAGCGTCGGCATCGACATCTGCAGCACAGGGACGTCGGCGTCCGGGTACATCTCCACCAGCGGCACGTACGCGCCGTGGTCCAGGCCCCGCTCCTCGTCCTGGTGGACGCCGGGGATCAGCTTGCGCACGTCGGCGGCCAGCTCGGGGGCGCCGGGCGCGTCATAGCGGACGCGGTAGTAGTGCTCTGGGAATCCCCAGAAGTCGTACACCAGCGGCACCGGCCGGGTGGCGCCGACGCTGAGCGGCGCGGCCTCCCAGTGCGCGGACACCATGAGGATCGCCGCGGGCTTCGGCAGGTCGGCCGACCAGCGGGCGAGCTGGTCGGTCCACAGGGCGTCGTCCGCCAGCGGCGGAGCCCCGTGGCTCAGGTAGAGCACCGGCATCCGGGTCATGTCGTCCCCCTTTTACTTGAGACTTCAACCATATCCGGAGAATGATTGAACTTTCAAGGCTTGAGGGTTCAACTTTTGGGTAGACTGTCCGCATGACCGAGGCGCAGTGGCTGGACGACGAGGAGCAGGAGACCTGGCGGGCCTTCCTGTGGACGTCGCGGCTGCTCAACGCCGCCCTCGACCGGCAGCTCCAGCGCGACTCCGGGATGCCGCACGCCTACTACATGATCCTGGCGATGCTGTCGGAGGCGCCCGACCGCGCGCTGACGATGACCGCGCTCGCCGACCTCGTCCACTCGTCCCCGAGCCGCCTCTCCCACGCCGTGAACCGGCTGGAGGAGGCCGGGTGGGTGAGCCGCTGCAAGCACGACGGCGACCGGCGCACCACGATCGCGCGGCTGACCGACGAGGGCTACGCCGTGCTGGTCAAGGCGGCGCCCGGCCATGTCGCCGAGGTCAGGCGCCACCTGTTCGACCCGCTGGACCGCGAGCAGATGCTCGCCTTCCGCGAGACCCTGCACGCGCTCCTGTCGTCCCTCGACCCCGACCACGAGGCCCCGTGCGCACGCGGCGAAGGCTGACCGGCGCGGTCTAGCGGAACTCGACCGCGTGCGACTTGGCGTCGGGGTGCCCGGCGGCCAGCAGCCGCAGGCCCTCCTCTTCGAGCGCGGCGCGCTCCCGCTTCGGGACCGGGGCGAACGGGTCGACGCGCAGCACCGCCTCCCCGCGCTTCTTCTCGATCTTCCATATGCCGTGGACGAAGCCGTCCACCAGGAACGTCGCGCGGATGATGCCGTTGACGGTGAAGACGCGCTTGCGGTGCTCCTCGCTGATGATCCGGGCGCGGTCGGCGTGGGAGAGCAGCAGGTTGTCGAAGTCCGGGACGAACCGGACCGGCGCGGGCGCGTCGCCGCCGGGACGCGGCGCGTCCGGCACGTCGTAGAGCGCGCGGCCGTTCTCGTCCCGGAACTCCAGCAGCTCCGGCCGCAGCCGCTCGACGACCTCGCCGAGCCGCGTCAGGCCGGACCACTGCTGGACGTCCTGGACGCTCGCCGGCCCGAACGCGGCCAGATAGCGCAGCACGACCTCGTCCAGCGTCGTCTCGGCGGGCGGATGCCCGTCCAGCCAGGTGTCGAGGGTCGTGTGCCGGGCGACCCCCGAGGCGCCCCAGATGCCGCGCGGCGGCACCTGGACCAGCGGCAGCCTGCACCGGACGGCCCAGCCGAGCAGCGCGGGGTCGTCGTCCGGCCACCGCTCGGCCAGCAGCTCGCGCAGCTCCTTGTCGGTGCGCGGCTCGTCCTCCAGCAGCGCGCGGGCGTGCGCGGTGACCGCGTCGAGGTCGATGCCGGCCAGGTCGGCGGCCCGGGTCCGCAGGTAGTTGTCCAGGAGCGGCTGGGTGAGCGGCCGCAGCGCGCGGGCGTCGCGGGCGCTGACCAGGTGGAGCGTTCCGCGCATCAGCACCATCCGGAGCACCCGCCGCTCGGTCATCAGCGGGCCCACCGCGTCGAACGCGAAGCCGGCGAGGCGGCTCCACAGCCCGATGTGCGGCGGGCTGGGTGCCTGCGCCTGCATGCCGATGAGGTGCTCGATGGCGTCCAGAACGGGCATCTCACGCCGTTCCAGCAGCATCTGCCGTGCGAGCAGCGCCCGGTTCAGGTCCCGCTTGTCAGCCTTCACGACGACCCCGCTGCTCCTCGTCCGTGAGGCGTGAGACCTCCAGGGCCAGGGCGGGACGGCGGTGCCGGAACCAGTTCATCCGTTCATCGTCCCGGATGGGTCCGACATCGGATAATCAGTGCGACTCAGCCGCCGCGGCCAGGAACGCCGCGATGACCGGGTGGGGACGGGTCCCGTCGCCCGCAAGCTCCGGCTGGAAGAGCGTGGCGAGGTAGAACGGGTGCCCGGGCAGCTCCGCGATGCGCACCTGCCCGGCGTCGTCGTGCCCGGTGAACCGCAGGCCGCCCGCGCGCAGCGCGTCCTCGTAGCGGGGGTTGGGGCCGAAGGCGCAGCCGTAGCGCTCGGTGCTGCGCGTCGTGCCCATGAGCCGCGCGGCGAACGAGCCGGGCGTCACGGCGACCTCCGCCTCGTGACCGGCGAGCGAGCAGGCCAGCGGCGTGATCAGCGCGTCGTCACCGGCCTCGCCGGGGTCGTTCTCGGCGTGCCTGGCGTCGTCCAGGCCGCAGACGTTGCGCGCGTACTCCAGCAGCATGTGCTGGAAGCCGCCGCACGTCCCGAGGATGGGAATCCGGTGCTCCCTGGCGGACCGCACGGCGGTGACGGCGCCGGCCTCGCTCTCGTACGGGCTGCCCGGCAGCAGCCACACCCCGTCGAACTTCTCCAGCCCGTCGCCCACGTCGCCGGTCGGGATCCAGTACGCCTCGACGAGGAGGCCGTCGCGCTCCCGGACGGACTCCAGCAGCCCCGGGATCCGGACGTGCGACTGGACGTGGGGAGACCGCTCCCCCACCAGGGCGATGCGTGCGGTGAACGTCATGCCCTCGATCCTGGCCCGCCCGCATGCTCAAGCGCCAACGATGATTCCCGATGGCTTGATAAGCAATGCTTATCCTCATGGATTCGCATCTCCTGCGCACGTTCGTCGCTGTCGTCCGGGCGGGCTCGTTCTCGGCCGCCGCCCGCGAGTTGGGGTACACGCAGGCCGCCGTGTCGCAGCAGATCGCGTCGCTGGAGAGCGATCTCAAGGTGACGCTCCTGCACCGCCGTCCCGTCCGTCCGACGGAGGCCGGGGCGCGGCTGCTCGACCATGCCGAGCCGATCCTCCTGCGGCTGCGGGCGGCACGCTCGGAGATCGACCGGCTGGGCGGGGCGCCCCGGCTGCGGCTGCGCGTCGGCGCCGCGCCGCTCGCCGCCGCCCACGCCGCGGGGGCGCTGGCCGCGGCCCGCCGGGCGCATCCGCGGCTGGACGCAGCCGTCCGCGTGCTGCCCCGCGCCGGCATCGGCGCGGCCGTGGCGACCGGCGGACTGGACATCGGGCTGGTGGACGGCATCGCCGCGCCCACCGATCCGCTGCGCCCGGACGCCGATGCCCCGGTCACGGCGGCCGCGGTGGCCGAGCGGCCGCTCGCGGTCGCGCTGCCCGCCGCGCATCCGCTGGCGTCCCGGCCCGGCCTCGACCTGCGCGATCTCGTCGACGCGCTGTGGCTGGACGCCCCGGACGTCGCCGCGCCGCTGCCGGACCTGCGCCGGGCGGCGGGCGTGCGGGACGGCTTCCGCCCGTCCCTCGCCTGCGCGGGCGGCGACCTCGCGCTGGTCGCCGCGCTGGTCGCCGCCGGGCACGGGCTGGCCGTCCTGCCCGCGGGCGCCGCCGGGCATCCGGGCCTGGCCGAGGTGCCCGTCCGCGCGCCGCGGGTCGTCCATCGCACCGAGCTGCTGTGCCCCCGCTCGCCCGGCCCCGCGGGTACGGCCTTCAGCGCGGCCTTGACGGCGGACGCGATATGAACCTATGTTCATGAACATACGTTCATACCCGAGGAGGGGGCATGGCGGAGATCGTCAACACGCACCAGGCGGAGGCGTGGAACGGGTACGAGGGTGAGCACTGGGCCGCGCATCCCGACCGGTACGACGCGGTCAACGGCGGGTTCAACGACGCCCTGCTGGACGCGGCGGCCATCGGGCCGCACGACCGCGTCCTCGACATCGGCTGCGGGAACGGGCAGACCACCCGGCTCGCGGCCCGGCGCGCCCGGCTCGGCGCGGCGACGGGCGTGGACCTGTCCGGGCCCATGCTCGGCACCGCCCGCGACCGCGCCGCGGCGGAGGGCGTCGGGAACGTGGAGTTCGTGCAGGCCGACGCCCAGGTCCACCCCTTCGAGGACGGCGCCTACGACGTGGCGATCAGCCGGGTCGGGGTCATGTTCTTCGCCGATCCCGTCGCCGCGTTCGGGAACATCCGGCGGGCGCTGCGGGACGGCGGGCGGCTGGCGTTCCTCTCGATGGCGCCGATCGGCGACACCGACCTCCAGGCGGTCTTCGCCGCGCTGCCGCCGCGCGAGGAGGCCCCGATCGGGCATGACGGACCCCTGTCGCTGTCGGATCCCGGCCGCGTCCAGGAGGTGCTCGGCGCGGCCGGGTTCGGCTCCGTGAACTGCCGCCAGGTCGAGGCCGAGCAGATCTGGGGACGGGACGCGCGGGACGCGGCCCAGTTCTTCGCCGAGTGGGGCCCGATCCGCTACAACTACGGCGCCGGAGACGACCTCGTCGCCACGCTCGCGGAGGCGATGCGGCGCTTCGAGCGCGACGGCGCCGTCCGGCTGCGGAGCCGGTCGTGGCTGGTGACGGCGCGCCGATGAACCGGGTCGTCGTCCTCGGCGGGTACGGAGCCGTGGGACGGGAGGTCGTCGCGGGCCTGCGCGGGCACGTCCCGGAGATCGTCGTCGCGGGCCGCGACCTCGCCAAGGCCGGCACCGTGAACGGTGCGATTCCGATGCGTGTGGACCTGCGGCGCGACGGCGTCGCAGGGCTCGAAGCCGACGCGGTCGTCATGTGCGCCGAGACCGAGAACGTGCGCGTCGCCGAGCAGTGCCTGCGGCGCGGCGTCCACTACGTCGACGTCTCCGCGTCCTACGAGGTGCTCTCCGGGATCGAGAAGCTCGACGGGCTCGCGGCGGGCGCGGGCGCGACGGCCGTGCTCAGCGTGGGCCTCGCGCCCGGTGTCACCAACCTGCTGGCCGCCGGGTTCGGCGGGGCGGACACGGAGATCGGCGTCCTGCTCGGCGCGGGCGAGCGGCACGGCCCGTCCGCCGTGGACTGGACGCTCGACTCCCTCGGCGACCTGGGCGAATCGTGGCGGATGCGCTTCCCGCCGCCCTACGGAGTGCGCACCGTGCACCGCTTCCCGTTCTCCGACCAGTACACCCTCCCCGGGCGGGTCAGGACGGGCCTCTGCCTGGACTCGCGCGCCCTGACCGCCGTCCTGCCCCGGCTCCGGCGGTTCCGCGACGCCGCACCGCTGCGGGCCGCGTTCCGGCACGTCCACGTGGGCGGGGACGGGTTCGCGGTGGCGGTCGCGTCGGGTGGCCGGGTCCGGTCGTTCGCCGGGCGGCGGCAGAGCCGGGCGACGGGCCTGGCCGCCGCGCTGGTCGTCCGGCGGCTGGCCGGGGCGCCGCCCGGCGTCCGGCACATCGAGGACGTCGCCGGCCCCGACTTCCTGCCCGAGCTCGCCGCCCGCGGGTTCGCGCTCGGAGAATACGATGCGCGGTGATGTCACCTCGAAAAGCGGCCGTGCTGCGCGCCGGCGACCGGACCCTGCGCGAGCACCTGATCGCGACGGCGGAGCGGATGATGGCCGACCGCGGGACGGCCGGGCTGACCGTCCGGGCGATCGCGCGTGAGGCCGGCGTCGCCGACGGCGTCCTCTACAACCACTTCGCCGACAAGGAGGAGCTGCTCGCGCACGCGCTGCGGGCGCGGGCGGAGTCGGTGGGCCGGGCGCTCGACCCGCTGCCCGAGCCCGGCACCGCCACCGTCGAGGAGAACCTGCGCGCGTACGTCGCGCACGGGCTGGCGACGCACGGCGCCCTCGTCCCCGCCCTGGCCGGGCTGGTCGCGCAGCCCGAGGTGCTCAGCCGGTTCTCGGCGCTGAGCGGCGGCGAGGAGGACTGGCGGTCCCGGCTCGCCGGCTACCTGCGGGCCGAGCGCGACCTCGGCCGCCTCGCCCCGGACGCCCCGCTGGACGCCGCCGCGTCCATGCTCGTCGGCGCCTGCCACGAACCGGTGCTGTCGGCGCTCTTCCAGGGCGAGGACATCGCGCGCCGCGTCCCGCCGGCCTCCGCCGACGAGCTGGTCGCCGTCGTGCTGCGCGGCATCGCCCCGCGTTAGGACTCCATCGCCGCCCTCACCTCCGCCAGGGTGCGGTCGGCGACGGCGTTGGCGCGCTCGTTGCCCTCGTCCAGGACGCCGCGCAGGTACGTCCGGTCCGCGACCAGTTCGGCGCGGCGGGCCCGGATCGGGCGGAGGAACTCGTTGACCGAGTCCGTGACGACCTTCTTGAGCGCGGCGCCGCCGCCGTCCCCGATCTCGGCGGCGACGGCATGCGGGTCGCGGCCCTGGCAGAGCGCGGCGAGCAGCACCAGGTTCGACACCTGCGGGCGGGTCTCGGGCGCGTAGGCGATGTGCCGGTCGGTGTCGGTCACCGCCCGCCTGATCAGCCTGGCGGTCTCGTCCGGCCCGGCGGACAGCGCGATGGCGTTGCCGCGGCTCTTGCTCATCTTCTGGCCGTCCATGCCGAGCAGGCTCGGGGCGGCGGACAGCAGCGCGTCCGGCACGGGGAAGACCGGCGCGTAGCGCTCGTTGAAGCGGCGGGCGATCGTCCGGGTGATCTCCTGGTGCGGGAGCTGGTCCTTCCCGACGGGGACGAGGTTGGCCTTGCAGAACAGGATGTCGGCGGCCTGGTGGACCGGGTAGGTGAACATCAGCCCGCTGACCGACGACTGCCGGGACGAGGCGATCTCGTCCTTCACGGTCGGGTTGCGGCTCAGTTCCGGCACCGACACGAGCGACAGGAACGGCAGCATGAGCTGGTTCAGCGCGGGGACGGCGCTGTGCCGGAAGACGGTCGCGGCGGACGGGTCGATCCCGGCGGCCAGGTAGTCGGCGACCAGGCCCTCGACGTACTCCGACAGCCGGTCGGCGACGTCCCGGTCGGTGAGCACCTGGTAGTCGGCGACGAGCACGAACAGCTCGACGCCGGCGCGCTGCAGCCGCACGCGGTTCGCGAGGGTGCCGAAGTAGTGGCCGAGATGCAGCGGCCCGGTGGGGCGGTCGCCGGTCAGGATGCGGAACGCGCCGGGGTCGGCGGCGATGCGTTCCTCCAGCTCGCGGCTGCGCGCTTCGGCCGCGGCGGTGCTGGTGGCGGTGCTGGTGGCGGTCGTCTCCATGGTCTCTCCTCGGTCGGGAGCGGGCTGGGCGGCCGTCCCGCCGGACCGGCCCGGGTCACCGAGAAGCAGAAGGGCCGTCCAGCGGACGGCCCTGTGGCATGCGCGAGCGTCGGCCGTCCTAGGACGGCCACCAGCCCAGACACACGCGGTTCATGCCCCCAGCATAGACGATGGCATGCGGCTCCTAGCAGATAATCCGCAACAGAACAACCTGGGTAGGCTGGCGGTATGACTTCGATGGCCCCCAGCCGGACGACGACGGACCTGTCTTTCCTGCTCGACCGCACCGGCCACGTCCTGCGCACCCAGATGACAGCGGCGCTCGCCGAGATCGGGCTGACGCCGCGCATGCACTGCGTCCTCGTCCACGCCCTGGAGGAGGAGCGCACCCAGATCCAGCTCGCCGAGATCGGCGACATGGACAAGACGACCATGGTCGTGACCGTGGACGCGCTGGAGAAGGCGGGCCTCGCCGAGCGCCGGCCGTCGTCCACCGACCGCCGCGCCCGGATCATCGCGGTGACCGAGGAGGGCGCGCGGGTCGCGGCGGAGAGCCAGCGGATCGTGGACGGCGTGCACGAGGCCGCCCTCGGGTCGCTGCCGGACGGCGAGCGGGAGGTGCTCGTCCGCGCCCTGAACACCCTGGTCACCGGGCATCTCGCGACGCCCGTCGAGACCGCCCGGCCGGCCCGGCGCGTCCGGCAGGGCAAAAAATAGATCCGTGAAGGATCGTCTATAACAAAACCATCTGCTACGGTCGCTCCATGACCACGGAGACGACCCCTTCCGCCCTGCTGCGGTCCCGCTGGGCCGCGCTCGGCGTGCTATCGGCGACCATGCTGATGGCGATCCTCGACGGCAGCATCGTGACCGTCGCCGCCCCCGCCATCCAGGCCGACCTCGGCTTCTCCCCCGCCGGGCTCAGCTGGATCATGAACGCCTACCTGATCCCGCTCGGCGGCCTGCTGCTCCTCGCCGGACGGCTCGGCGACCTCATCGGCCGCAAGACGCTCTTCCTCGCCGGGAACGCGGTGTTCACGGCGGCCTCCGCGCTCGCCGGGGCGGCCACCACGTCCGGCGTGCTGGTCGCCGCCCGCCTCCTCCAGGGCGTCGGCGGCGCGCTCGCCACCGCCGTCGTCCTCGGCATCCTCGCGACGCTGTTCACCGACCCGCGCGAGCGGGCGAAGGCGATCGGGATCTTCAGCTTCACCGGTGCCGCGGGCGCGTCCATCGGGCAGGTCCTCGGCGGCGTCCTCACCGACGCGCTGAGCTGGCACTGGATCTTCCTGATCAACCTGCCGATCGGCCTCGCCACGATCCTGCTGGCGCTCCCCGCACTGCCCCGCGACCGCGGGCTCGGCCTCGCCGCCGGCGCGGACATCGCCGGGGCGCTGCTCGTCACCTCCGGGCTGATGCTCGGCATCTACACGGTCGTGAAGGTCGAGGGCCACGGCTGGATCTCGCTCCACACGCTGGGCCTCGGCGCGGTGTCGCTGCTGCTGCTCGCCGGGTTCGCCGTCCGGCAGGCGCGGGCCGCGACCCCGCTGATGCCGCTGCGGATCCTGCGCTCGCGGAACGTGTCCGGCGCGTACGCCGTGCAGCTGCTCACCCTGTCGGCGATGTTCTCGTTCCAGGTGGTCGTCGCCCTCTACATGCAGCAGGTCCTCGGCTACAGCGCACTGGACACGGGCCTGGCGATGCTCCCGGCCGCCGTCGCGATCGGCGCGGTCTCGCTGCTGGTGTCGGCGCGGCTGTCCAACCGGCTCGGTGAGCGGTTCGTGCTGATGGCGGGCCTGGTGCTGCTGATCGGCGCGATGGCATGGCTGACGACCGTCCCGGTGGACGCCGACTACATCACCGACCTGCTCCCGGTGTTCGTCCTGGTCGCGGGCGCGGGGCTCGTCCTGCCGTCGCTGACCGGACTCGGCATGTCGAGCGCCCGCCCGGAGGACGCGGGCCTCGCGTCAGGAGTGTTCAACACCGTCCAGCAGGTCGGGATGGCCCTCGGCGTCGCGGTACTGACCACGCTCGCCGCCGCCCGCACCGAGACCCTGCGCGCGGACGGCGAGGACGCCGCCCACGCGCTCACCGGCGGCTACCACCTGGCGTTCGGCGTCTCCGCCGGGCTCCTGGTCGCCGCGCTCGCGGTGTCCCTCCTCGTCCTGCGCCGCCCGAAGCCGCAGGCCGCCGCTCCGGAAACGCCCGCGCGGACTAGTGAGGCAGGACGAGAAGCAGCAGCGGAAGGCCGGCGATGACCGGGACGGCGACCGACGCGGCGACGCGCATGCGGCGCGACACCGGCTCCGGCTCCAGCAGGCGGTTCACCCGCACCATCACCGGCATGTCGCCGTGCGCCACGCCGAGCGTCCCGGACGGGGCGGCCGCCGGGCGCGCCGCGGCGAACCGCAGCAGCGCCGTCGCCAGCTCGCGCGCCGGATGGTGGTGCCGGGCCCGGTCGTCGGCGGCCATCTCGATCAGCAGCTCCACCGCGTCCAGGCACCGCCCGACCAGGTGGAACTGCGGGAACACCTGGCGCAGCGACGTGAACGGCAGCAGCACCAGGTCGTGCCGCTCGCGCGCGTGCGCGCGCTCGTGCGCGAGGACCGCGGCCAGCTCGCCGCGGTCGAGCAGCTCCAGCGTGCCGGCGCTGACGACGACCTTGTGCGAGCGGACGCCCGGCACGCAGTACGCGGCGGCGCCCGGATGGTCGAGGACGAGGGTGCCGGGCACGGACGAGTCGCGGCGCGACACCAGCGCGAGCAGCGCCCGGTGCCGCCGCCGGGCCCGGAACACCCGGACCACCGCGAACATCAGCATGACCAGCAGCACGCCGGCCAGGCTGATCGCACCGAGCAGCGCCGCGACCTGCACGGCGCCGAGGCGTGCCGCCTGGTCGTCGTAGAGGCCGGGCAGCCCGCCGAGGACGCCCTTGCGGTACGGGAGGAGGGCCAGGCCGAGCAGGGCTCCGATCGTGGCGACGCCCCAGCACAGCCCGAGGGCCTGCCAGAGCGCGATCCCGATGCGCGGCGCTCGCCACGTCCACCGGGCGCGGGACAGGAAGTGCGCCCCGCCGACGGTCCCGAGAGAGATCAATGCGAGCAGGGCGGCGCCGGTCATGCCGGTGGTTCCTTACTCGTGAGGCCCGCGAGGGTCTCCCGGATCACGTCGATCTCGTCCCGCGACACGGACCGGACGAAGTGGGCGAGCGCCGCGTCCCGGTCACCGGTCTCGTTCAGCGCGCCCAGCATCAGCTCGGTCACGTACATCTCCCGGCTCGCCACCGGGTGGTAGCGCCAGGCCCGGCCGTCGCGCTCGCGCTCCAGGAAGCCCTTCTTGGCGAGCCTGTCCAGCACCGTCATGACCGTGGTGTGGGCGAGGTCCCGGTCGCCGGCGAGCGCACGGCTCACGTCACGGGCGGTCGCCGCCTCGTGGCCGGCGTCCTCCCGCTCCCACAGGACCTCCATGACCGTGCGTTCAAGCTCTCCCAGACCCTTCACGGCTTCAAGGTTATCCGACCGATACCGAGGTCACCACGTCAGGTAGTACTACCGCCGGTAGGGGGCGCCACGAGGCCCAGCTCGTAGGCGATGATGACCAGCTGCACCCGGTCGCGGGCGGCCAGCTTCGCCAGCAGCCGGGCCACGTGCGCCTTCGCCGTGGCGACGCTGATGTAGAGCTCGTCGGCGATCTCCTGGTTCGACAGGCCGCGCCCGACCAGGGTCAGCACCTCGCGCTCGCGGCCGGTGATCCCGGCGACCTCCCGCGGCTCGGCCCGCCGCGGCGCGGCGGCGGGCTCCGGACGGGCGGCGAACTCCTCGATCAGCCGCTTGGTGACGCTGGGCGCGATCAGCCCGTCCCCGCCCGCCACGACGCGGATCGCCGCGAGGATCTCCTCCAGCGCCATGTCCTTGACCAGGAAGCCGCTCGCGCCCGCCTTCAGCGAGCCGTACACGTACTCGTCGTCGTCGAACGTCGTCAGCATGATGACGTGCGCCCCGGTGATGCGGCGGGTGGCCTCGATGCCGTCCATGTCGGGCATGCGAATGTCCATCACGACCACGTCGGGGTGAAGGGCCTCGACCAGGTCGACCGCCTCGCGGCCCGTCCCGGCCTCGCCGACGATCTCCAGGTCCGGGGTGTCGGCGATCAGCACGCGCAGCCCGGCGCGGATGAGCGGCTGGTCGTCGGCCAGCACGACGCGGACCGTCATGCGGCCGCCGCCGGCGCCGGGATGCGGGCCGCCACCCGGAACCCGCCCGCGGGGGACGGCCCGGCGGCGAACTCGCCGCGCAGCAGCGCGACCCGCTCCCGCATCCCGACCAGGCCGTACCCGGCGCCGACCACACCGCCGCGCCCGTCGTCCGCCACCTCGATCGCTAGCTCGCCGTCGCGGTAGTCGATCGTCACCCGGCAACGGTCGGTGCCCGCGTGCCGGACGACGTTCGTGACCGCCTCCTGGACGATCCGGTACGCCGAGAGGTCGACGTCCGGCGGAAGCGGCCGCGGCTCCCCCGTCCGGCGGATGTCGACCGCGACCCCGGCGTCCGCGGTCGCCGCCGCCAGCCGGTCGAGGTCGGCCAGGCCCGGCGCGGGGCCGAGCGGCACGGGATCGTCGGCGCGCAGCGCGGACAGCATCCGCCGCAGCCCGGACAGGGTGTCGCGGCTGGTGGCCTCGATCGCGCCCAGCGCGTTGCGGGCCTCCGCAGGCTGCGTCTCGATCACCCGTCCGCCCACGCCCGCCTGGATCGCGATGATCCCGATGCTGTGCGCGACCATGTCGTGCAGCTCGCGGGCGATCCGGAGCCGCTCGGCGGCGACGGCCTGCGCGGTCTCCCGCTCGCGCATCTCCTCCGCGTGCGCGCGCCGCACCCGCAGCGAGTTCCCCGTCATCCACACGACGACCATCGCCAGGACGACGGTGAGGAGGAGCACCTCGTCCGCCATCAGGAACGCGGCGACGGACAGGAGTTGCAGGACGCCGGTGACGACCGCCACGGCGCCCGAGACCCAGCGCGGCCGTGTCGCGGCGATGTAGCAGACCGCGAGATCGGTGAGCAGGATCTGCCCACCCGCGACGACGCCGTTCGGCGTCTCCGACAGGGCCAGGATCCAGGAGAAGAGCAGGATCGCGTGGGCCGGGAGGGGATTCCGCCGCAGCAGCGCGGCGACGAGCACGGTGAGGCCGACGCAGAGCAGGATGTCCAGTTCCCGCGAGAGGAACCGCCCGGTGGAGAGGGCGAGGAACAGGACGCCGGGATAGAGCGCGGCTCCCGACCAGGCGAGAACCGCGCCGCTGAGACGGCGCACTCGGGCTGACATGCGCCGATCGTAACCGCCGGCCGTTCTCCCGCACATTGGCCCGCGGGCGTAATCCCACGGGCTAACGGGCGTTCCGCAAATGTGTGCGACGGCCCGATGCGCGAAAACCGGGCCGATCGACACCGTTATCCGCATGAAACGCTGGGCACCGCTCCTCTTGGCCATCGAAGTCGCAGCAATAGCCGTATTCTCCATCACCTACGACTCGCTGGATTTCCGCATCTACTGGCTGGGCGGAGACGCCATAACGGACGGGACCCGCCTCTACACGGAGCAGCTGGCCGACCACTGGTTCACGAACACCCCCTTCTTCGCCGCCCTCTTCACCCCCCTCTCCCTGCTGCCGCTCACCCTGGCCCGCGTGATCTGGCAATTCGCCGCACTGGCCGCCTTCATATGGGCATGCCGAATCACGATGAAACTGACCGGCCGCCACGTCCCCCTCATCGCCGTCGTAGCGGCCGGCCTCCTCCTGGAACCGGTCTACCACTCGTTCTTCCTGGGCCAGGTCAACCTCTTCCTGCTGGCCCTCGTCCTGGCCGACATGCACCGCGCCGCCCAAGGCCGCCCCGCCGGAATCGCCATCGGCATCGCGACCGCGATCAAACTGACCCCGGCCATCTTCGTCGTCCTGCTCCTGCTGACGAGGCGCACGAAGGACGCCGTGACCGCCACGGCGACCTTCGCCGCCTGCACCCTGCTCGCCTACGTCATCGCACCGGAAGCGTCCCGCGTCTATTGGCTGGACACTTTCTACGACACGTCCCGGGTGGGCGTACCGTACATCAGCAACCAATCCCCCTACGGCACCCTGAACCGCATATTGCGCGGCACGGCCGAAGTGGGCGACTGGTACACCGCCATCCCGCTGACCATCGCCGCGATCGGCCTGACGATCGCCGTCCTCTGGGCAAGAAGAGGCGACTGGCTGACCGCCACAGCCGTCACAGGCGCGACCGGCCTACTGGTCTCCCCCATCTCCTGGGCGCACCACTGGGTATGGATCGTCCCCGCCCTGGCGGTGCTCCTCAGAAACAACAACCGGAAAACCGCCCTGGCCGCCTACGTCCTCTTCGCACTGTCCCCCCTCTGGTGGACGCCGCACAACGGTCACCCTCTCCAATACGGCTTCCACATCTTCCTGACCCCGATCGCCAACTGCTACCTGCTGGCCGGCGTGGCCTTCCTGACCCACATGGCGATCCGCCTCAGGACCGCCCCGCCCACCGGTCAAGGTGAACTGCGGCATCCAACTCCCGCCGCTGCCGCCACCCATGCCGTTCGAGATCCGGAGCGGATTGCAGACGGCTGACCGGCCCCAGACACAGCCAGGCGACCGGACGAACGTCCCCCGGAATGCCGAGCAACTCACGCAGGTAAGCCTCGCGGTAGAACGAAACCCACCCC
>NZ_VCKZ01000154.1 GCF_005889745.1 Actinomadura geliboluensis
TCGGTGGAAGGGGCGTCCTCGGTCGGCTGCGGGGACGGGAACTGGACGTACCAGACGGGCGGCTTGTCCTCGGGGCGGCGGAGCGCGATGTCCGGGCGGGTCAGGTTGACCTTCGCGGGGGCGGGGAACTCGGCCGTGGCGGTGCGGGACGCGTCCTGCTCGTCCTCGGTGCCGGATGCGTCCGGTTCCCGCTCGGCGTCGTTCTCCACGTCCTGGCCCTCCTCGACTCGAACCCCCGGCAGGCAGGCGGAGCCGTCCCCCCGACAACGCCGCGCATAGTGAAGGACGCGCAGTTTACCGGGAAGGTTCGGAGTGGTTCGCGTCCTTGGCGGCCGTGTCCGTGAACCCGGACGGGGCGTCGCGGAGATACATCTCCGACAACGTCCCCGCACGGGAAGGCCCGGTGCGCATGCCATGGTGGTGGCGATGACCGTACCCCCGACGGCTCAGGACAGCGATGCCACCCTCATCGAGGGTTCGCTCGCCGATCCGGAGGCGTTCGCCGCGCTCTTCGACCGGTACTCCGCGATGCTGTACCGGTACGTCTCGCGCAGGCTGGGGCCCGAGGCCGCGGAGGACGTCGTCGGAGAGACGTTCCTCGTCGCGTTCAGCAAGCGGGAGCGCTACGACCCGGCGCAGCGGGACGCGCGGCCGTGGCTGTTCGGCATCGCGACGAAGCTGGTGGCGCGGCACCACCGGGCGGAGGGCGCGCGCTACCGGGCGCTGCGGCGGAGCCCGGTGGACGGTCCGGTCGAGGGGCCCGCGGAGCGGGTCGCGGCGGGGGTGACGGCGTCGGCGACGCGGCCCGCGCTGGCGGCGGCGCTGTCCGGGCTGCCGCGGCGGGACCTGGACGTCCTGCTGCTGGTGGCGTGGGGCGATCTGGCCTACGAGGAGGTGGCGCGGGCGCTCGGCATCCCGGTCGGGACGGTCCGCTCCCGGCTCAACCGCGCCCGGCGCAAGGTGCGCGCCGCGCTGGGCGACAGCGACCCGACGCGTGAGGAGGCGTGAGCATGGACGACCTGGACCTGGTCCGCGACCTCGGCCGGGAGCTGGAGCACGAGCCGCCCGCCTCGCTGGCCCGGCAGCGGAACCGGCTGCTGGACGCGGCCGGGCGGGGACGGCGGCGCGGCCCCGGCCGGTGGACGCTGCTCGGCATGGTCGCGGCGGTGACGGCGGCGGCGATCCTCGTCCCGGCGGTGGTCTTCCACGGGCGGGACGCGAAGCCGGTGGCGGCGAAGTCGGCCGCGCCCGGGGCCGCGTTCAACGTGCTGCTCCTCGGCGTGGACGGGCGGGGCGGCGCGCACGCGCGCTCGGACACGATCATGGTGGTGCACGTCCCGGCCGACCGGAAGCGCGTCCGCGCGGTGAGCGTCCCGCGCGACTCCCTGGTGCGGATTCCGGCGTGCAAGACCGCCGGCGGGGCGGTCCTCCCGGCGCGCCGAGGGCTGATCAACTCGGTGTTCCCGGAGGGCGGCGCGGGGTGCGCGGTGAAGACGATGGAGTCGCTGACGAGCGTCCGGATCGACCGGACGGTGCTGATCGACTTCGACGGGTTCCGGGCGATCGTGGACGCGCTCGGCGGTGTCCGGGTGACGCTGCCCGCGCCGGTCGACGACCCGAAGGCGGGGCTGAAGCTGTCGGCGGGCAGGCACCGGGTGAGCGGGCGGACGGCCCTGGCCTACGTGCGGGCGAGGTACGGCGTCGGGGACGGTTCCGATCTCGCGCGCATCGAGCGGCAGCACCAGTTCCTGGAGGCGCTGGTGCGGGAGGTGCGGGAGCGGGCGACCGGGAATCCGGTGCGGCTGGCGCGGTTCCTCACGGCGGTCGCCGGTGCGGTCGAGACGACGCCGGGGCTGGGGGCGGGGGAGTTGCGGCTGCTCGCCGAGAGCTTCGGTGAGAGCGGTTCGATCACGTTCGACACGGTTCCGGTGCGTCCCGCGCGGCAGGACCCGAACCGGCTGGAGTGGGACCGGGCGGGGGCCGACCGGATGTTCGCCGCGTTCCGGACGTCATGAGTGATCCCGTTTCTGCCGGGTAGGCCCGAGTCATCCCCGGGCCCCCAGGAACGAATCACGAGGTCAAGGAGTGATCGATGGCCACGAAGATCCGCGAAATCATGACGGGCTCGCCGACGTCGGTGTCCCCGGAACTCGACATCGTGACGGTGGCGCGGGCGATGCGCGACGAGGACATCGGCGCGGTGCTGGTCGCGGAGGGCGACGACCTGCAGGGCGTGGTCACCGACCGGGACCTCGTCATCCGCGGCCTCGCCGCCGGCGGCGACCCGTCCCAGGCGAAGATCGGCGGCATCGCGAGCCGGGTGACGGCGACCGTCGGCCCCGACGACTCCCTGGACAAGGCCGCGCAGATCATGCGGGAGCGGTCGGTGCGCCGGCTGCCCGTCATGGAGGACGGCCGTCCCGTGGGCATCGTGTCCATCGGCGACCTGGCGATCGAGCACGACTCCCGGTCGGCCCTGGCGGACATCAGCGCCGCCCGGTCCAACACCTGACGCCGTACATGTGACCAGTGGGCGTGCCCGGAGGCCGCTACCGGTGCCCATCCTCCGGCCCTGGGCACGCTCACGCCCCCGCTAGGGGAGGACGGACAGTAGCCGGTCAAGTTCCTCCTCGGTGTTGTAGTAGTGCACGGAGGCCCGCACGGCCGCAGGAAGGACGTGCGGGTCGTATCCGTGCGACATGGGGTTCGTGACGTTGATGTTGACGCCGTGCGCCCTTGCGGCCGCCTTGATGGCGGCGGGGTCGTGGCCGTCCACGCTGAACGTGACGAGCCCGGACGGCCGCACCCCCTTGTCATGGACGGTGACACCAGGGCGGTCGGCCAGTTCCTCACGAAGCCTGGTGGCGAGTGCGGTCACGCGTGCCTCGATCTCCACCATCCCCACGCGGGCCGCATAGTCGGCGGCGACGCCCAGGCCGATCTGCCCGGCGACGTACCGCTCCCATGTCTCGAAGCGCTGGGCGTCGCCGCGCATCTCGAAGCCGTCCGGTGCCTTCCACTCGGCGGCATGCAGGTCGAGGAAGGGCGGGACGAGCGTCCGCACGATGTCGCGCCGCACGTACAGGAAACCCGTGCCGCGGGGACCGCGCAGGTACTTGCGGCCGGTCGCCGAGAGCATGTCACAGCCGATCTCGCCCACGTCCAGGGCGAGGTGGCCGACCGACTGGCACGCGTCCAGAAGGTAGAGGACGCCGTGCTCACGGCACAGCCGCCCCACCTCGGCGGCCGGGTTGACGAGTCCGTTCTGCGTGGGGATGTGGTTGAGCGACACCAGGCGGACGTCACCCTTGGCGAGTTCGGCCTCCAGCGCGTCCAGTGAGAGGGTGCCGTCGGCTTCGTCGGGGACGACCTCCACCTTCGCGCCCTTGGCCGCCGCCACCTGCTGGTAGGCGATCGCGTTGCTGGAGTACTCGGAGGTGGTGGTCAGGATGCGGTCGCCGTCCGCGAAGGGGATCGAGTAGAACGCCATGTCCCAGGCCCGGGTGGCGTTCTCCACGTAGGCGATCTCGTCTGCGCGCGCGCCGATGAGCCCTGCCACGGCGTCATAGAAGTGTTGGACGGCCTCTGTGTTCTGCTCGGCGGCCTCGTATCCGCCAATCTCCGATTCCAGCGCGAAATGCCCGTTGACGGCCTCGATGACCGGACGGGGCGGCAGCGCCGCGCCCGCGTTGTTGAGATGGGCCACCTTCGCGCAGCCGGGGGTGTCGGCCCGGAGACTCTCGATGTCCACGTGGTGCGCGTCCCTCCGTGAAATGTCGGACCCCCGCGCCATGCTGGCCGCGGGCGACGACTTGACCTCAACCATTGTTGAGGTCTCATGCTTGCTGTTCCAGGCTAACGATCACCAGGGGGACCCGTGGACATGGAGGTCACGGCGTGGATGTCGCTGCACCACGCCATGCACGCGCAGGACGGCAGGCCCTTCTCCAAGGCCACCCTGCGCCGCATCGGCGGCTTCGCCCGCCCGCACCGGCGGCAGCTCGCCGCCTTCCTCATCCTCAGCGTGGTGATGGCGGTCATCGCGGTCGCGACGCCCGTCCTCGCCGGCTGGGTCGTCAACGCGATCGTCGACCGCGACGCGACGTCCACCGTCATCGGGCTGGCCGTGGTCATCGCCGTCCTCGCGGTGGCCGAAGGCGGCCTCGGGCTCGCCAACCGGTGGCTGTCGGCCCGCATCGGCGAGGGGCTGATCCTCGACCTGCGCACCGCCGTGTTCGACCACGTCCAGCGGATGCCCGTCGCGTTCTTCACCCGCACCCGCACCGGCGCCCTGGTCAGCCGCCTCAACAACGACGTGATCGGCGCCCAGCGCGCCTTCAGCGACACCCTCTCCGGCGTCGTCAGCAACCTGGTCACGGTGCTGCTCACCTTCGCGGTGATGGTCCGCATCTCCTGGCAGATCACGCTGCTCGCCCTGGTCCTGCTGCCCGTCTTCGTCCTCCCGGCCCGCCGCATGGGCACCCGCCTGGCGCGGCTCGAACGCGAGGCCGCCGCGCACGACGCCGCGATGAGCACGCAGATGACCGAGCGCTTCTCCGCCCCGGGCGCGACACTGGTGAAGCTGTTCGGACGCCCCGCCCGCGAGTCGGCCGAGTTCGCCGCCCGCGCCCGCCGCGTCCGCGACATCGGCGTCCGCACCGCGATGGTGCAGCACGTCTTCATCACCGCGCTCACCATGGTCTCCGCCCTGGCCCTCGCCCTCGTCTACGGCCTCGGCGGCTTCCTGTCCCTGCGCGACCACCTCGACGCCGGCGCCGTCGTCGCGCTCGCGCTCCTGCTGACCCGCCTGTACGCGCCGCTGACCGCCCTCGCCAGCTCCCGCGTCGAGGTGATGAGCGCCCTGGTCAGCTTCGAGCGGGTCTTCGAGATCCTCGACCTGGAGCCCCTCGTCGCCGAGAAGCCCGAGCCCCGCACCGTCCCGGACGGCCCGGTCACCGTCGAGTTCGACGACGTCCGCTTCGGCTACCCGTCCGCCGACAAGGTCTCCCTCGCCTCCCTCGAAGAGGTCGCCACCCTCGACACCCGCGGCGGCGTCGAGGTCCTGCACGGCATCTCGTTCCGCGCCGAACCCGGGCAGACGGTCGCGCTGGTCGGCTCGTCCGGCGCGGGCAAGTCGACGATCGCGCAGCTCCTGCCGCGCCTCTACGACGTCGACTCCGGCGCCGTCCGCCTCGGCGGCGTGGACGTCCGCGACCTGTCCTTCCAGGCCATCCGCGACACCCTCGGCATGGTCACGCAGGACGGCCACCTGTTCCACGAGTCGATCCGCGAGAACCTCCTCCTGGCCCGTCCCGAGGCCACCGAGGACGACCTGTGGGACGTCCTGCGCCGCGCCCGCCTCGACACCCTCATCGAGGGCCTGCCCGACGGCCTCGACACCATCGTCGGCGAGCGCGGCTACCGCCTGTCCGGCGGCGAGCGCCAGCGCCTCACCATCGCCCGCCTCCTGCTGGCCCGCCAGCGGGTCGTGATCCTGGACGAGGCCACAGCCCACCTCGACTCGACCTCCGAGGCCGCCGTCCAGGAGGCCCTCGCCGAGGCCCTCGACGGCCGCACCGCCGTCGTCATCGCGCACCGGTTGAGCACGATCCGCTCCGCCGACCAGATCCTGGTCATCGAGCAGGGCCGGATCGTCGAACGCGGAAACCACGACGACCTCCTCGCCGCAGGCGGCCGCTATGCCGACCTCTACAACACCCAGTTCGCCAACGACCCACCCCTGGAAACCGTCAGCTGACCCGCCGTACGCGCACCCCCGGCCCGCCTTTGGCCGCGGGTGCGCCGGTATGTCCGGGGTGAGCCAGGGGCGGGACCTTTCGGTGAACGGGACGAGCTGGGACGATCTCGGGCCGGCGGGAAGAGCGACGTTCAAGATCTTGAGGTTCTTCGGCAAGGGGAGACGGGCCGGAACCAGGGAGATGACCAGGGGGTTGAGGAGGCGTTTCGAGGGTCGGGAGGCGTCCTCCGGGTATTGGGAGACGACCGCAGACCGGGACGACCCTGATGATCGGGAGGCAGAGACATGGCGGATCGGGATCGGTTGCCCGCGCCCGTGGAAGGGCTCGTGCTGACGCACTTCCTCACCGTCCGCGACGTGGCGCGCTCGCGCGCCTTCTACGCGGACGTCCTCGGAGGCGAGGTCGTCCTGGCGGAGAACCCCGCCATCGTGAAGGTCGCCAACGCCTGGATCATCATGAACCCCGGCGGCGGGCCCACCCCGGACAAGCCCGACGTCACGCTGTCGCCGCCGGAACCGGGCGACCCCGTCTCGTCCTTCATGAACGTGCGCGTCGCCGACATCGCCGCGTTCTACGCGTACGCCAAGGAGCGGGGCGCCCGGTTCCTGACGGAGCCGCTCGACCGCAAGGCCGAGATCCGCTGCTACATGCGCGACCCGGACGACTACCTGATCGAAGTCGGCCAGGCCACCGGCATGCTCCACGGCGTCTACGCCGACCCACCCGCCACCTCGGAGAACTGACCGCCCCAAGCCCGCGCGCCGACCGTCCTCGCTCTGAGGGGTGGGGGCGGGTCAGGCGATGTCGGTGAGGGTCTTCTGGAGGGCGCGGAGGATGCCGGAGCGCCAGCCGCTGCCCATGCCGCGGAAGGCGTAGGCGTTGACGGGGTCGTCCAGGTCGAAGCCGGCGTGCTCGATGAACAGCCGGGTGCCGTGGCCTTCGGGGACGAGCCGCCAGGTCACCGTGGTGTCGAGGCCGCCGCCGTTCCAGCTGATGCGCAGCAGCCGCTCGTCCTCGATGTCGAGGACCCGGCATCGGATCGTGCCGTCGAACCCGATGTTGGGGATCGGGGTGGCGGCGAAGGTGAAGCGGTGCCCGACGACGGGTTCGAAGTCGTTCGGCATCATCCAGCGGGCCAGCAGGTCCGGCTCGGTGAGCGCCCGCCACACCTTGCGCGGCGGATGCGGCAGGAACTCGTCCACCTCGATCGACGCGCGCTCACCGCTCACGCCGTCCACCTTACGGCGCGTACCCGGGGTGCGCCCGTGTCCTGTCGCCGCCATGTCATGTCCGGCGGACGCGGGCGACGGCGATGACGCCGGAGACCACGATGATCCCGGCCGTCCACGCCAGCGAGCGCGTCACGTAGTAGGCGGCGCCGTGGCCGAGCAGCGCGGCGGCCGCGTCGCCCTGCGTGAGCACCCGGACGGCGTCCATCATGACCGTGACCGGCTGATTCTCGGCGAAGCCCTGCAGCCAGCCGGGCATCGTCTCCACCGGGACATAGGCGCTGGACACGAAGCTCAGCGGCAGCGCCAGGAACCCCGCGCCCTGCGCCGCCTGCGGGTTCGCACTGAGCAGCCCCAGCGCCACGAACATCCACACGAACGCGAACCCGAACAGGACGCACAACCCGAATCCGGCCAGCGCGGACGGCCAGCCCGCGTGCACGCGGAAGCCGACGGCGAAGGCCAGCGCCGCGCTCACCGCGAGGATCAGCGTGACGCGTGCCGTGTCCGCCGCGACCTGGCCGGAGATGACGGCGGTGCGCGGCATCGGCAGCGACTTCAGCCGGTCGAGGTAGCCGGACGCGACGTCCTCGGCGACCGCGACCGCCGCGCTCATGCCGGCGAACAGCCCGCTCACGGTCAGCAGCCCGGGGATCATGTAGTCGACGTAGTCGACGCGCCCCGTGCCGATCGCCCCGCCGAACACGTACCGGAAGATCAGCAGGAACGCGACGCTCTGGACGAGCCCCATCACGATGATCTGCGGCGTCCGGAACGTCCGCCGCATCCCGCGCCGGGCGATGACCCAGCTCGCCGCTCCGACACCGGCCCCGCCGGGTGCCTGCATTACCGCCATGCGGCCTCACTCCTTCTCATGATGGTCCCGTCCCCGTCGGGGAGAACCTCGTCGCGTCGGCCGGAGCCTCGTCCCGTCGGCGGGAGCCTCGTTCCGGGGTGGTGGTCAGGGAGAGGAAGACCTCGTCGAGGGTCGGGCGGCGGAGGGTGATGTCCGCTATCGGGATCTGGTGGTCGGCCAGGGTTCGGACGGCTCTCGTGAGGTCGTCCGGGCCGTTCTCTGCGGTCGCGGTGACGAGGAGGGTGCGCGGGTCGGTGCGGACGGTGCCGAGGGCGTCCAGGGCTCCGGCGGCCGAGGTCAGAGAGGTGTGGTCATGGACATGGACTTCGATCAGGTCGCCGCCCGTGCGGGCCTTCAGCTCGCGGGGCGTGCCCTCGGCGACGACGCGGCCGTGGTCAATGATCGCCATACGGTCGGCCAGGCGGTCGGCCTCGTCCAGGTACTGGGTGGTCAGCAGGACGTTCGTGCCACCGGCCACAAGGTCGCCGATGGCGTCCCACAGTTCGATGCGGCTGCGGGGGTCGAGCCCGGTGGTGGGCTCGTCCAGCAGCAGGAGGCGCGGCGCGCCGACGAGGCTGGCGCCGAGGTCGAGGCGGCGGCGCATCCCGCCCGAATAGGTGCGGACGAGGCGATCGGCGACATCGCCGAGGGACAGGCGTTCGAGCACGTCGGACGCGCCGGCGCGGGCGTCCCGGCGGCTCCGGCCGAACAGGCGGGCGATCATCTCCAGGTTCTCGCGGCCGGTCAGCGCACCCTCGACGGCCGCGTACTGGCCGGCCAGGCCGATGGTGCGGCGGACGCGGGCGGGGTCGCGGGCGGCGTCGATCCCGTCCACGAGAAGCGTGCCGCCGTCGGGACGGACGAGGGTCGCGACGCAGCGCACGAAGGTGGTCTTGCCGGCGCCGTTCGGGCCGAGCAGGGCCGTCACCCGGCCGGGCGACACGGTGAGGTCGAGGCCGGCGAGGGCCTCCACGTCGCCGAACCGCTTGACCAGCCCGGCGGCCTCGACGGTGGGCGTCACAGGTCCTCCTCGTCCAGCAGTTCGCGCAGGTTGGAGAGCTTCTCGCGCCAGAACCGCTCGTACGGGGTCAGCCATTCGGACAGTTCGCGCAGCGGCCCCGGCTCCAGCCGGTAGACGCGCCGGCGGCCGTCGCGCTGCTCGGTGACGAGCCCGGCCTCCCGAAGCACCCTGAGGTGCTCGGAGACGCTCGGGCGGCTCATCGTGAAGTGCGCGGCGAGGTCGTTGACCGGGCGCGGGCCGTCCAGCAGGAGCGCGGTGAGCTCCCGCCGGACGGGGCTGGCCAGCGCCGCGAACACGTCGGCGGTCACTGCTCGGCCAGGACGAGGCCGTTGCCGTCGGGGTCGGTGATCACGGCTTGCCGGCCCCAGGGGAGGTCCTGCGGGCCGTCGACGGCCACGCCGGCCTCGCGCAGCGCCGCGCAGTCGCCGTCGAGGTCGGCCGTCGCCAGGATCAGCCCTTGCAGGCTCCCGGGCGCGGCCGGGGTGTGGTCGGCGAGGACGACGCTCGTCTCGGCTCCCTTGGGGGCGAGCTGCAGCCAGCGGATCGGGCCGTTCTGCTGGTCCGCGACGACGTCGAAGCCGAGCTTGCCGGCGTAGAAGTCCTTGGCCGTGTCCAGGTCGGAGACGGGAACGGTCAGCAGGCGCACATGGGTGATGGTCATGCGGGCGACGATAGGTAGGGAGTTCCCTACGTGTCAAGCGTAGGAAATCTCCTACGCATCGCGCGCCGGGCGGACGGGTTTAGTGGGCGGGTGCGGAGGCAGGTTGGAGGAATGCGTGCCGTCACCTATGACTCGTATGCGTCCGACAACGCGAAGCTGAAGGTCGGGGACGCGCCGGATCCGAAGGTCGGCCCCGGCCAGGTGCTGGTCGAGGTCCGCGCCGCCGGGGTCAACCCCGTCGACTGGAAGGTCATGGCCGGCGGCCTCGACGGGATGATGGACGCGGTCTTCCCGGTCATCCCCGGCTGGGACGTCGCCGGGGTCGTCCGCGGCCTCGGCCCCGACACGCCGGAGTTCGCCGTCGGCGACGAGGTCATGGCGTACGCGCGCAAGGACGTCGTCGGCGCCGGGACGTTCGCGCAGTACGTCGCGGTCGCGGCCGACCACGTCGCGCACAAGCCCCAGGCGCTCGACTGGAACCAGGCGGGCGGCCTGCCGCTCGCCGGGATGACCGCGCAGCGCTCCCTGGACCGGCTGGCGGTCGGCAAGGACGACGTGCTGCTCATCCACGCGGCGTCCGGCGGGGTCGGGGGCCTCGCGGTCCAGATCGCCCGCGACCGCGGTGCCCGGGTGATCGGCACGGCGTCCGAGAAGAACCACGACTACCTGCGGGGACTCGGCGCGGAACCGGTCTCCTACGGGGACGGGCTGGTGGAGCGCGTCCGCGAACTGGCGCCCGGCGGGGTGACCGCGGTCGCCGACTTCGTGGGCGGGCAGCTGGACGCCACGCTCGCCCTGCTGGCCAGCGGCGGGCGGCACGTGTCCGTCGCCGACAACACCGTGGACGAGCACGGCGGCCACTGGATCTGGGTCCGCCCGGACGGCGCGAAGCTCGCCGAGCTGGCCCGCCTCGCCGACCGCGGCGCGCTCGCCGTCGAGGTCGCGGACACGTTCCCGCTGGAGGAGACGGGTGCCGCGTTCGACGCCAGCCGCAGCGGGCACACGCGCGGCAAGCTCGTCATCGTGCCCTGACGAACTCGCTGCGGAGCGCCCGTCCCCAACGAAGGAGCGTCATGCCCGTCCTGGACGACACATTGCCGCTGCTGTCGCGGCCTTACGGGCTTCTGTCCGCCAGGGCCCGCCGCCTGGACACCGACGTCTACGACATGCGGCTGCTCTTGCGGAAGACCACCTGCATGACCGGGGCGGACGCCGCGCGCGTGTTCTACGACCCGGACCGTTTCGTCCGGGAGGGCGCCGCGCCCCGGCGGCTCCGCGTCACGCTGTTCGGCGAGAACGGCGTGCAGGGCCTGGACGGGCGGCGGCACGCCGCACGCAAGCGGATGTTCATGTCCTTGATGACGCCCGAGGCGCGGGACGAGCTGCGCGACCTCACCGGGCGGGCCTGGCGGAAGCGCATCGGCGCGTGGCGGAACGAGCCGCGCGTCGTCCTGTTCGACGAGGTCAGCGAGCTGCTGTGCAGTGCGGTGTGCGCGTGGGCGGGGGTGCCGCTCGCCGCCCGGCAGGTCCCGCAGATCTCCCGGATGCTCGTCGCGCTGATCGAGGCCCCGGCGGCGGTCGGCCCCCGCTATCTGCGTGGACGCACCGCTCGCAGGCTCGCCGACCGCTGGGCCGCCGCCCACGTCACGCGCGCCCGTGAACGGCACGGGCGGGATGCCTCGTCGGCTCGCGGAGCAGCGCCAGGCGACGGCACGGCGCTGGACGAGATCGCCGCCTACCGCGACACGGACGGGAGCCTCCTGCCGCCGGACGTGGCCGGAGTGGAGCTGCTCAACGTCCTGCGGCCCACGGTGGCGGTGGCGCGCTTCGTGGTGTTCGCTGCCATGGCGCTGCACGACCATCCCGAATGGCAACGCCGGCTTGCGACGGACGACGACCCGGAACTCCTCGAAGCGTTCGTCCAGGAAGTGCGCCGGTTCTACCCGTTCTTCCCGCTCGTCGCGGCGCGCGCCGCCCGCGACTTCGAATGGCGCGGCCACTATTTCCCGAAGGGACGGCGCGTCCTGCTCGACCTGCACGGGACGGATCACGACCCGCGCCTTTGGGACCGTCCCGAACAGTTCAAACCGGAACGGTTCATCGGCCGCACACCAGACGCCTACAGCCTCATCCCGCAGGGCGGCGGCGACCATTTCGAGGGCCACCGCTGCGCCGGAGAATGGGTCACCAAGGACGTGATGAAAACGTCGGTGACCGCCCTCACCCGGTGGATGTCCTACCAGGTCCCGCCACAGGACCTGAGCATCCATCCGTGGCGCGCCCCGGCCCTACCGAAGAGCCGTTTCGTCATCGCCAGGGTGGCGGAACTCTAGACCGACCTGCGCGTGAGCCCGGCCTGCTCGGCCTTGCTCCGGCGCTCCGCTTCCGCCCGCTGCCGTGCATTCTCGTGGACGGCCCAGTTCTCCGGCTGCATGAACATCAACTCGCCAGTGCCGGGAGCGAGCAGCACGCCCCCGAAGACGTCGTCACCGGCGAACCAGGCCCCGCGGTCGATCTCTGCGGGCCACTGGCCGGAGTAGAGCGGTTCGCGCGCCGACATTCGCGGGGAGTCGCCGTCGCCCAGCGTCAAGGAACGCCTGCCCTGGCTCTGCAGGCTCGACTTCTGCACGGGTGAGCGGAACTCGAAGTCGTACACCTTCAGCACGCGGGCGCATTTCCGCACCCAGCCGATCTGCGGCAGCCAGAACCGCGTCCCCAGCAAAAGCGCCATCATGCCCACGGCGACGAACGGGCCGAGATAGCGGAGACCCAGCGCGAGCGGCAAAGCGATCATCGCGATGCCGGGCACCGCGATGAGCAGCAGGTAACGTCCCACCAGGATCCTGTAGTGGTATTTCACCGGGCCTTCGCGATCGGTGCCGTCCGCGGCGAACGGCACTGCGCCCCTGAACGGGCGATACAGCAGCAGGTGCATGGCCAGCAGCACGACGGTGACGAGCCCGAGCATTCCGGGGATCGCGAACCAGAAGAAGGTGTCGCTCAGAACCGTGAGGACGAGCCCGTAGGACACGGCGAAACCGCCGCCGAGCAGTGCCGCACGCCGCAGCGGACCGCGTCCTCCACCGCCCGCGCCGCCGGCCTGGCCGGCCGCAACCGAAGGCTCCGCCATACCGCCCTTTCCGCGATGTACCGATGCAACTCGCCGGTCTGCCCGGACAGGCCACCACCGGCCCCGGCCCCTCGTCAACCTGACGAACCGTCCGCATCGTGATCGGCAAGGGGCATCCCCGTGGCGAGCGACCGAGCGGCATCGACGAAGAACTGCTCGTCCGCGCCGGGGGCGAGGCCGAGGATGACACCCTGGTTGAGGCCGACGAACAGCGCTCGCAGTGCCGTGACCAGGCGCTCCGCCTGGCCGGACGTCACGGTGCCCCCGTTGTGCGGCCTTCCGGAGAACACCGCGATCAACTGCTGCTCCTGCCGCCGGATGGACGCGGCGAGCTGGGCTCCCAGCTCCCGGTCGTGCAAGGCCATGTCCAGCAGGGTGATCTGGAGCGACAGGACGGACAGCGCGTCCGGCGAATCGAAGCTGCGCCGGTAGTACCGGGCGAAGACCTCGACCGCGCCGAGCAGGTCGAGTCCGGCCGGGACGGCCTGCTCGATCTCCTCGTAGTGCGGCCGCAGGTAGTCCGTGACGAGCGCGAGCACCAGGCCGTTCTTGCTGCCGAACAGGGAGTAGACGGCGCCGGTGGTCAGGCCGGCCCGCTCGGCGATCTCGTCGAGCCTGGCCCGGTACCCGTCCCGGGCGACGACCTCGAACGCGGCGTCCAGCAGGGCACGGCGGTTGCGCTCCTTGGCCTCCGCTCTCGTCATACGCATAGTCTCATTATTACGATAATTTGATTACGGAACCAAGCCTGGACGAGCTCGGGAGGACCCCATGCCCCAGACCACCGCGCCGCCGGACGCACGCCAGAGGACCGGGATCATCGCCGACAGCGCCGTCAAGGCGCTCCTGGGCGCCGCCTTCCTGCTCGCCGCGGCCCCACTCGGCCGCCTGTTCGGCGTATCGACATGGCTCATGGCCGCCTCGGGCGCGGCCCTGCTGATCTGCGGCGCGATCGAGATCAAGCACCTGCGCAGCCGCCCGGCGCGGACCTACGTCCGCCTCATGGTCGGCTACGACGCCGGCTGGGGGCTGGCGACCCTCGCCGCCCTTCTTCCCGTGTGGGGGAGCAGCGGTGCCGGGGGCGAGGTATGGATCGGCTACCAGATCGCCGCGCCCCTCGTCTTCGCCGCCCTCCTGCTGACCGCCGCCCCATCCCGGACGCCGTCACAACCCAGCGCAACAGACCCCGCCCACTGACGAACACGGCACCCGGACGCCCGACGAGGCCGGGGAGGGGCCGGGGGCGTCAACCGCTCACTTGGATTTCCACGCGGTGGCGGATGTACTCATCCGAGTGGGAGCGAGCGATCTCCACCGCCGTCACCACGAGAGCGTGGAGTTCCGGCGGATACGCGGACGGCCGCAGAGGCAGCCCAGGGAGAATGCAGCGTCGAACGTCCAGGTTTTCATTGCTGACGAATTCTTGGAGCGCGGTCTCGTTCCACACCCTCACCAGGACGGACCTGTCTTCGGAGTCCGTCCGGCTTTCCCCGAGGCCGTTCTCGGCTCGCGCGTTGGGGAGGCGCAGCGGCAGAGCCGTCCAGTACCACGCACGCGCGGCACCGGCCCGCTCCAGATCGGTGCCCGTCCGCAGATACTCGAGAAGCGCAGAGCGGACACGCCGGCGTCCGAATGCGTGCAGAGCCGGCTCGACGAACCGGCGATTGAAGCTCGGGTCCGGATCGTGGACGGCCGCCTTCATGAGGGCGCCGAAGGCGGCATCGGACGCGGGCAGGCCATCGCTGCCGGCATTGCGAAGCGCCGCCCGTACCTGCAATCGCCAGCCCCGCCGATCATCTGGATCCGGCTCGGCCGGGACGTCGAGTCCGACCACTCGGACGAGGTCGGCCAGGCACTCCATGAACAACTCCCGTGAGTCCCCGGTTCGCGCCGGTAGTGCCATGAACGCCTGTGCGGTCTCCGGGCAGTCCTTCCCTGCGGTCTCGTCTCCGCTCGCGTTCATGGTGGCCTCTCAGAGTTACCCGGCGTGCTGGCTACTGCTTGAGGTCGTTGAGGATTGTGTCGAAGCAGGCGTCACCCTGGTCCGCCTGGTTATTGAGGAAAGCAGAGGTCGACAGGGTGCCCGGCCCCAAGGAGGGGCCGGGCATGGGGGCTACTGCTTGAGGCTGTTGAGGATGGTTTGGAAGGTGCGGGGGGTGAGGAGGAGTTTGGGGCCGTCGGGGTCCTTGGAGTCGCGGACGGCCACGGCCTCGGGGAAGCGTGCCACTTCCACGCAGGCGTCACCCTGGTCGCTGCTCTTCCGGGCCTTCCGCCACGTGATCATGTCCACCGAACAACCGCCTTCCGTAGGAACTCGCGGGAGTCGTCGACGCTCAGAGCGCGAGCTTGCAGCGCCGAGAAGGCGCCGACTATGTGCAAGATATCCTCTTGGTCGTTCGTTGTGATGCCGCCTCTCGCGGCGGGCATGTAGAGCAGGTCGCCGCCGTTCGACTGGGTCGCGAGATTGAAGGAGCCGACGAGGCCCGGGTAGTAGCCGGTGGGGGCGATTTGGAGGGTGACGTTGCTCCACTCGGAGACGGTGAGCAGGTGTTCGCATTGTTCGCGCATGATCTCCGCGTTGCCCATGCACGTCCAGAGGACGTTTTCCAGCAGGACGACGCTGAGCATGGGCGGGGTCTCGCTTTGCAGGACCTCTTGGCGGCGGAGTCTTCCTTCGACGGCGGTCTCTTCCTGCAGAAGGGCGCGGATGTAGGCCGGGGTCTGGAAGAGGCCGTAGACGAACATCGTCTCGAAGGCGCGCAGTAAGCAGGCGGTGCCTTCGGCCAGGGGGTAGTCGGCGAACCAGGGCGGGTACCGGCTGGATTTGAGCAGGTCGTCCCAGGCGTCCTGCATTTCGGTCTGGGATTCGAGGGCCTTGTCGAGCTCGGCCGCGAACTCTCTCGTGCAGCGGGTGGTTCCGGTCTCGACCTGGCCGATGTAGCTGCGGGTGACCGGTATGCGGTTGGCCAGTTCGAGTCGGGAAAGTCCGACATCTTCTCGCAGGCCGGCCAGGGCGATGCCGAAGGCGATGGTCTGCCGGGTGGGCTTTCGTGACGGCATGGGCGGGCCACCTCTCGAAAGCACTTGCAAGCAGGTGCAAGCGGGCTCGTTGCGCTGTCGCGCTTTGCTCTTGATATTACTCCATGTGGTTAATCCTTTGCGTTAAGTCACATGCGACACGCGGAGGTGAGCGGATGGAGCCGTCAGTGATCGTGATCAAGGCGGCGGCGGAGGCCGTCAGGGAGGCCCGGGAGTTCGTCGGAATGGTCTTCGGGAGCTGGGGGCTTGCGGACTACGTCGCCCGGACGGTGGTCAGCGAGCTGGCGACCAACGCGGTCACGCACGGGTCCCGGGACGGGGATCTCGTGATCGTGCGCGCCTATCTGCGGGACGACGGGTTCGCGGTCGTCGAGGCGTGGGACCGGTCGGACGCGGCGCCGGTCGTGCGGCCCGTCGACCATGCCGCCGAGAGCGGGCGCGGGCTGATGCTCATGGAGTCACTCGTCCGGCGCTGGGGGACTCGGCCGCTGAGCGAGGGCGGCAAGGTGGTCTGGGCCGAGATCGAGCCGGTGCCCGCATGAGCGGTCATCTCGGCCCCATCCGCCGAGCGGCGCGTTACTTCTTCGGCTTGTGAGGGGGCAGGAGGCGGGCGGCGAGGATTGTTGCGCCTTTTACGGCTGCCTGGTCGTCCAGTTCGGAGAGGGTCAGGCGGGGGGCCTCCCGGAAGGTCAGGCGGTCCGCCAGGCGGGTGGCCAAGGGGGCTCGGAGTGACTCACCGGCCTTGGCCAGTCCGCCGCCGATGACGAGGAGGGACGGGTCCAGGAGGAGTGTCGTGGCGGCCAGGCCGTCCGCCAGGCAATCGAGTGCTTCGGACCAGACCTGCGCGGCCTTCTCGTCGTTCCGCCCGGCGCGGGCTATCACTTCCTCCGCGGGGACGGAGGCGCCGTGGCGGCGGGAGATGGCGGCGGCCGAGGAGTATCTCTCCAGGCAGCCCTTGTTGCCGCAGGCGCAGTCCTCGCCGTTCGGGCGGACGACCACGTGGCCTATCTCGCCGCTCCAGCCGATCGTGCCGGGATAGGGGCTGCCGTTCAGGATCAGGGCGGCGGCTATTCCGGTGCCGATGGCCATGAAGACGAAATCGCCGGCGTCGCGGCCGGCGCCCAGTTCCGCTTCCGCCAGGCCGCCCGTGCGGACGTCGTGGCCGACGGCGACGGGGATTCCGAGGCGTTCGCGGGCCAGGTGGAGCATGGGGACGTCCCGCCAGCCGAGGTTCGCGGAATGGACGGCCGTGCCCGTGGATTCGTCCACGATGCCGGGCAGGGCGATCCCGGCGGCCTGGGCGGGGGAGCCCAATGCGGCCGCGCGGGACGCGAGGTGGGCGGCGAAGTCGAGAATGCCGCCCACCGGGTCTTCGCGGTCCGTGGGACATGACTCGGTGAGGAGTACTTCGGAGTCGTGCGTCACCGCGGCCTTCATCGAGGTGCCGCCCACGTCCAGGCCGATCAGGCTCATTTGATGGAGCCCGCGGTCAGGCCGCCGATCAGGTAGCGCTCGACGAAGATGAACAGGATGACGACCGGGATGATCGCGATCAGGGACGCGGCGAAAAGGTACTGCCAGTGCGCCTGGTACTGGGTGACGAAGGACGGGATGCCGACCGTGAGCGGGCGGCGGTCCGGGGACGCGGTGACGGTCAGGGCGACGATGTACTCGTTCCACGCCGCGATGAACGTGTAGACGATCGCGGTGACCACGCCGGGCATGGAAATGGGGAGGGTGACGCGGGTGAGGGCGCCCATGCGGCCCGCGCCGTCCAGGAAGGCGGCCTCCTCCAGTTCCTTCGGGATGCTGGAGAAGTAGCCGTGCAGGATCCAGACGCAGAACGGCAGGTTGAACGCCGCGTTCACCAGGATGAGCGACATCAGGGTGTCGGTCAGGTTCAGCGCGACCATTTCCCGGTAGATGCCGATGACGAGTGCGGTCGGCGCGAACATCTGCGTGACCAGGACGAGCAGCAGGAACGCGCCGCGGCCCCGGAAGCGGTTCCGGGCCGTGTAGTAGGCGGCGGGCAGGGCGCAGGCCAGGGTCACCAGGGTGGCGGCGGCCGCCACGGTGAGGGAGACCCGCAGGTACGTCCAGACGGGGGCCGCCGACCAGACGTCGACGAAGTTCGACCACGTCCACTGGGACGGCAGGTAGGTGCCGGGGGATTCCGTCAGCTCGCGCTCGGGCTTGAGCGCGGTGAAGAACATCTGCAGGTAGGGCAGCAGGAAGGCCAGCGCCACCAGCCAGCCGATCCCGGCGAGGACGATCTTTCGCGTTCGCCGGGGGGTCGCCCCCTCGGGTGCCGAGCGGCCGGTCATCGGACCTCCTCACGCCAGCGGGCGGCCCGCAGGTACAGCAGCACCATCACCAGGATCAGGACGAAGTTGACGACCGCCATCGCGCCGGACTCGCCGACGTTCTGGTCGTAGAACGCGAGTTTGTACATGTACGTGGTGGTGGTGTCGGTCTTGTGGCCGGGCCCGCCGCCGGTCATCGCCCAGATGATCGGGAAGCTGTTGAACACGTTGATCACGTTGATGATCGAGGCGATGAGGATGGCCGGGCGCAGGAGGGGGAGGGTGATGCCGAAGTAGGTGCGGACGTGGCCGGCGCCGTCGACGCGGGCGGCCTCGTACACGTCGCCGGGGATCGTCTGCAGGCCGGCGAGGATGACGAAGGACGTGAACGGCAGCGACACGAACACCGCGACCCACATCATCCAGAACATCGCCTGGGTGGGGTGGGCCAGCCAGTTCACCGGCTCGTCGATCAGGTGCAGGTCGAGCAGGACGCGGTTGACGATGCCGGAGTAGTTGTCCAGCATCCACTTCCAGATCAGCGCCGTCATCAGCACCGACGCCGCCCACGGGACGATGACGGCCCAGCGGACGACGCGGCGGCCGGGGAAGCGGGCGTTCAGCAGCTGGCCGAGCGCGAGGGACAGCACCATCGTGACGATCACGATGCCGCCGACCCACAGCAGCGTCCGCAGCACGACGGGGACGAGGTCGTCCTCGCCGAACAGGTCGGTGTAGTTGGCGCCGCCCCGGTAGCCGAGCGTGACGCCGGACGAGCTGATCTTCTGCAGCGACGTCCGGACCATCTCGATCACCGGCCAGAGCACGACGACCGTGATGAGGACGAGCGCCGGGCCGAGCCACAGCAGCGGGGTCAGCGCGCGGCCGGCCCGGCGGACGAGGGAGGGGCGGGG
>NZ_VCKZ01000660.1 GCF_005889745.1 Actinomadura geliboluensis
CACGCCGGATGACCGGATGTGGACGCTGCCCGCCTACGCGCGCTACGACGCGGAGGTGGCTCCGGTGCGCACCGCGGACGTCGTCCTGAAGGTGGACGACCCCGAGCACCCGGCGCTGATCACCGCCGCCTAGGCCGCTCCGGGGCGCCATTCCTCCTGGTAGGCGGGGTGCGTGGCGTACGGGAGGGCCAGCAGGCGCAGCACCGATTCGCGGACGGCCTGCGCCGCCTCCGACTCGGACGTGCGATGGCCCTGCCCGAGGATCCAGGCGTTCTTCTCGTAGTCGTCGACGATCCGGCGCCTGGCGGCGACCTCGGCGAGCGTCCGGGCCGGGTGGTGGCGGGCGATGTGCTCGGCGTAGGCGTCGTTCTCGGCCTTGGCGACGAAGGCGGGGTCGTCCGCGTCGGTGTCGACGGTCCCGGAGGGCGTGGCCTTCCAGGGGGCGGACGCGCAGTCGCGGGCGATCTGCTCGTCCCGGGCCAGCCGGGCGCGGAGGAACTCCACCAAGTCCATGGGGCCATCCTGCCCTCTGCGAGGACGGGACGGCCCCATGGAGTTCCCGGCGATCGGAATCAGGCGGCGCAGTTGCCGGTGACGGGCTTGCCCGCGAACCGGTCGGACAGGAACGCCATCGCGTCGGGCTCGCTCCAGAGCATGCCGGTCGCGTGCTCGGCGAACGTGTAGCTCTTCCAGGTCAGGTTCGCGCCCTTCGCGCACCACGCCTTGTGCAGGGTGTCGGCCTGCGCGAACGGGATGATCTCGTCGTAGACGGCCTGCGTCTGGAAGACCGGGACGGACGGGGCGGCGGAGCCGAGCTTGTTCTCGTCCAGCCGCTGCCGCCACTCGGGCGTGGCCAGCGGGTCGCTGGTGGTGTAGTCGCTGATCTTCTTGAACAGCGTCCCGGCGAGGGTGCCGATGCCGTCGACGCTGACCAGGCAGAGACTCTCGGCCTTCTTCAGCAGCTCGCGGCCGGCGTCGTTGAGGTACTTCTCCAGGTCCAGCTCGGGGTAGGCGGTGTCGTAGCCGACCGCCGCCATGAACATCAGGCCGACGAACGGGGAGCCGTCCAGGCCCTTGGCGACCGCCAGCAGGTCGGCGGGGACGCCGCCCGCGAACGCGCCCTTGATGTCCAGCTCAGGCGCGTAGCTGTCGGCCAGCTGCGCCGCCCAGCCCGAGGACGTCCCGCCCTGCGAGTAGCCCCACAGGCCGACCGGCGAGCCGTCGAGGCCGGCGTCCGGGAGGCGCTGCGCGGCCCGCGCCATGTTCAGCACGGCCTTGCCCTGGGAGCCGCCCACCTCGTAGGTGTGCTGGCCGGGCGTGCCGAGGCCCTCCATGTCGGTGACGGCGACGGCCCAGCCGCGGCTGAGCGCGTCCGCGACGAAGAACATCTCGTAGTCCATGCCCTGGGTGAGGGTGTAGGACGGGGCGCACGCGTCGCCGAGGCCGCGCGTCCCGACGGCGTAGGAGACGAGCGGGCGCTTGCCCGGGCCCGTCCACGCCTTGGTCGGGACGAGCACCATCCCGGACACGGCGGTCGGCGCGCCCTGCACCGTCTCCGACCGGTACAGCACCTGCCACGACGTGACGCCCTCGTACGGCGAACGGCCGATCGGGTCCATGCTGAACACTGCGGGGCGCGACCTGATGACGTCGCCGGGAGCGCCCGCCGGGAGCGGTGCGGGCGGCGTGTAGAACGGATCCTCGGCCGGGGGGCTGCTGTCCTGCGGTGCTGCGGCGGCCGTGCCCTGCAGGGCGGTCGCCGCCATGGCGAGCGCGACGCAGGACGCCGCCACGGTGCGCAGCACCCGGCGGACGGTGATGGACATGGCGGGTAACCCTTCGTCTTCGCCTGCCGTCGGCGTGACGGCCACCCGACCGTAACGTAATTGGACACTTACTCCAATGAAGTCCGGAACACATCGGCGCCGCCGGTTTTGTCGTGCGGCGACAAAAGCGGCGGCCTCAGTCCCGCAGCGGCGCGCGGACCGTGCGCCCCTTCCACGCGCCGCCCCTGCCGGCGCGGTGGCGGCGCGCGGAATCGACCGTCATGGCGGCGTACATGAGCGCGACGAGCGGCAGCCCGAGGGCGCGCAACGGCGACAGGCCGTAGAAGCGGAGCATCGGCACGTAGGTGAGGGTCATGAGCGCCCAGGCGACGGCGCCCGCGGCCAGCGCCGTGCTGTCAGCGGCGACGGCCCCGGTAATGGTCGCGGCGGGCGGGACGGCATAGAGCAGCAGCAGGCCGAGGACGGTGCCCGCCAGCAGCGCGGGCGAGTAGCGCAGCTGGTGGTAGGCGCTGCGGGCGATCATCATCCACAGGTCGGCGAGGCGCGGGTAGGGGCGGCGGCTGACCACGTCCCGGCTCAGGTCGAGGCGGCAGCGCCCGCCGGCGCGCTTGACGAGGCGTCCCATCGCGACGTCGTCGATCAGCGCGCCGCGGATCGCCGCGACGCCGCCCGCCTTCTCCAGGACGTCGCGCCGGACGAGCATGCAGCCGCCGGCCGCGGCGGCGGTGCGGGCCCCGTCGCGGGTGACGCGGCGGAACGGGTAGAGCTGCGCGAAGAAGTACACGAACGCGGGCACGATCACCCGTTCCCAGCGGGTGCGGACGCTCAGCGTCGCCATCTGGGAGACGAGGTCGCGCCGCTCCCCGGCGGCCGCGCGGACGAGCCGCCGCAGGGTGCCGGGCGCGTAGGCGATGTCGGCGTCGGTGAAGAGGTAGAGGTCGGGTTCGCCGGCGGCGCGGACGCCCTCCGCCAT
>NZ_VCKZ01000155.1 GCF_005889745.1 Actinomadura geliboluensis
TGCCAGTGGTGGTGGCCGCGCTCCGCCCAGGGGCCGCAGTCGCAGGCGCCGCCGCGGGCCGCCGCCGAGCAGACGTCGTCGAGGTCGGCGACGGCGATGACGGCGCCGATGGTGGCGAGCGGGTCGCGCGGGTCCCAGCCGGCGGCCTGGACGAGCGGCGAGTCGCACGCCTTCAGGTCGACGCGCATGGAGGCGTGGATGAGGAGCGGGCCGCGGTAGGCGGTCGGCAGGCTCTGGTTCGAGACGGACTTGCCGCCACGCGCGATCGCGAACGCCCAGGGCTGCTGAACACTCATCGCCTGCACGCGGCCACCTCCATCACACTCGCCCGGTCTCCGTCGACCCGGGATCGACGGGGCTCCGGCGGGACGCCGGTATGCCGCGCGACGATGCCCGAGAGGCTAGGCGCATCTCGGCTGAATTGCCAACGGAGCGGTCGAAAGGGTTGATGTCCGTCACGGGACGGCTGCCGGGCCGTTGGGTTCCCATGCGGATCTCCTTCGATCACCCATGTGACGCTTGAGACGGGTGTTGGGTTGACGCGTTCGTCACCCCTTGAGCGCGCCCGCCATGAGGCCCCGCATGAAGAACCGTCCGAGCAGCAGATACACCAGCAGGGTCGGCAGCGACGCCAGCAGCGCCGAGGCCATCTGCTGGTTGTACTGGACGGCGACCGCGCCCGAGCCCGCGGTGTTGTTCAGCATCACCGTGACCGGCCAGCTGTCGGGGGCGCCGAGGAACACCGCGAACAGGAAGTCGTTCCACATCGAGGTGAACTGCCAGATCAGCGTCACCGCGAACGCGGGCGCCGACACCGGGAGCACCACCGACCAGTACGTGCGCAGCATGCCGGCGCCGTCCACGCGGGACGCCTCGATCAGCTCGTCCGGGATCGTGACGTAGTAGTTCCGGAAGATGAGCGTGCAGATCGGGATGCCGTACACGACGTGCGCGAGGACGAGCCCGCGGATCGTGCCCGCCAGCTCCATGTCCGTCAGCAGGCCCGCCAGCGGGATCATGACCGCCTGGTAGGGGATGAACATGCCGAACAGGAACAGCGTGAACACGACGTCCGCGCCCGGGAACCGCCACTTGGACAGCACGTAGCCGTTCAGCGAGCCCAGCACCGCCGAGATCAGCGAACCGGTCACGGCGATCTTGACGCTGTTCTCCAGGCCGGGCCTCAGCGCGTCCCAGGCCGCGCCCCAGCCGGAGGTGCTCCAGTGGCTCGGCAGGCTCCACGCGCTGCTCGGGTCGGCCTCGTCCAGCGGCTTGAAGCTCGTGACCACCAGCACGTAGACCGGGATGAGGAACAGCAGCACGAACGCCAGCAGGACGGCCAGCTTCACCGCCTGCACTGCCCCGGACGAGCGGCGGCCCGGCGCGCCCACGGCGGTCATCGGGTCCGCTCCGAGCGCACCGACCAGACCAGGTACGGGATCACCAGCACCGCGACCGCGACCAGCATGTAGGTGGCGATGGTGGCGCCGTTGGCCGGGTCGTGCCGGTCGAAGATCTCCACGTAGGTGGCGATCGCCGGCACGTAGGTGATGATCTGCTTGCCCGCGATCGCCATGATCAGGTCGAACACCTTCAGCGAGATGTGCCCGAGGATGATCAGCGCGGACAGCGTCACCGGGCGGAGCTGCGGGAACACCACGTACCGGTACACCTTCCACTCGGACGCGCCGTCCACCCGCGCCGCCTCCCGCAGATCCTCCGGGACGCTGCGGAACCCGGCCAGGTACAGCGCCATGACGTACCCGGACATCTGCCAGACGGCGGGGAGGGCCATCGCCGCCATGCCCCAGTCCGGGTCCTGCCACCAGTCGTTCGCCAGGAACCCGAGATGCAGCTTGTCGAACAGCTGGTTGAAGCCGACGGCGCGCTCGGGCGGCGCCGGGTTCATCAGCCACCGCCACACGACGCCGCTCGCGATGAACGACACCGCCATCGGGAACAGGTACACCACGCGGAAGCCCGCCTCCGCGCGGATGCCCTTGTCCATGAGGAACGCCAGGAACGCGCCGAGCAGCAGGGCGCCGACGACGAACACGGCCGTGAACAGCAGCGCGTGCTTCACCGCGCCGGGCCAGCTCGGCTGGTCCCACAGGTCGACGAAGTTCTTTCCCTTGTCGAACCCGTACTCGGACACCTCGTCGTGCTTGCCGCTCAGCGCGACCCGGGTGTTCCAGAACAGCAGCCCGTAGACGAACAGGCCGATCGCGACGATGGACGGCGAGACCAGCAGCAGCCCCGGCAGCCATCGGCGGGCGCGCCTGAGGAACGACGAGCGATGCTCCTCAGACGCGTCCCGGCGACCGGGGTCCGCTGCTTTCAGGCCCTCTTCCGAGGCGGTCACTGTCCGCTGTTCTTGGCCGCGCTCACCAGCCCCTGCTGGAGCTTGGCCACGTCCCGGTTCTGCAGGAACAGGCCGATCGCGGTGTCGATGTCGGTGTGCCACTTGTTGTTGGCGTTCACGCCGTGCCAGAACGAGCCCGCGAGCTTGGTCTGCGGGTTGTTCCACTCCTCGAACGCCGTCTGCAGGTAGCCGGTGTAGAGGCTCTTGTCGGCGTCCTTACGGGCGGGGATGGAGCCCTTCTTCGGGTTGAAGAGGTCCTGCCCCTCCTTGCTGGACACCTCCTTCAGCCACGCCTCCGCGCCCGCGCGGTGCGGCGCGCCCTTGGGCAGGGTGAAGCTGTCCGACAGCCACATGTAGGTGCCCTCGGTGCCCGGCGCCGCCGCGAACTTGAAGTCGGTGTCGAGCTTCTTGCCGAGCCCGTTCGGCGCGGCGCCGACGAAGTACCCGTACGCCCAGTCGCCCATGATGTTGAACGCGGCCTTGTCGTCCACGACGGCCTTCGCGGCGCCCTGCCAGTCGGTGGACGCGGCCTCCAGCGTCGTGTACTTCATGATCTCGCCGAACTCGTTCAGCGCCTTGGCGACCGCCGGGGTGCCCCAGTCCGCGCCCGGCTGCCACAGCGCGTTGTAGGCGTCGGTGCCGAGGCTGCCGAGCAGGACGTTCTCCAGCAGGTGGTCGGCCGTCCACTGCGCGCCAAGCGACAGCGGCACCTTCTTCGTCTTGTCCTTGACGGCCTTCAGCGCGGTGATGAACTCGGGGATCGACGTCGGCGGGCCGGCCACCCCGGCGTCCTTCAGGATGTCGGGGTTGTACCAGAGCACGTTGGACCGGTGGATGTTCACCGGCACCGAGTAGATGTGCCCCTTGTAGGTGATCTGGTCGAGGAGCTGCTTCGGGTACACCGACTTCAGGTTGTTCTGCTGGTAGAAGTCGTCCAGCGGCTCGATCTGCCCGGCCTTGATGTAGTCGAGCAGCTCCGCGCCCGCGTGGCCCTGGAAGGAGTCTGGCGGCTTGCGGTTCTGCAGCCGGCTCGCCAGGACGGCCTTGGCCTGCGTGCCCGACCCGCCGGCGATGGCCGCGTTGACGAACTTGGTACCGGGATTCCTCTTCTCGAAGTCGGCCTGCATGGCCTGCAGCCCGTCGGCCTCGCCTGGACCGGTCCACCAGGAGAAGACCTCGACCTCGGACTTGTCGTTCTTCGATCCGCCGCCGTCGTCGCCGCCGCAGCCCGACATGGCGAGGGCACCGGTCATCGCCACGGCCGCGAACACCGTCCAGCGGCTCCGGAAAGCACGTACTCGCATCGTCCGTCCCTTCGGTTACCCCGGGGAGGCCAGCGTCCGTTCGGACGTCGCACGGGTCAACACGTGGGACGGAAAAGTGATCAAGAGGTGATGCGCGGTGAGAACGGGCGCCGCGGACCGCCCGGCGGGCCGCCGGACGGCCTACCAGGGAAGGGCCGGCGGCAGGTCGGCCGGCCCCGCGTCGGGCCAGTCGAGCGGGGCGCCGAGCGGCGCCAGCTCGGCGAGCTGCAGCCGGTACCAGGGCGAGGACTCGGGGCGCCCGGCGAGGTCGAGGCACTGCTGCCACGTCCACCACTCGGCCGACTCGACCTCGTCGGGGTTGCGCCGCAGCGGCCCGCCCGCCGCGACGACGGCGCGCACGACGGGGCACCGCTCGTGCTCGACGGTCCCGTCCGCGGCGACGGCCCGGTACTGGAACCGCGGCAGCACGGACGTCAGCGCCGCCTCCGGCATGCCGAGCTCGTCGCGCAGCCGCCGCAGCACGGCGTCGCGCAGCTTCTCGCCGGGGCCGGGATGGCCGCAGCAGCTGCCCGTCCAGACACCGGGGAAGGTGCGCTTGTCCAGGGCGCGCTGAGTGATCAGGACACGACCTTCCGTATCCACCACATAGCAGGAGAAAGCCAGATGGTAGGGCGTGTTCTCGTGGTGACTGGAGCTCTTCGGAGCGGTTCCGACGGCTTCGTCATCCGCGTTGAGCAGCACGATCTCTTCGACGGCCATGCTCTACTCCTACCCCATCCCTGCCGCGGGGGTCAGTCTTTTCGCACCCGCCGCGCGGGCGGGGCGCGGCGCGTCGCGGGCGAACCGGGATTAAACTCGGAACGGCCCGAGCGAGGGGAGACCCGATCCCCGACGGAGGAGTTGAAACGAGTGAGCCTGCTGGAGTCGATCACAGGTCCCGACGACCTCAAACGACTGGACGCCGGTCAGCTGCCTCGGCTCGCGGAGGAGATCCGCGAGTTCCTCGTCCAGGCGGTCTCCAAGACCGGCGGGCACCTGGGGCCCAACCTGGGCGCGGTCGAGCTGACGATCGCGCTGCACCGCGTCTTCGACTCGCCGCACGACAAGATCCTCTTCGACACGGGGCACCAGTCCTACGTGCACAAGATGCTCACCGGGCGGCACGACTTCGAGCTGCTGCGCAAGCGCGGCGGCCTGTCCGGCTACCCGAGCCGGGCCGAGTCCGAGCACGACGTCATCGAGAACTCGCACGCCTCCACGGCCCTGTCGTACGCCGACGGGTTCGCCAAGGCGTTCCAGCTGCGCGGCGAGGACGACCGCGCCGTGGTCGCGGTCGTCGGTGACGGCGCGCTGACCGGCGGCATGTGCTGGGAGGCGCTCAACAACATCGCCGCCGGCGTCGACCGCCCGGTCATCATCGTCGTCAACGACAACGGCCGGTCCTACTCGCCGACCATCGGCGGCCTCGCGTCCCACCTCGCCGACCTGCGCGTCACCCAGGGCTACGAGAACGCCCTCGACCTCATCAAGAAGACGGTGCCGCGCGCGCCCGTCGTCGGCACCGTCGCCTACGAGGCGCTGCACGGCATCAAGAAGGGCCTCAAGGACGTCCTGCAGCCGCAGGCCATGTTCGAGGACCTCGGCATGAAGTACGTCGGCCCGATCGACGGCCACGACGAGGACGCCGTCGAGCGCGCCCTGCGCCGCGCCCGCGGGTTCGGCCGCCCGGTCATCGTGCACTGCATCACCACCAAGGGCCGCGGCTACGCACCCGCCGAGAACGACACCGAGGACTGCATGCACGGCGGCGGCGCGTTCGACCCCGCCACCGGCAAGTTCGTCACCAAGAAGAGCGGCCCCGCCTGGACGAAGATCTTCGGCGAGGAGATGGTCGCGATCGGCCGGGAGCGCCGCGACGTCGTCGGCGTCACCGCCGCGATGCTCCACCCGACCGGGCTCGCGCCGTTCGCCGAGGCGTTCCCCGACCGCGTCTTCGACGTCGGCATCGCCGAGCAGCACGCCGTCACCTCCGCCACCGGTCTCGCCATGGGCGGTCTCCACCCGGTCGTGGCGGTGTACGCGACGTTCCTGAACCGCGCGTTCGACCAGGTCCTGATGGACGCGGCGCTGCACAAGCAGCCGGTCACGTTCGCGTTGGACCGCTCCGGTGTGACCGGCGACGACGGCGCCAGCCACAACGGCATGTGGGACATGTCGATCCTGCAGATCGTGCCGGGCCTGCGCGTCGCCGTCCCGCGCGACGGGGCGCGGCTGCGCGAGCTGCTGCGCGAGTGCGTCGCCGTGTCCGACGGGCCGACCGCGATCCGCTACCCCAAGGGCCCGGCGGCGGCCGACATCGAGGCGATCGGCACGGCCGGCGGGATGGACGTGCTGGCCCGCCACGACGGCTCCAACGGCACCCGCGTCCTGCTGGTCGCGGCGGGCTCGATGGCGACGCCCGCGGTGGAGGCCGCCGCGCTGATCGCCGCGCAGGGCATCGGCGTCACCGTGGTCGACCCGCGCTGGGTGAAGCCGCTCGACCCGGCGCTGCTCGACCTCGCCCGCGACCACGCGCTCGTCGCCGTCGCCGAGGACAACGGCCGCACCGGCGCCGTCGGCGACGCCGTCGCCCGGCTGCTGCGCGACGCCGAGGCCGACGTCCCGATCCGCACGTTCGGCATCCCGCAGGAGTTCCTCGACCACGCCTCGCGCGGCGAGATCCTCGCCGACATCGGCCTGACGCCGCAGGCGCTCGCCCGCGACATCACCGAGTCGGTGGCCCGCATCACCTCCACGGAGGCCGAGACCGCCGAGGCGTCGGAGGCGTCCGGGGCGTCCGCGTCCGAGGGGTCGAAGGAGAAGCCCTGACCGGCGGGCGCTAGACCCCGTCGGCCGACAGCAGCTGCCAGAAGTGGGTGATGGACGCGGCGGACGTGCCGAGTTCGCGTCCCGAGTACGTCCATCGCCCGCGCAGCCGCCACGGGCGCCCGGCCCCGTCCTGGACGAACACCTGCAGCGGGAAGCAGGCGTCGTGCGCGCGGATCACGCCGGCGGGGTCGACCGAGGGCGCGAGCCGGGGCTCGCCCTCGCAGCGCACGCCCATGACGGACGTGCGCGGGTCCTGGCGCAGGAGTCCCTGTGTCAGGTCGTACACGAGTACGGACACGTAGTCGGGGCCCAGCCACCTGAGGTCGGGGACCGTCTCGGGTGGGGGGAACCCGTACAGTTCTGGACCGCCGGTCACACGCCGCACCGTAGCGCCCGGGTCACATGCCCGTCACTACTTTCCCGGCGGGAATTCGCGGCGCGGCCGGATGCGGCGGGCGGTCAGTCGCCGCCGCGGCACGCCGACGTCATCGCCTCCCAGCGGGCCAGCTTGACCCGTTCGCCGCGGTCGAGGCTGCGCGCGAGCGCGATCTCGGCGGCGTCGAGCTTCAGCCAGTCGGCGTAGGTGACGACGGGCAGCCCCCGCGACTCCAGTAGCTCCTCGATGGTGTGCTTGCGCTCCGGCTCGGTGCCGGCGAGGTCGGCGAGCAGGTTGCGGACGGTCTCGGCGGCGTCGGACTTGTTGGTGCCGACGACCCCGGACGGCCCGCGCTTGATCCAGCCGGCGACGTACTCGCGGGGGACCGGCGCGCCGTCCGGGCCGAGGATCCGGCCGCCGTCGTTCGGGACGACGTGGGAGCGCTCGTCGAACGGGACGCCGGTGAGCGGGACGCTCTGGTAGCCGACCGACCGCAGCACCAGGCCGACCGGCAGCGTCTCGTACTCGCCGGTGCCGGTGACGCGGCCCGACTCGTCCAGCCGGGTCCGCTCCAGCTTCAGGCCCTCGACGCGGCCGGTGCCGATGATCTCGGCGGGCGCGCGCCAGAACCGGACGTCGATGTGGCGGGCGCGGCCGGGGGCGGGCTCGCCCGTCCAGCCGTTGAGGACCTTGACGTTGCCGCCGGTCTTGCGGTCGCTCGCGGCCAGCTCGGCGCTCGCCGGGTCGAGCTCCATGTCCTCGGGGCGGACGTGGATGCTCGCGTGCGGCAGCTCGCCCAGCTCGCGGGCCTCCTTGGTGGTGAACTTCGCCTGCGCGGGCCCGCGCCGCCCGATCATGTGGATCCTCTTGACCCGGCTGCGCGACAGCGCCTCGATGACCTGCTCGGGGACGTCGGTGTCGCGCAGCTCCTCGGCGGTCTTGGCGAGGATGCGGACGACGTCGACGGCGACGTTGCCGACGCCGACCACCGCGACCTCCTCCACCGACAGGTCGAACTCGTGGTCGGCGGCGTCGGGGTGCCCGCAGTACCAGTTGACGAAGTCGGTGGCGGCGATGCTGCCGGGCAGGTCCTCGCCGGGGATCCGCATGTGCCGGTCGACCATGGCGCCGGTCGCGTAGACGACGGCGTCGTAGCAGCCGAGCAGGTCGGCGCGGGTGATGTCGCGGCCCAGCTCGACGCAGCCGAAGAACCGGACGGCCGGGTTCTCCAGGACCCGCTGCAGGTACTTGGCGATCGACTTGATCGACGTGTGGTCGGGCGCGACGCCGTAGCGGACCAGGCCGTACGGGGTCGGCAGCCGGTCGAACACGTCCACCCGGACGTCCCCGTCGGCCTGCTTGACGAGGGCCTCGGCGGCGTAGATCCCCGCCGGGCCGGATCCGATCACCGCGACGAGCACTGGAGAAGCCATGGCCGTCATTGTGCCTACCCGGCGGGCGAAATGACACCGTGACCCCCGTCACGGGCCCGGCGCGTCACGGTTTGCGCGCGACCCCCGCCCACATGGGCACTTCGCGCGGTTCGCCGGTGCCGTCCCCGTCCGGCCGCCATTGCGGCGGTGAGACGAGCCCCGGCTCGACGAGGTCGAGGCCGTCGATCAGCGCCAGGACCTCGTCGCGGTCGCGGGGGCGCGCCTTCTGGACGGCGTTCTCGTTCCACATCCGGAACGCCTCCCGCACCCGCGGGCCGCCGAGTTCGGCGGTGGCGTGGGTGAAGGCCAGCCAGCTCCCGGACGGGACGGCGTCGAGCAGCCGCCACAGGATCGCGCGGGCGTCGCCGGCGTCGGTGACGAAGTGCATGAGGCTCATCAGCGTGATGGCGACCGGGCGGCCGAGGTCGAGGGTGGCGGCCGCGTCGGCGAGGATCCGGCCGGGCTCGCGGAGGTCGGCGTCCAGGTAGGCGGTGGCGCCGTTCGGGCCGGAGCTCAGCAGCGCGCGGGCGTGCGCGAGGACGACCGGGTCGTTGTCGGCGTAGACGACGCGGGCGCCGGGCAGCACCGCCTGCGCGACCTGGTGGACGTTCGGCTCCGTCGGCAGCCCGGTGCCGATGTCGAGGAACTGGTCGACGCCCTGCTCGGCGAGGAAGGTCACCGAGCGCCGCATGAACGTGCGGTCGGCGCGGACCATCGCGACGACGTGCGGGTTCGCGGCGGCGATCTGATCGCCGAGCTCGCGGTCGACCTCGTAGTTGTCCTTGCCGCCGAGCCAGTGGTCCCAGACCCGGGCCGAGTGCGGCCGGGTGGAGTCGATCCGGTCCGAGAGCTCGCCTGCCATGTGCCGTCACCGTCCGTGCGGGGGTCGCGGGTCGCCGGTCCCCAAGATCGTAGGGCGGAACGCGGCGGCTTCTCAGGACTTGGCGGAGATTTCCTCCGCGCGGCCGACCCGGCTGTGCCGGTACCCGTAGAGCCCGTAGAGGACGACGCCGATCACCATCCAGGCGAGGAACCGCAGCCACGTGTCCACCGGCAGGTTGATCATCACGAACAGGCAGCCGAGCACCGACAGGATCGGGACGAGCGGGACCCACGGCGTGCGGAAGGCGCGGGGCAGGTCGGGGCGGGTGCGGCGCAGCACCACCACGGCGACCGAGACGATGAGGAACGCGAACAGGGTGCCGATGTTGACCAGCTCGGCGAGCTTGGCGAGCGGGATGAACCCGGCGAGCACCGCGACGACGGCCCCCATCATGATCGTCGAGCGGTAGGGGGTGCCGAACCGCGGGTGGACGGCGGAGAGCCACGGCGGCGTGAGGCCGTCCCGTCCCATCGCGAAGAAGATGCGGCTCTGCCCGAGCAGCAGGATCAGCACGACGCTGGTGAGGCCGATGACGGCGCCGACGTCGATGATGGTGGCGAACACCGGGTGCCCGACGGACTTGAACGCGTCGGCGAGCGGCGCGGCGGTGCTCAGCTCGCTGTAGTGCTGCATGCCGGCGACGACGATCGACACGGCGGCGTACAGGACCGCGGTGATGACGAGGGACCCGATGAGCCCGATGGGGACGTCCCGCTGCGGGTGGCGGGCCTCCTCGGCGGCGGTGGCGACGATGTCGAAGCCGATGTAGGCGAAGAAGACGATCGCGATGGCGGCGAAGATGCCGAGCCAGCCGAAGCTGCTCGGCGTGAAGCCGAACAGCACCTGCATCAGCGGCGCGGTGAGGCCGCTCCCCTCCGGCGTCGGCTTGGACGGGGGGATGAAGGGCTCGTAGTTGGAGCGCTTGACGAAGAACAGCCCGGCGAAGATGACCAGCAGCACGATCGACACCTTGACCGCGACGACCACCGCGTTCACCCGCGAGGAGATCTTGATGCCGGCGACGAGCAGCACGGTCACCACGGCCACGAGGGCGATGGCGGGGACGTTCACCGTGCCGCCCTCGCCCGGCGGGGCGGCGAGCGACGCGGGGATCGTGACGCCCATGTCGTCCAGCAGCGAGGCGAAGTAGCCGGACCAGCCGACCGACACCACCGCCGCGCCGAGCGCCATCTCCAGGATGAGGTCCCAGCCGATGATCCAGGCGGGGAACTCCCCGATGGTGGCGTAGGAGAAGGTGTAGGCGGAGCCCGCGACCGGGACGGTGGAGGCGAACTCGGCGTAGCAGAGCGCCGCGAGCCCGCACACGACCGCGGCGAGGATGAACGACAGCGCGACCGCCGGGCCGGCCTTGTCCCGGGCGACCTGCCCGGTCAGCACGAAGATGCCGGTCCCGATGATCACGCCGACGCCGAAGACGGTGAGGTCGAGCGCCGACAGGGCCCGCCGGAGCCGGTGCGCGGGCTCCTCGGTGTCCCGGATCGACTGCTCGACCGACTTCGTGCGCAGCAGGTTCATCCTCGGCACCCTCCGCCTCGCCTCGTGCTCGTCGCGGCCGCGCCGTCCGGCACGGGCGTCCGGTGCGGCCGTTGGCCGTATGCCCATATGTGCGCGGGTTATGATCAGCCGAAACGCGAGCACGCCCGTGACGTGCGGAAATGCCGGAAAAGAGGCGTTCCGAACGCGGCTCGGAACGCCTCTTCCCTCGGGTGCGGCGGGTGCGGGCCGCGGCCGGGTCAGGCGGGCAGCGAGGCGACCCCCGGCTCCAGGAACCGGCGGCCGGTCACCCGCTCGGCGACGCCCGACCGGTCCAGGTACGGGGTGATGCCGCCGAGGTGGAACGGCCAGCCGGCGCCGAGGATCATGCACAGGTCGATGTCCTGCGGGGCCGCGACGACGCCCTCGTCCAGCATGACGCGGATCTCGTCGGCGAGCGCGGCCAGCGCCCGGTCGAGCACCTGCTCCTCGGTGGACGGGCTCGTCCCGCCCGCGAAGATCTCCACGACCTCGGGGTCGAGGGAGAAGTCCGGCCGGTACACGCCGGACTTGCCGGCCGCGACCATCGCCGCGAGGTTGCCCGACAGCGGGAACCGGTCCGGGAACGCGCCGTGCAGGGTCTCGTTGACGTGCAGCGCGATCGCCGGGCCGACCAGCCCCATCAGCACGAACGGCGGCATCGGCAGCCCGAGCGGCGCCGCGGCGCGCTCGGCGACCTCGATCGGCGTGCCCTCGTCCACCGCCTTGACGATCTCGGCGAGCAGCCGCAGCAGGACGCGGTTGACCACGAACGCCGGGGCGTCCTGGACCAGCACGCACGACTTCTTCAGCGCCTTGCCGGTGGCGAACGCGGTGGCGAGCGCGGCGTCGCCGGTCCGCTCGCCCCGGACGATCTCCAGCAGCGGCAGCACCGCGACCGGGTTGAAGAAGTGGAAGCCGACGACCCGCTCGGGGTGCGCCAGCCCGGACGCCATCTCGGTGACCGACAGCGAGGAGGTGTTGGTCGCGAGGACGCACTCGGGGGAGACGTACTCCTCGACCTCGGCGAACACCTTCTGCTTGACCGACATCTCCTCGAACACGGCCTCGATGACGAAGTCGGCGTCGGCGAACGCGTCCTTGGTCAGCGAGCCGGTGATGAGCGCCTTGAGGCGGTTCGCCTTGTCGGGGGTGACGCGGCCCTTGCCGAGCAGCTTGTCGATCTCGCCGTGCGCGTAGCCGACGCCCTTGTCCACGCGCTCCTGGTCGAGGTCGGTCAGCACGACCGGCACCTCCAGGCGGCGCGCGAACAGCAGCGCGAGCTGCGAGGCCATCAGGCCCGCGCCGACGACGCCGACCTTGGTGACCGGGCGGGCGAGGGCCTTGTCCGGCGCCCCGGCGGGCCTCTTCGCGCGCTTCTGGGTGAGGTCGAACGCGTACAGGCCGGCGCGCAGCTCGTCGCTCATGTTGAGGTCGGCCAGCGCCTCGTCCTCGGCGGCGAAGCCCTCGTCGCGGGTGCGGTCCTTGGCGGCGGCGACGGCCGAGGGCACACGTGTAGGACGGGGCGGCGCCGTGCAGCTTGCCGTCCACGTTCCAGCGGGCCATCGCGACCGCGTCGTCCCACGCCTTGCCCTTGTCGACTTCGGGCCGGGTGACGGTGACGTCGCCGTTGAGGACGCGGGCCGTCCAGGCGAGCGACTCCTCCAGGAAGTCGGCCGAGTCGAAGAGGGCGTCCGCGATGCCCAGCTCGTACGCCTGGGCGCCCTTCAGCGTCCGGTTCTGCGCGAGCGGGTTCTCGATGACGACCTTGAGCGCCTTCTCCGCGCCGATCAGGTTCGGCAGCAGGTACGTGCCGCCCCAGCCGGGCACCAGGCCGAGGAACGCCTCGGGCAGCGCGAACGCCGGGACGCCGGCGGAGATCGTCCGGTACGTGCAGTGCAGGCCGATCTCGACGCCGCCGCCCATCGCCGCGCCGTTGTAGTAGGCGAACGACGGGACGTCCAGCTCGCCCAGCCGCCGGAACACGTCGTGGCCGAGCCTGCCGATGGACCGGGCGTCCTCCCGGTTCGCGATGAGCGGGACGCCCTTCAGGTCGGCGCCGACCGCGAAGATGAACGGCTTGCCGGTGACGCCGACGGCCGCGATGTCGTCGCGCCCGGCGATCTCGTCGATGGCGGCGTTCAGCTCGGCGAGGCCGTTGGGGCCGAACGTGTTGGGCTTGGTGTGGTCGAAGCCGTTGTCCAGTGTGATGAGCGCGAGCGTGCCCGCCGCGTAGGGCAGCGTCACGTCCCGTACGTGCGCGTGCGTCACGACTTCGTCGCTGAAGACTTCCCCAAGAGTGCTCACTTGCTGTCCCCCCAGTTGACGTTCTCCCAGAGGACGGTTCCGCCCATGCCCATGCCCACACACATCGTGGTCAGTCCGTAACGCACGTCCGTACGCTCCTCGAACAGGCGCGCGAGCTGGTTCATCAGCCGGACGCCGGACGAGGCGAGCGGGTGGCCGAGCGCGATCGCGCCGCCCCACGGGTTCACCCTCGGGTCGTCGTCGGCGATCTTGAAGTGCTCCAGGAACGCCAGCACCTGCACGGCGAACGCCTCGTTGATCTCGATGAGGCCGATGTCGTCCATGGTCAGCGCGTTGCGGGCGAGGAGCTTCTCGGTCGCGGGGACTGGCCCGACGCCCATCACCTCCGGCTCCACGCCGGCGAACGAGAAGTCGACCAGGCGCATCTTCGGCGTGAGGCCGAGCTCGCGGGCGACGTCCTCGGCGGCGAGCAGGCACGCGGTGGCGCCGTCGTTCAGCCCGGCGGCGTTCCCGGCCGTGACGTTGCCGTGCACCCGGAACGGGGTCTTGAGCTGGGCGAGGTCGTCCAGCGTGGTGCCGGGACGCGGCGGCTCGTCCTCGGTGGCGAGCCCCCACCCCTTCTCGGCGGAGCGGACCGCGGTCGGCACGAGGTCCGGCTGGATCTTCCCGGCCGCGTAGGCGGCGGCGACCTTCTGCTGGCTGCGCATGGCGTAGGCGTCCGCGCGCGCCTTGGTGATCCCGGGGAACCGGTCGTGCAGGTTCTCCGCCGTCGAGCCCATGACCAGGGCGGACGGGTCGACGAGCTTCTCGGCGAGGAACCGCGGGTTCGGGTCGACGCCCTCGCCCATCGGGTGCCGTCCCATGTGCTCGACGCCGCCCGCGATGGCGACGTCGTACGAGCCGAACGCGATCCCGGCGCCGGTCGTGGTCACGGCCGTCATCGCGCCCGCGCACATCCGGTCGATCGCGTAGCCGGGGACGCTCTTCGGCAGCCCGGCCAGCACGGCGGCGGACCGCCCGATGGTGAGGCCCTGGTCGCCGGTCTGGGTGGTGGCGGCGACGGCGACCTCGTCCACCCGCTCGGGCGGCAGGGACGGGTTGCGGCGCAGCAGCTCGCGGATCGCGCGGACGACCATGTCGTCGGCGCGGGTCTGCGCGTACAGGCCCTTGGGGCCCGCCTTGCCGAACGGTGTGCGTACGCCGTCGACGAACACGACGTCGCGTGCGGTGCGAGGCACGGGTCGTCCTCCCTGCGATGGGTCCGGTGTGCTCCTCACCGCAATGCTACTCGTCAGTAACCACTGACGTCCGGATCGCCTCGCACCTGTGCCTTGTCCGGCATGTGAACCGGTGGATAGCGTGGCGTGAAATCGCCGGAGGAGGCCGCGGTGACGCATGCGAGGCCCGCGTACCGGCCGGGGATGCGCCGGCGGATCGGGCACATCCGCGATCTCGCCGCCCTCCTGCTGAAGACCGGGCTCCTGTTCTCCGGCGGCCCCCGCCGGATCGGCCGGCAGCTGCGCGCCGTCCGGCACTGGGGCACCACCCTCGCCGGGCTGGTCGCCTCGTCCGCCGCCCGCTCCCCGTCCCGCCTCGCGCTGATCGACGACGACGGCGCCGTCACCTTCGCCGAGCTCGACGAGCGCGCCGCGCGGCTCGCCGCCGGGCTCCCGCTGAGCGGCCCCCGCCCGCGCGTCGGGGTGCTCTGCCGCAACCATCGCGGGATGGTCGAGACGCTCGTCGCCTGCTCCCGGCGCGGCGCCGAGGTCGTGCTGCTCAACACCGGGTTCGGCGCCGGCCAGATCCGCGCCGTGCTCGGCGAGCTGCGCCCCGCCCTCATCGTCGCCGACACCGAGTTCGCGCCGCTGCTCGCCGACGTGCCCATCGCGCTGCGCCGGACGGTCCTGTGGACCGACCGCGAGCCCGGCCTGGACGGGATCGTCCGGTCCGTCCCGGCGGGCGAGACCGCCGCCGCGGCGCCGCCGCAGATCCAGAGCCGCACCATCATGCTCAGCTCCGGCACCACCGGACGCCCCAAAGGTGCCCGCCGCCCGCCCCGGCCGGGCCTGTGGCCGCTCGCCTCCATGACGTCCCGGATCCCGCTGCGCGCCCGGCAGACGATGATCGTCGAGGCGCCGCTGTTCCACACCTGGGGCTACGCCGCGCTGCAGATGGCCTGGGCGCTGCGGGCGCCGGTCGTGCTGCACCGCCGCTTCGACCCCGAGCAGACGCTGCGCGCCATCACCGCGCACGGCGACGCCACCGTGTTCGCCGTCCCCGTCATGTGCCAGCGCATCCTGGAGCTCGCCCCGGAGGTCCGCGCCCGGTACGACACGTCCTCGCTGCGGATCTTCGCGCTGAGCGGCGCCGCGCTGTCCGGCGACCTCGCCACCCGGTTCATGGACGCCTTCGGCGACCGGCTCTACAACGTCTACGGGTCCACCGAGGTGTCCTGGGTCTCCATCGCCACCCCGCGCGACCTGCGGCTCGACCCGCGCACCGCCGGGCGGCCGCCGCGCAACACCGCGCTCGCCATCCTCGGCGACGACGGCCGCCGGCTCGGCCGCTCCACCCGCGGCCAGATCTTCGCCGCCAACGAGCTGCTGTTCGAGGGGTACACCGGCGGCGAGCCGATGGAGGTCCGCGACGGCCTCCTCGCCACCGGCGACCTCGGCCACATCGACCACCGCGGGCTGCTGTTCGTGGACGGCCGCGGCGACGGGACGGTGGTGTCCGGCGGCGAGAACATCGTCCCCCACGACGTGGAGGAGGCGCTGCTCCGGCTCCCCGAGGTCCAGGAGGCCGCGGTGACCGGCGTCCCCGACGAGGCGTGGGGGCAGCGGCTCGCCGCCTACATCGTGCTCCGCCCCGGCGCCACGCTCGACGCCGCCGCCGTCCGCGACTACGTGCACGCCCAGGTCGCCCGGTACGCGGTGCCCCGCGACGTGCACTTCATCCCCGAGCTGCCGCGCAACGCCACCGGCAAGGTCGTGCACCGCTGGCTCAGCGCCCGGCCGGGGCGGCCGCTTCCGGAGGGGCATGTGGAATGGCCGCGGCCGCGGGCAGCCGGACGGTGACCGACAGCCCGCCGTCCGGGCGCGGCTCGGCCTCCACCGCGCCGCCGTGCGCGCGCACCACCGCCCGCACGATCGACAGGCCGAGGCCCGCGCCGTCCCGCGACCCCGTCCGGTCGGCGCGCAGCCGCCGGAACGGCTCGAAGATCGCCGCCACCTCGTAGGCCGGGACGGCCGGCCCCGTGTTCACGACCTGCAAGAACGCCGCGCCGCCCCGGGCGCCCGTGCGGACCCACACCCGGCCGTCCGGCACGTTGTACTTCACCGCGTTCTCCAGCAGGTTCACCGCGCACCGCTCCAGCAGGACCGGATCACCCGACACGGCCGCCGGGGCGAGCCTCGCCTCCACGTCCACCGCCGGGTCGCCGAGCTGGTCGAGCGCGCTGCGGACCACGTCCGGCAGCGGGCACTCCGTCCGGACGGCCGGCTCCCGCTCGGACTTGGCGAGCAGCAGCAGCCCCTCGATGAGCCGCTCGTGGCGGGCGGTGTTGCCGAGCAGCACCTCCGCGAGCGCCTTCGTCTCCGGCGGGTTCCTCCTGCTCGCCATCGCGACCTCCAGCACCGTCCGGTTGATCGTCAGCGGCGTCCGCAGCTCGTGCGAGGCGTTCGCGACGAACCGGCGCTGCGCGTCGAACGCGCGGTTCAGCCGGTCCAGCATCCGGTCGAAGGTGTCGGCCAGGTCCTTGATCTCGTCCTGCGGGCCGTCCAGCGCGATCCGCTCGTGCATGGTGCTCTCCGACAGCCGCCGCGCCGTCGCCGTCACCCGGTGCAGCGGGCGCAGCATCCGCCCGGCCACCACGTACCCGATCACCACCCCGAGGACGCCGAGCACCAGCATCGTGACCAGCGAACTCTGCAGCAGCTGCTCCAGTACGTCCCGCTTCTGCTGCGCCAGCTGCCGGTCGGCATCCGCCTTCAGCCCCGCCAGCTGACTGAGATCGCCGTCCAGCGCCACGGACCGCAGCCGCACGACCGTGTCCGCGTCCAGGTCGCCGCGCCCGGAGAACCGGTCGTCCATCGTCCGGACGGTCAGCAGGTAGGTCACCGCGACCAGCACCGCCGACGTCACCAGGAACAGCGACCCGTACACCAGCGTCAGCCGCGTCCGGACGCTCAGCCGCTTCACCGCGCCTCCAGCCGGTACCCGGCGCCGGTCACCGTCTCGATCACCGGCGGCTGCCCGAGCTTGCGGCGCAGCGTCGCCATCGTGACCCGGACGATGTTGCTGAACGGGTCGATGTTCTCGTCCCACGCCCGCTCGAGCAGCCGCTCGGCGCTCACCACCCCGCCCTCGGCGCGCATCAGCTCCTCCAGCACGGCGAACTCCTTCCTCGTCAGCCGCAGCTCCCGGCCGTCCCGCGCCACCCTGCGCCGGTGCGGGTCGAGCCGGATGCCCCGCCGCTCCAGCACCGGCGGCACCGGCGGCCCCGACCTGCGCGCCAGCGCCCGCACCCGCGCGACCAGCTCGCTGAACACGAACGGCTTCGGCAGGTAGTCGTCCGCGCCGAGCGTCAGCCCGTCCACCCGGTCGCCGACGTCGCCCGCCGCCGTCAGCATCAGGATCCGCCCCCGGCTCCGCCGCTCCACCAGCTCCCGGCACACGTCGTCGCCGTGCACCGTCGGCAGGTCCCGGTCGAGGACCACCACGTCGTACTCGGTGTAGGACGCGAGCTCCAGCGCGTCGTCGCCGTCGTACACGACGTCGACGGCCATGGCCTCCTCGCGCAGCCCCTCGGCGATGGCGTCCGCGAGCACCCGCTCGTCCTCGACGATCAGAACACGCATCCCCCGAGCATCCCGCCCGGGGGGTTAAACCCCGATAAGCCTCAGCGCCGCCAGCACGTGTACGTCACGGTGGCCGTGCCGCCCGGCGCGAAGGAGACCGTCCCGCTGCCGCGCCCGCCGATATAGCACAGCACCGTCGGCCGCACGGTCACCGCCACCGACGCGGACCGGCCCGCCCTGAGCGTCCCGGCGCCGCCCGCGCTGACCCGCCCGGCCGTGTCCCGCACCGACGCAACCGACCACCGAACCGTGCCGCCCACCGCCGTCAGCCGGATGTAGCAGCGCGCCGGCACCCCCGCCGCCCGCACACCGCGGCACCCTGAGTCGTCCACCGCCAACCGCCCCGGCCCGCTCGGCACCTTGCGCGTCCGCTTCGGCTCGGCGGCCTTCTTCGTGGGCTTCGGCTCGTCCTTCTCATTAACCTCGTCCCCGGACGCCGGCGTCGGCGCCGCCGAAGGCGTCGGGGACTCGGGCGTGGTCATGGCCACCGGCGGTGCCGCAGAGGGCTTCGCCTCCGGTCCCGTGGCTTCGAAAAGCGCTAGCATCCCACCGGTCAGCGCAACAGCAGCGGCAGCGCCCCCGATCACCACGAGCCCCCGCTTCCGCCTCGGCGCGCTCCGGCACCGGTCGCGCACCGCTTCGTACAGCCAGTCCCGAAAGGTCCCCGCGTCCGGCACATCGGTACCTCGCAGCCCGACCAGCGCCTCCCGGACGGCCTCCACGGCCCGCTCATGGTCGCCGAGCAGCCCCTCCGCATACGTGACCAGCTCGGGCCCGTACACGTTGTAGACATGCCCGACCGCCCCCGGCCGCTGCGCCTGCAGCGCCTCGACAAGCCGGAAGTCCTCATTCAACGGCGGCGCACTGGACACGCCGGGATTATGACCGACCGACCACGATCCGTAGTGTGCACCAACCCCAAACTCCACCCCCCGCCTTTATCACCCACCCACGAAT
>NZ_VCKZ01000156.1 GCF_005889745.1 Actinomadura geliboluensis
CCGCCGTCCCGTCCCACCGCCGCGCGCCGCCGGGAGGCCGACGGAAGCGGGCACGTCCAGCGGCCCAACTCCCCCCTCCAACCGCGGGTCACCGTAGGCCGCGACGGCGGCGTCCAGATCGGCGGTGACGACGGTGACGGAGGCGATCACCGCGACCGCGCCCGGTCGGCCTGCGCACCGGCCTGCGCACCCTGCCCGCCGACCTGCCCGCCGACCTGCCCGCCGACCTGCGCGGTCAGGTCGGCGGCGGCCTGCTGCACCAGGTCCGCGAGCCGGTCGACCTCGCCGCGGAACCGCTCCAGCGGCCCGGCGATCGAGATCACGGCGAGCGGCGTCCCGGTGGGGCCGAACACCGGCGCGGCCACCGAGCCCGCGCTCGGGTCGCGCTCGCCGTAGGAGATCGCGTAACCGACCTCGGCGATGTGCGCCAGTTCCTCGCGCAGCGTGGGGCGCTGCGTGATGGTGTTGCCGGTCAGCTTGCTCATGGGCTGCGACGCCAGGTACTGCTCGCGTTCGGCCGGGTCCAGGAAGGCCAGGAACGCCTTGGACGACGCGCCCGCGTGCAGCGGGAACGCGGCGCCGAGCTGCACCATCATCTTCACGTCGCGGTCGGGGGTGACCTGGTCGACGTAGACCCGGTGCCAGCCCGAGCGGGTGGACAGCGTCGTCGTCTCCTGGGTCGCCCGCGACAGCTCGGTGAGGACCGGGCGCGCCTCGGCGCGGATGTCGATCCGGTCGAGGTAGCCGAGCGCGAGGCTGACGATGCGGGGCCCGAGGCTGTACCGGCGGGTCGACGGGTGGAACGTGATGAAGCCCTTGGCCCGGCAGCTCGTCAGGCTCCGGTGGACGACCGCCTTGGACAGCCCGAGCCCGTCGGCGATCTCGGTGACGCCGAGCGTGGGCCGTCCCGCCTCGCCGAGGTAGATGAGGATGTCGAGGACCCGGTCGACCCCCGTGACCGTCTGGCCCTTGACCGGTTCGGCGCTGTCCGCGCCCTCGTTGACGCCGCCGCCGACGCTCACAGTGGACATCCCATCACCCGACCAGGTGGAAGCTCTGGTACTGGACATACGCCTCGAAACCCTCCGGGCCGAGTTCCGTGCCGAGCCCGCTCGACCGGCGCCCCGCGAACGGCGCGGCCGTGTTGAAACCGAACCCGTTGACGCCGACCGTGCCCGTGTCCAGCCGCGCCGCCACCCGCAGGGCGCGGGCCTCGTCGGCGCTCCACACCGACCCGGCCAGGCCGAAGTCGGTGTCGTTGGCGATGGCGACGGCCTCGTCCTCGTCGGACGCCGGAATGATCGTCACGACGGGGCCGAAGACCTCCTCCTGGCAGATCCGCATCTCGCTGCGCGCCTCGGTGAACACGGCGGGCGTCAGGTAGAACCCGTCGTCCAGGCCCTTCGGGCGCTCCCCGCCGGACACCAGCCGGGCGCCCTCGGCCCGGCCCGCGGCGATCAGCCCCTCGACGCGGTCGCGGTGCGCGGCCGAGATGAGCGGGCCGAGCCGGGTGGCGGGGTCGAACGGGTCGCCGACGGGCAGCGAGGCCGACACCTCCGCGACCCGCTCGGTGACCTCCGCGAGCATGGCGCGCGGGACGATCACGCGGCTCTGGATGAAGCAGTTCTGCCCGGTGAAGGTGTAGGCGAGGAACGGCAGCGCCGCGGCGAACCGGTCGAGGTCGGCGTCGTCCAGCAGGACGGCGGCGGACTTGCCGCCGAGTTCGAGGACCACGGGGGTGAGCGCGGCGGCGCAGCGGGCCGCGATGTGCCGCCCCGCCTCCGACGACCCGGTGAAGCCGACGATGTCGACGCCCGGATGGCCGACGAGGGCCTCGCCCGTCTCCCGTCCGCCGGTGACCACGTTGACCACTCCCGGGGGCAGCCCGGCCGCGGCGGCGCACTCGGCGAACAGGAATGCCTCCAGCGGTGCCTGAGGGGGCGGTTTCAGCACCACCGTACCGCCTAGCGCGAGGGTCGGCCCGATCTTGTACATGCCCATCGGCAGCGTCCCGTTGTAGGGCACGATCGCCGCCGTGACCCCGCGCGGGCCGCGGCGCACGATCGAGCGCCGGACGCTGCCGGGGCCCCGCCGTTCCGGCACCGGGCGCACCTCGTCGACGACGAGCGAGCGGGCGATCCCCGCGTAGTAGCGCAGCAGTTCCGCGGCCCGGTTCGCACGGGCGGGCGCGCCGCCGACCGGCCGCCCGATCTCGTGGGCGAGCAGCACGGTCAGCTCGGCGTCGCGCTCCTGCAGCAGGTCGGCGAGCCGCTCCAGCGCGGCGGCCCGGTCGGCCGGCTCCCAGGTGCGCCAGCCGCGCGGGTCGGCGAAGGCGGCGCGGGCGGACGCGACGGCCGCGTCCACGTCGGCGGCCGACCCGTCCGGGACGCTGCCGACGACCGTCCCGTCGGACGGGGAGACGATCTCGACGACCGCGCGGGACCGGGCCGGGACGACCCGCCCGTCCACGAACAGTCCGTCGCGGTGCGCGATCTCGGGGGCGAGCGCGGGACGCATCTCAGTCCTTCCGGTAGCCGGCGGGGACGCCGGGCGACGTGGAGAGCCACACGCTCTTGGTCCAGGTGTAGAGGTGGACGGCGTCGGTACCGCCCTCGCGCCCGTACCCGGACGCGCCGACGCCGCCGAACGGCACCATGTCGGACAGGATGCGGTAGGTGTTCACCCAGACCGTCCCCACCCGGAGGGCGTCGGCGAGGCGGTGGGCGCGTCCCGGATCGCCGGTCCACACCCCCGCGCCGAGCCCGAACCGGGTGTCGTGGGCGAGGCGGACGGCGTCGTCCTCGTCGTCGAACGGCTCGGCGCACAGCACCGGGCCGAAGACCTCCTCGGTGAGCAGCGGGTCGCCGGCGGGGACGCCGGTGAACACGGTCGGCGCCACCCAGTTGCCGCCCGCCAGCTCCGGCTCGGCGGGCGTCCCGGCCCGCGCGACGACGCGCGCGCCCCGGGCGGTGCCGCCGTCCACGAACGCGCGGGTCTTGGCGGCCTGGGCGGCGGTCACCTGCGGCCCGACCTGGGTGCCGGCCGCGCGCGGGTCCCCGACGCGCAGCTCCCCGACCCGCCGCGCGACGCGCTCCAGGACGTCGGGGAACACCTCGCGCTGCACGTACAGCCGCGAGCCGGCGATGCACATCTGCCCGCACGACCCGGTGAAGCCCTCGACGACCCCGGCCGCCGCGGCGTCCAGGTCGGCGTCGGCGAACACCAGCTGCGGCGACTTCCCGCCGAGCTCCAGCGCGGACGGCGCGAAGTGCGCGGCCGCGGCGGCGCCGACGCGGGCGCCGGTGGCGTCCGAGCCGGTGAACACCACCAGCCGGACGCGGGGATCCTCGACGAGCGCGCGGCCGACGTCGCCGCCGCCGTGCACGACCTGCGCGACGCCCGCGGGATGCCCGGCCTCGGCGAGGACCTCGCCGACGATCCGGCCGAGCAGCAGGGCGGTGAGCGGGGTCTCGGCGGCGGGCTTGAGCACGACGGCGTTGCCGAACGCGAGCGCGGGCGCGATCTTCTTCGCGGCGAAGAAGTACGGGACGTTCCACGGGATGATCCCCGCGACGACCCCGTACGGCTCCCGCGTCGTGTACGTGTGGAACGGGCCCGGGACCGGCACGACCGTGCCGTGCGCCTTGTCGGCCCACCCGCCGTAGTACTCGAAGCACGCGGCGGCACGGTCGGCCTCGCGGCGCGTGTCCGCCGGGAGCTTGCCGGTGTTCAGCGTCTCCAGCTCGGCGATCTCGGCGGCGCGGGCCCGCATCCGGCGGCCGATCTCCACCAGCAGGCGGCCCCGCTCGGACGCCGGGACCGCCCGCCAGTGCGGCGCGGCGGCCTCGGCGGCGCGCAGCACCGCGTCCAGCCCGTTCGGGGTCGTCGCGGCGACGTCCTCGATCACCTCGCCCGTGATGGGCGACAGGACGGCGGTCAACGGCTCACTCCTTCGACTGCGTCGAGCATGCTCAGGGCGCTCAGGTGGCGGGTGCCGGCGGCCGGGTCGGCGGCGGTCGCGGCGAGGTCCCGGAGCCGGGCGAGGCGGGCGTCCCGGGCGGTGGCGTCGACGCCCGCGCGCACGGTCCGGGTCGCCGGCTGGACGACGCGGACGGCGGCGTCCCGGCGGGCGGCCGCGTACGCGTCCGCGGCGGCGTCGCCGTCGCCGCCCGCCCGCAGCGCCGGGCCGAGCCGGGCGGCGAGGTCGAACGCGTCGTGGACGCCGGAGTTCAGCCCCATCCCGCCGGTCGTGCTGGACAGGTGGGCGGCGTCGCCCGCGAGCAGCAGCCGGCCGGCGCGGAACCGGTCGGCGACCCGCTGGTGGCTCCGGTAGAACTGGTGCTGCTGGAGCGGGTCGCGGGCCCAGCTCCGGTCCCCGACCAGCAGGTCGAGGGCGTCCGCCAGTTCGGGGTGGGGCCCCTCGGCCCCGGTGGTAGGCGCGCCGTCGGTGGCGGCGGTGGTGCTGATCGCGACGCGCCACACGTCCGGGGTGCGGATGAGGGACAGCCGGCCGCGGGGGCCGCTCCAGTAGGAGACGGGGCCGAGGTCGTCCACCGCGTCCTCGAACGGGAACGGCGTGGCGGCGACCAGGCTCTGCGACGGGTAGGTGTCGCCGGGGAAGCCGATCCCGGCGAGCTTGCGCAGCGCGCTGTGCGCCCCGTCGGCGGCGACGACGTACGGCGCGGTCAGGCGGGAGCCGCCGGCCAGCGTCACGGTCGCGGCGGTCGCGCCGTCCTCCGCGCCGGTCAGGCCGACGACGCGGTGCTCCTGGCGCAGGTCCACGTCCGGGGACGCCTCGGCCAGGTCGCGCAACCGCCGCAGCAGCTTGTACTGCTCGTACTGGACGCGGAACGGGAACGGCGTCCGTCCCTCCAGCACGCCGTAGTCGAAGGTCGCGCGGTCGGGCAGTTGCAGGTCGCGGAACTGCAGGCGGTCCACGCGGACGCCGTGGGCGACGGCGTCCGCCGCGGCGCCGACGCGGTCCAGCAGCGCCAGCGTCGGCGGGTGCAGCGTCGAGCCGCGCCATTCCTTGCGCACCCCGGCCTGCTCGGCCTCCAGCACGGTGACGGGCACCCGCTCGGCGGCCAGCGCGAGCGCAGCGGCCAGGCCGACGGGGCCCGCCCCGACGACGATCACGGGCGCGGTCATCGAGCCCCGCCTTCCTGGTCGAGGGCCGGGGGCCGCGTGCGGGCCTCCTCGGCCAGCCGGGCGAGCGCTCCGGTCGACGCGGCGAGCGCCTGCGAGGCGTCCGCCGCGTGCAGCAGGGCCCACGTCCCGGCGAGGTTGGACGACAGCAGCAGCGAGCCGGCAGGGGTCAGCTCGTCGAGCACGCCGAGGCTCGCCGCCCCGGTGCCCGCGACCACGACGGCGTGCCCGGGTCCGGCGGTGCCGGAGCCCAGCGCGGCCCGCACCGCAGCCCGCACGTCGCCGTCGCCGGTGGCGTAGATGGGGCGGCCGCCCCGCACTTCGTGGACGTCCACCCGCATCCCGGCCGCGCGCCAGAACTCCGCGCACTGGCCGGTGAGCCAGGACGGGTAGGGCGACACGATCGACACGCGGCTCACGTCGGCGGCGCGCAGCGCGCCGAGCAGGGCGCCCGCCGAGGTGACGACGGGGACGCCGTACCGCTCCGCGAGCGCGTCCGACCACCGCCGGTCGCCGTCCGGACCGAGCCGGTACGTCGCACCGGTGCAGGCGACGAGCACCGCGGCCAGGTCCAGCCCGGCCAGGGACGCGATCGCCTCGCCCGCGTTGGCCCCGTACCAGTCGAGGCGGGCGGGCAGGTCCAGGCCCGGCGGCGCCGCCATCCGCGCCACGTACGGGTCGACGCCCGGCGGCAGCAGCCGCCGGGTCTCCGGTTCGACGGTGGGGTTCGCGGACGGCACCACGACCCCGACGCGGACCGTCACGTGGCCAGCCCGCCGAACACGCGCCGGATGAAGGCGTCCCGGTCGGCGCGGTCGCCGGCCCCGCCGGCCGCGGCCGCGTCGAACTCGTCCGGTTCGATCGCGTCCGGCGACACGACCATGCCCCCGGCCACGAGCTGCGCCTCCAGCGCGGCCAGGCGGCGGCGCGTCGCCCACAGCTCGGCGGCGAGCTGGACGCTGATCTGCATGAGCTGGTCGTTGACGCCCTCGCCGACGAAGGCGCCGAGCGGCTGCGGGCCCTCCACCCGCCAGTTCCCGGTGGTCTCGCTCATGCCGTGCACACCCACGTCGCCGTCCGGCCGTTGGTGAACTCGACCGCCGCGAACAGCCGCTCCAGTTCGGCGCCGATCCCGCCGTGCACGAACCGGAACGCGAACGGCTCGCCGTTGAAGCGGGTGTCGAAGTCGCGGTCGTAGGTCGCCCACGGGTCCGGCGGGTCGTCGGGCTGGCGCATCTCGTGGACGATGAGGACGCCGCCGGGCCGCAGCACCCGCCGCGCCTCGGCGACCGCGCGCAGCGCGACGTCCCAGGGGACCTCGTGCAGGATCGTGCCGAGATAGGCGACGTCGAAGGTGCCGTCGGGGAAGCGCAGGTCCTCGGCCAGCCGCTGGGCGAAGACGACATCGGCGCCGAGCCGGACGGCGCGGGCGTGCGCGTACCGCAGCAGCGGCGCGGCGGCGTCGATCCCCCACACCTCGGCGTCCGGCCAGCGCTCCTTGAAGGCCACGGTCATGGCGCCGATGGAGCAGGCGATGTCCAGGACGCGCGCGACGGACCCGTCCGCGGGGGCGGGCACCTCCCGGGCACGGGCGATCTTGGCCTCGTCGCGGTCGTTGGTCCCGAGATGGAAGACCTTGGTGCCGTAGTGGTAGATGTACCCGGCGAGCGGCTCGTCGTGGTAGCCGCCCGGCTGGCGGTGGAAGTGCACGTCGGCGGAGTAGCCGGGGTGCTCCCAGTCCTCGGCGAGTTCCAGGCGGCCGGGGCCGCGCCCTTCGGCGTCGTCCAGCTCGGCCTCCAGCGCCGGACGCAGCGGCTCGTAGGCCGCCACCACCTGCGCCCAGTTCAGGTCCTGGGTGGAGCGCAGCAACCGGTTCCGCAGCCCGACCAGCGGCACGGACTCGGCCACGGCCCGCAGATCGTCCAGGTTCTCCGGACGCCGTTCGGCGGCCCGCTCCCGGACCGCGCCCGCCGCCACGGGGTTGATCTCCCTCAGGGTGAAGCGGCGCAGTCCCTCGACGAAGTCGAGGCGGCTCTCGCCGTCGAACTCCGGGATGGCCGTCATCGTGCCGAGCCGCCCGCGCGGCGCCGCCTCACTCGATCCTGAACCTGGACGCATGAACCAATCCCCTTGTCCGTCGAATTGATCCGCCCAGCGGAACAGGCGTTCCGCTCATGTGGAACGTGACCTTAACAACAGCCGAGCCGCCGTGTACATCCCTCACCTGCGCCTTTTATCGGCGAAGTGGCGGGGTCAGCGGTCGACGAGGCGGCTGAGCCGGTAGATCATCTTGCGGTTCACCGGGGGGATCGCGGTGAGGGGGAGGACCATGTCCCGGAGGGCGCCCTTCCACGGAGCGCGCTCGGTGGCGAGGGCGTTGAGGCGCCGCGTGGCGCCGACGGCGTCCTCGGCGATCGGGCGGCGGACGCGTTCATAGGAGTCGAGGGCGTCCTCCGCCCGGTTCATGGCCTTCACCAGGACCTCGCCCAGGGTGATCCCGTCCTGGATGCCCAGGTTCATTCCCTGGCCGATGATGGGGCTGTTGACGTGGGCGGCGTCGCCGGCCAGGAAGACCCGGCCCGCGCGGAACCGCTCCGCCACCCGGTGGTGGATCCTGGTGTGGGAGTCGTGCGCCACGCGGAGCACCCGGACGGCCCGCTGTGCCGGGGCGCGCTGCCGCAGCAGCGCCTCCGCGGCACCGGCGGTCATCTCGTCGGGCAGCCGGTCGACCGACAGGCAGACCCGGTGCAGCCTCCCCGGCATCCGCCCCATGATCACGGCGCCGGGCCGCGCGAAGAACAGGTGGATCTCATCCGCGGGGGACCCACCGCCCAGCTCCATGTCGGCCAGGACGAACCGCTGGTGGAAGGTCTCCCCGGGGAAGGGGATCCCGGCCATCCTCCGGACGTCGCTGCGCGTGCCGTCCGCGCCGACGAGGTACTTCGCGCGGACGGTGTGCTCCTCCCCTCCGGCGTCCGCCACCACCGCGACGACCTCGTCATCGGCCTGCTCCATGCCGCTCAGCTTCAGGGGCCGGTGGACGCCGCCGCCCAGCTCCCGGAGCCGGGCGAGGATGATCTCCTCGGTGGTGTGCTGCGGCAGGAGGACGGCGTAGGGGAACGCGGTGTCCAGCCGGTCCAACCGCAGGGTGGCGATGTTGCGGTCGCGTTCGCCGGAGAAGATCCTGATCCGCTCGGCGTGGTTGCCGGCCTCCGCCAGCCGTTCGCCGACCTGGATCCGCTGCAGCATCTCCAGCGACCGGGGCAGGGTGCCGACCGCGCGCGAGTAGTTGCCGCCCTCCTCCACACCGTCGATCACGCAGCATTCGATGCCCGCGGCGCACAGCGTCGCGGCCAGGGAGAGTCCGGTGGGCCCGGCACCGGCGATCAGGACATCGGTGGTCTTGGGGAGTCCGGTCATGACACACCTCTCTGGGACGCCGCGCCCCACCCGCCGGGCGCGTTCCGGATTACGGAGCGCCGCCCGTGTAGTAGCGCTGCAGGGTGGGAGCCACCCAGGCGACCAGGTGCTCGGTCTCGGCGGCGGTGAGCGCCGGCAGACCAAGGGCGTAGCGGGTGATCGCCAGCCCGACGAGCTGGCTGGCGGCCAGCGCCGCGCGCAGCTCGGCCTCGTCCTCACCGGCCAGCTCGGCGATCGGGCCGAGCACCTGGCCGGTGAGGAACTCCCGCAGCAGCGCGGCGGCCCGCTCCAGCGTGACCGCCGAGCGGATCAGCCCGAGCAGCGGGCCCGGCGCGTCGACGTCGCCGAGCAGGCCGAGGAAGTAGCGGACGAGCCGCTCGCCGAGTTCGGCCCGCGGCCCGGCGGCCAGGATCGAGACGGCGCGGTCGGGACGGATCACCGCGGCGGCCATCTCGGCGAACAGCTTCTCCTTGGTGCCGAAGAAGTACCGCACGAGCGCGGGATCCACGTCCGCGTCGGCGGCGATCTGCCGCATGCTCGTGGCCTCGTAGCCGCGGGAGGTGAAGCGCGCCGTCGCGGCGCCGAGGATCAGCGCCCGGGTGTCGCTCGGCCCCGGCCTGCGTCCGGCCATCACGCCTCCTCGCACGGCAGCCAGTTCCCCACGTGGGGAATTTTTATTCTACGCATGAGGAATTAGACGTGCAAGGGTCGACCGCGCCCACATCCACGGCAGCACTCACTCCAGCGGACGGGCGAATTCTCGGCTGCGAGTCACATTCCACGCGCGGCGGAAGTCTTTAGGGGGACGCACGCGTGACCTACGCCGCCCACCTCCCCTTCCGAGGGGAGTCCGACGTTCTCAAAGGAGTGACCGTTGCCGTCCCCCACCGCCCACGCCGTTCGCGAACCGGCCGCATCCGCCCCGCCCCGCTTCTACGGGCTGCTGAAAGCCGCCGCCGCCTTCCTGGCGACCGCCATGTTCATCCAGGGAATCACCGCGGGCCTGCTCCTGGACGGCGCCGAGAACGGCGGCGAGACGCACCGGACCACGTCCGGCATCGTCGTCCTGGCCCTCCTCGTCACCGTCGTCGCCGCGATCCTGGTACGGCGCGGCGGCGGATCGGCGCGCCCCCTGGCCACCGGCCTGATCATGACCGTGCTCACCCTCGCCCAGTTCGCTCTCGGCGAGAACGGCGACACCGCCGTCCACGTCCCGCTGGGCGTCGCCCTGATGGGCGGTGCCGCGGCCCTGACCGCACAGGTCTGGAGCCGCGGCACTCCGAGGTAGCACTGCCGGTCAAACGCACGAAGCTCAGCCGCGAGGGAAAAGGAGGGGCGGAGCCAGGTAGAGCGTCTACGGGCGCGGATGGAATCCAGAGCGCCTCGTCGAAGACGTCACGGACGACCCGGATGGCCGGGTCGGGTTCGCCGTACAGCCCTGCCGCATTGGGAGATCCCACAGGACCCCCGTATTGGAACACTATGAGGCGTGATGCTGAACTCGTTCCCGTCTGACCCCATCGTCGCAGTGGTGTAGCCGTGGACAGATATGCCCTGATGGCACGCTTTGTCCGCAGCACCGCTGGGGCGATCGTCTTCCTCCTCATCGGCCTCGGCATGGTGGCGGGCGCCGTCGGCGCGCTCGTGGCGTACCTGCCCGACGGTGACCGTGACCTGCGCGCGTACGAGTTGGCCACGCCCTGCCCCGCCGTCCCGATCGAGCCTGCCGACTGCCTGTGGAAGCAGGAGTTCACGGTGACGGAAGTCGACGACCCTCGCGGCCGGGGCAAGAGGCCGTACACGGTCCTGACGGACGCGGCCGGCCACCGGTGGAGATCGACGTTCGGCAACCCCGGCCCGGTCTGGGGAGAACTCGCCAAGGGCGACCGTGTCACCGGCACCGTCTGGCGCGGCACGCTGACCGAGATCTCGGAGGGGGACGCGTCCCAGAGGACCGGTCAGGTCCCGGCCGACATGCGCGCGCGGAGCGCCGTGCTCACGCTGATCCTGCTACCGTCCGGCCTGATCCTGGCGATCGTGTGCGCCTGGCGGGTTGCGCGGCGCCGCGCGTCCCCCACCCTGACGCCGGGCCAGAGCGCGACCTTCTGGCTCTCGTTCGGGCTGTTGATGGCCGGACTGATCTCCCCGGTCCCCGCTGCCCTTCTCCCGTACGACGGCGAGTTCGAGCACGCCGAGTTCACCGCGCTCATCTGGCTCCCGATCGCCGGCTTCATGGCCGTTCTCGCCCGTCTCCACACCATCCGCGCGCGAGGCGGCCGACCTGTGACCTGACCGCGATACACCGCAACTCAACGAGACGATGCGCTCTGGCGCCAGGTCAAGTACCCGATGGGAAGCCCCCTGGCGCCCAGCCACCTGCAAGCGTCCTGCAACAACCTTCGCAACCACAGTGGCGAGCGCGTCGATCCCACCCAACCGACCAGCGACAGAAACGGCCCGACCATATTCCGGTCGGGCCGTATCTGGTATTACGAGTGGAGGTGGCGGGAATCGAACCCGCGTCCTTCGGTGATGGGTCAGGGCTTCTCCGGGCGCAGCCTGCTTATCGCTTTCTCAGTCCCGGCGCTCACGCAGGCGTGTCGCCGACGGACTCAGTCGCTGTTCGTTTTCCCTACCGGCCCCGCGACCGGGTCGATAGGTGGAGTCTCCTTACGATGCCAGACCCCGGTTCGGAGACGCTACCGGGCTGACAGAGTTCGCTCCTCGCTCAGGCGGCGAGGGCGAACTCGGACTGCTTCTTGTTGGCAGTTATTGGTTTGCTGTCACAGGATTAACGAGGTCACGACAGCAACCCTCGACCCGCTTCCCCTGGCTCGAACGACCGAAGTCGAAGCCGGTCACCCCCATGTTGAGTTGTCAAAGCAGGCGTCCCGGGGGACGTCCGCACGATGACGTTACTAGGGTAACGCGTGCGCGGGCAATCCCATTCCCCGGCCGGACGGGGCCGGACGGCCGTGAGCCCCGGTGGGCGCGGGATGTGCCGCGCCCACCGGGGCCGACCGGCAGGGTCGGGCCGGTCCGGACGGCAGAGCCTCCCCCGAGACGAGGCTCTGGTCTCATCACGGCGACTGAGTCCGCAACCCCCCAAGCGGAGTCTCAGTCACCCGGGAAGACGCACGCGGGCGGGGGGATGGTTGCGTCCCGTCCGTAAAGAGATGCCAAAACCGGCTCAGGAGCGGCCGCCGCCGAGGAACCTGGCGGCGAGCTTCGCGGTGTTGACGGGGCCTTCGACGGCGATCGCGAACGCGCGGTCGCCGCTGGACCCGACGAACCAGGAGACGCCCTTCTTCTCGCCGCCCCGCTCGTAGGCGGTGTAGGCGGCGACGCCGGTGACGTCTCCGGCGACGCGGGCGTGGCGGGCGTTGCCGTGGGTGGCGGTCCGGGTGAGGACGCGTTTGAGGCTGGCGATCGCTTCCGGCGGCAGGCTCTGCGCGGGCGGGGCCTGGACGGTCTTCGGGATGTCCCGGAGGACGTACGGCGGCTTCCAGGTGCCGGTGTACGCGGCGGCGGCGACGAGGGCCATGGACAGCGGGCTCACCTCGACGTTGCCCTCGCCGACCATGGTGGCGGCCTTCTCGCCCTCGTTGGCGGGGGTGGGCACGGAGCCGGTGAACGCGGGGACGGACAGGCCCCAGTCCTTGCCGATGCCGAACTGGCCGGCCTCCCGGACGAGGGCCTGCGCGTCCAGCTTGCCGCCGAGCTGCGCGAGGCTCGTCTTGCAGGACCCGGCGAACGCGTTGGAGAAGGTGGTCTCGCCGCGTGCCTTGTTCGTGAACGTCTTGCCGCCGATGGTGAGGGAGCCGGGGCAGGCGGTCTCGGCGGACGGGTCGAGCCGGACCTGGGAGAACAGGGCCTCGGCGGACACGATCCCGAACGCGAGCCCGGGCGGGTAGTGCCCCTCGAACGCGCGGTTCTCGCCGTTCGTCCCATAGTTGGCCGCGGCGAGGACCTCGCCGGTGCTCGGCCGCACCACGACCATGGACGCCGGGTACCGCAGGCCCTGGAGCGTGCGGTCGGCGCGCCGCTGGTAGGTCGGGTCGAGGGTCGTCTGGACCGGCTCGGGCTGCTGGCCCTCCCAGGACCGCAGCTCCTCGGTGTTCTTGCCGGACTCGTCCTGCGCGACGACGCGGATGGTCGGCGTGCCGGCGAGGCGACGCTGCTGGAGCAGCTGGATGCCGCTGACGCCGATCGTGTCGCCGGGCTGGGAGGGGGCGCCGACCTGCTGCAGCCGGTCGGCGGTGGCCGGGCCGAGGCTGCCGACCAGCTCCGGGGCGTAGGCGGCGGCGATCGGCTCCCTGACCTCCTGGTACTGGAGCCCGGGGATGGCGGCCAGCCGCTTGATGAGCGCGTTGTGCGTCGGGGACTGGAGGGTCAGCAGCGGCAGGAACGTCTGCGGCGGGGCGGAGCGGACCCGGCCGAGCAGGCGGTCGGCGTCCAGCCGGCGGCCGCCGTCGATCTTGGTCTGCTTGGCGAGCAGATCCAGCGTCTTCGCCGGATCGGCGAGCTGGCCCGGGTACACGCCGAAGTTGTAGGCGCGGACCTGGCTCAGCACGGAGCGGCCCCGCGTGTCGGTGATGGGGGCCCGCTTCGGCACCTCGGTCACCACGGCGAGCCGCTGCCCCGGCTTCAGCTTGGTGTTGATGACCGACGGGCTCCAGACGACCTTCCACTTGCCGTCGACGCGCCGCAGGTGCATCAGCCCCGGGTACTCCCACGGCTGGCCGTTCTCGCCGAGGTCGATCTTGACGGTGAAGCGCGCGTCGGCCTCGTCGCCCTTCTTGACGATCTGGTCGACGCCGCCGTCCTCCACCTCGGTGCCGAGGGACAGCCGCAGCGACGCCGCGTCGAGCTGCTGCCGGACGCGGCCGAGCGCCTCCTCGACCTCCTTCTTGTCGGCGCCCACGGTCTTGGAGGCGGCGGCCTCGTAGTTGCCGACCTGCCAGGCGATCAGGAAGTCGCGGACGGCGGGCATCGCGGAAGGCTCGGCGCGGGCGCCCGGCATCATGGTCGCGACGAGCGCGCCGCAGACGGTCAGGCCGCCCAGCCCCATCGCGATCGGCCGCAGCGGTATCCGGCGCCGTTTCCGATGGTCCTGGCTGTTCATCGACACCTTTCACCGTCTCCTGAACCGGGCCGCCGCCGCCTTCTGCATCTCGCGGTCGGCTTCCCGCTTGGCGATGGCCTGGCGCTTGTCGTAGGACTTCTTACCACGGGCCAGCCCGATCTCGACCTTGGCCTTACCGTCCTTGAAGTACAGGGAGAGCGGGATCAGCGTCCACCCCGGTTCGGACGACTTGGCGATGATCTTCTGGATCTCGCGCTTGTGCAGGAGCAGCTTGCGGCGCCGGCGCGGCGCGTGGTTGGTCCAGGTGCCCTGGGTGTACTCGGGGATGTGGACGTGCTCCAGCCACACCTCGCCGTCCATGACGTGGGCGTAGCCGTCCACCAGGGAGGCCCGGCCGGCGCGCAGCGCCTTCACCTCGGTGCCCATGAGCACCATGCCCGCCTCCCACGTGTCGTCTATGTGGTAGTCGTAGCGGGCCCGCTTGTTCTGGGCGATGATCTTCCGCCCGGTGTCCTTCTTGTCTTTCTTGCGCCCGGTGTCCCGTGCCACGTCATCAGTCCTTGTCCGGCCCTCGTCAGTCTTTGCCCGGCATCGTCGCGCGCAGGCCGTGCAGCACCGTCCGGGCGCGCCGCTCGGCCGCGTCCGGCGGGCGGTCGGCGGACACCGCCACGTCGGGTTCGATCCCGACCCCGTCGAGGTTACGGCCGCCCGGGGTGCGGTACCGCCCGACGGTCAGCTCGATGACCGACCCGTCGGCGAGCCCGATCGGTTCCTGGACCGAGCCCTTCCCGTATGTACGCGATCCTACGATCACCGCGCGGTCCCGGTCGCGCAGGGAGCCCGCGACGATCTCCGCGGCGCTCGCGGTGCCCGCGTCCACCAGCACCACGAGCGGAGTGTCGGCGTCGCCGGGCGCGGTGACCGTGCGCCGCTGGACGGGCCTGCCGCGCGGCTCGTAGGTCACCACCGGGCCGCCGGCCAGGAACGCCGACGCCGTCTCGACCGCCTCGTCCAGCAGCCCGCCGGGATTGCCGCGCAGGTCGAGCAGCACCCCGCCGGTCGGCCGGCCGGACGGCGCCCGCCCGGTCACGGCGTCCCGGACCTCGCGGCCCGTGCCGCGGCTGAACGCGCCGACGCGGATGCGGCGCGCGTGGTCCGGGAGATCGGTCACGGTGACGTTCCCTCCAGGGACCGGTGTGCGGACGAGATGGAACCGTTCGGTTCGACGGTCGCGCTCGACGGTTAGTTCGACCGGTTCGTCCGGACGTCCGCGCAGGGCCTCCGCGACCCGGGAGATGTCCCAGCCGTCGACCGGTGTGCTCCCCACGGCGGTGACGACGTCGCCCGCGCGGACACCGGCCCGCGCGGCGGGCGTGCCCGGCTGGACGCTCGCGACCACCGTGCGGGCGCCGTTCCCGTCGGCGTCGCCGCCCGTGCCGCCGAGCCACAGGCCGACGCCGCTGTAGCGGCCGGTCAGCCGGCCCTCGACGTCGTCGTACTCGCGGGCCGGGTAGTAGTGCGCCCACCGGTCGCCGAGGCCGCGCAGCATGCCCTCGATGGCGGCGCGGTCGAGCTCGCCGCGCCCGACCGGCTCCGCCGCGCGGCGGCCGATCTTCGTGGCGGCCTCGTCCAGCACGGAGCCGCCGCCCGCGACGGCCGCGTGCCGGTCCGCGCCGGAGCCGCTCACGACTCCGGCGCCGTAGGCGCAGACGATCGCCGCCGCGACGGCCATGCCGCGCAGCACGTGGCCTGGCCGCCTCCTCAGAAACGGCGCGGACCGAGACATGCGGCAAGTCTAGGGCGGCCGGACGGCCCGGATCCGGCACTTCCCCCGGATCCGGACGGCATGTCAGATCCGCAGGTACCGGCGCAGCGTCAGGAACGACGCCACGGCACAGAGCAGGACACCGAAGCAGATCGACACCACGATGACCGCGATCACCTGGCTCCAGCCGAGCTGGCTGACGAGCTGCACCTGCCCGGCGAGTCTGTCGATCAGCAGTTTCTTGCTGAAGACCAGCAGGATCGAGGCGAACACGCCGCCGATCAGGCCGGCGATCGCGCCCTCCAGGATGAACGGCATCTGGATGTAGGTGTTGGACGCGCCGACCAGCCGCATGATGCCGGTCTCGCGGCGCCGGTTGAACGCCGACAGCCGGACGGTGTTGCCGACCAGCATCACCGCCGCGATCACCTGGATCAGCGCGATCGTCAGCGCGGCCACCTGCAGGCCGTTCAGGATCCGGAAGAACCGCTTCAGGATCTCCTGCTCGTTGATGACCGTGTCGACGCCGGGCTGGCCGAGCATCGCCTGCGCGACCGCCTTGTACTCCTCCGGGTTCTTCAGCTTGACCCGGAACGAGTCGGGGATGTCGCCCTCACGGGTGCTCTCGACGAACCCGGGCGACCCGGCGAAGCGGTCCTTGAACCGCTCGTACGCCTGCTGCTTGTTCTCGTACTCGACGGCGGAGACCTGCGGCATCTTCTCCAGGCTGCCCTTGAGCGTCTGGCGCTGCTGGTCGGTGACGTCCTGCTTCTGGCAGCTGGGGTTGGAGCTCGTCTTGGCGCACAGGAAGATCGAGACCTCGATCTTGTCGTACCAGTAGCTCTTGGACGCGTCGACCTGCTGACGCAGGAGCAGCCCGGTGCCGAAGAGCGCCATGGCGATGGCGACGGTGATGACGAGGGAGATCGTCATCGTCATGTTCCGGCGGAGACCGATCCAGATCTCCTGGAGAACGAACTGTACGCGCATGCCTCGCTGTCCTTGATCGCCTTTGGTCCGCCCGGGCGCCCGGGACGTCGCCATGAGGGAACGCGGCCCGAAGCGGGCGGTCCCCGCCTTCGGGCTGTCGTACGCCCCGGCGGGAATCGTTGGTTCAGATGGTCAGTACGCCTGGCCGTACACGCCGCGCGACTGGTCGCGGACGACCCTGCCGTCCTCCAGCTCGACGACGCGCTTGCGGAACGCGTCGACGATAGCGGCATCGTGGGTGGCCATGACGACGGTGGTGCCGGTCCGGTTGATGCGGTCCAGCACCTTCATGATGCCGATCGAGGTGGCGGGGTCGATGTTCCCCGTGGGCTCGTCCGCCAGCAGGATCATCGGCCGGTTGACGAACGCCCGCGCGATGGCGACGCGCTGCTGCTCGCCGCCGGACAGCTCGTCCGGCATCCGGTGGGCCTTGCCCTCCAGGCCGACGAGGTCGATCACCTCGGGGACGACCTTGCCGATGAAGCGCCGCGGCTTGCCGATCACCTCGAGGGCGAACGCGACGTTCTCGAAGACGTTCTTGTTGGGCAGGAGGCGGAAGTCCTGGAAGACGCAGCCGATCCTGCGGCGCAGGTGCGGCACCTTCCAGTTGCTCAGCCGGCTCAGGTCCTTGCCCGCCACGTGCACGTGACCCTGGGAAGGACGCTCCTCCTTCAGGATGAGGCGCAGGAAGGTCGACTTGCCGGAGCCGGACGGACCCACCAGGAACAGGAACTCGCCCTTCTCGATGGCGACGTTCACATGCTGCAGGGCGGGCCGGTTCTGGCTCGGGTAGACCTTGGTGACGTTGTCGAAATGGATCACGGCTGCATCACGGCGGTTCGCTGTAGGGGTTGGGGAGCGGCCCGGCCCGCGGCCACGGACGCGTCCGTGAGCACTTGCCTGCGCCGCCCGGCTTCACGACCGGGTGGGACGCGGAGCCTTCGAGCAGTGTAGAGGGGACGGGGAACTACCTCGGCCCACTCCGCACGGTACGGGCATCCGGGGGCGTCACTCCATCCGATCGGTGCGTTCCGTCCGATCAGTGCCATGTGAACCGTCTCCCGACGTCCGGCCGTTTCCTACCATCGAGCTCCCGGACTTGCGGGAACGACCCTACAGTCCGGCTACGCTGGATGATGGCGAAAGATACCTAATAAGTGGACGGACACTGAAGAAGCGGACGCTTCGCCTGCACGGACCCGTACCGATCCCGGAGATTGGGGCCACGACATGAGCTGCGACCATCTCATCTGCGCTCGGTGCTCGAACCCGGTGGTGGAAGGGCGCTGCCCGACCTGCCGGGAGGCCCGGTCGGAACTCCACCGGCACGGGCCGTCCCTGCCGCCCGCGCTCGTCCTGGCGATCCTGGTCGGCCTGCTGTTCGCCGCCCTCGTCCTGCAGCGCGTCTACGGCTAGACCCCGCCCCGATCGGGGCCGCGGTTACGGCTTCTTGAGCGGCGGTGTTGCGGCCTTCGTCACAGCTCCGTCGTCGGCGACCATGTGCGCCTTCGGCTGCGGATCGTCCTTCTTCTTCGCCTTGGGCGGGTCGAAGGCGGCGAAGTGCAGCGTCGAGGTGGTGTCGACCTCGTTGCCCTCGACCGTCCCGTCCAGCAGGTGCTCGGCGTCCTCAGGGATCTCCGGCTTGGGGGCGCCCGGCTTCTCGGCGACCAGCGACGTGTTGCGGAACAGCGAGTACACGACCAGCCCGCCGCCGTTCTTCGCCCGCAGCCCGAAGTAGGGGAACGGCGTCGCGGTGTAGACGATCTGGAGCGTCAGGTCGTCCTTCTTGGCCTTCTTCTTGGCGCGCCTGGCGTCCTTGTAGAAGCCGGTCGTCACGGCGTTGGAGGCCATCACCTTGGCGGCGACGCTGCCGCCGCCCTCCGCCGCGATCGTCGCCTGGATCCCGCCGACATCGCGGGGACGGATCAGCAGTGACTCGTCGTCGCTGCCCAGCGCCTCCGCGTAGCCGTCCTTGTCGATCGCGACCTTCGGCTCCTTGGCCTTCTTCTGCAGCGGGGCCGCGAGCGTGAGCTTCCAGTGGTCGGACGGCCCGCGCAGGATGAACGCCATCAGCACCCTGCGCCTGCTCTTGCTCTTGGACTCCCCCAGGACGGACCGGTCGACCGACACCAGGAACCACTGCGGGTAGGCGCCGTCCTTCAGCTTCGGCACGTACAGCTTGGGCTTGCCGTAGACGAAGCGCCGCACCGCGTCGCCGTCGTAGGCGGCCTTGCGGAACTCGGCCGCGGTGAGCTGGGACTGGCCGTCGGACGTCCACGTCAGCGCGAGCCGCTCGTCCTGGCGCTCGCGGTCGCGATCATCCTCAGGAAGCTGTGCAA
>NZ_VCKZ01000157.1 GCF_005889745.1 Actinomadura geliboluensis
CCCCCCGCCTTGCCCGCCTTCCCGGCCTTGAGCATGCCGCCCGGCTTGAGCATGCCGCCGCCCGGCTTGGCGCTCTTCTTCATCTTGGCCGCCTTCGCGCCCTGCACGGCGGCCTTGCGCCCGGCCTCCGCGCGCGCGATCCGCACCTGGCGGGCGGCCTCCCGGCGGGCGTCCCGCAGCGTGGCGGCGGCCTCCCGGCGCATCGCCTTCGCGTCCGCGCCGCTCTTGATCTGCGTCTCGCGCAGCGCGCGGCGCAGCTCCGCGGCGCGCGGCGGGCGGCGCGGCTCGGTCGCCGCCATCAGCAGCGCGCCGAACAGCGCGGCGTTCTTCAGCAGGTGCGAGCGCTCGCTGGCGCGGCGCTCGGGGTCGTCCTCGGTCCAGTAGCGGTGCTCGGTCGCCAGCGCCGGGACCAGCTGCGCGGCGAGCAGCAGCGTCGTCAGCCGCCGGAACCGGCCGGTCAGCAGCAGCGCGCCCGTGCCGAGGCTGATCGCGCCCTCGATGCGGACGAGCGTCTCGGGGTCCTTGGGCATCCACTCGATCCGGTCGGCGACCGGCTTGACGGCCGGGCCGACCTGCTCGGCGCGCTCGCGCGGATCGCGGATGGCGTCCAGGCCTGTCATGATGTAGGGCGCCGCCACGAGCGGGCGGGCCATGGTCGTGAAGGGTCGCATGACCGGCTACATGCCCAACGCGCCGCGCCTCAAGCGCGGCCGTAAGGGGACTCACGCGTGCCGCGGCGCCATGGCGGCCGGGTGTCGCCGGCTCGTGGTGTTATGGGACCCATGTGCGGACGCTATGCCACCACCCGCGCGCGTCAGGAGCTCCTGGACGAGTTCCAGGTGCAGGTAGACGCGGTCGACGGGGACATCCAGCCCGACTACAACGTCGCGCCGACGAAGCAGGTGCCGGCGGTGCTGAACCGGCGCCCGAAGGACGCCCCGGAGGAGGAGGCCGCGGTCCGCCAGCTGCGGACGGTGCGCTGGGGGCTCGTCCCGTCCTGGGCCAAGGACCTCTCGATCGGCTCCCGGATGATCAACGCGCGGTTCGAGACCGTGCACGAGAAGCCGTCCTACCGCCGCGCGTTCGCCCGGCGCCGGTGCCTGCTGCCCGCCGACGGCTACTTCGAGTGGTACACGATCCAGGACCAGGGCGACTCGCCCGATCCGGCGGAGGGCGAGAAGAAGGCGAAGAAGAAGCCGCAGAAGCAGCCCTACTTCATCCGGCCGAACGACGGCGAGGTCATGGCGATGGCCGGGCTGTACGAGCTGTGGAAGTCGCCCGAGGGCGGTGCCGGGGGGATCGAGGAGGGCGAGTGGGTGTGGACGTGCACCGTCATCACCACCGACGCGCCCGACGACCTCGGCCGGATCCACGACCGGATGCCGATGATCGTCGAGCGGGACCGCTGGGACGCCTGGCTCGACCCGGAGCTCACCGACACCGAGCAGGTCCGCGGGCTGCTCGTGCCCGCCATGGCCGGGACAATGGACGCCTTCCCGGTGTCGAAAGCCGTCAACAGCGTGCGAAACAACGGGCCGGAACTCATAGAGCCGGTCATTTCTGGGGATAGCTCTGGTGATCAGGCCGACAGTTTGTTCTGACCCGTTGTTGTGACCGCGCCGCCTCGGCGGGGGAGGGCGGCTCCAGTGCGAGGAGTGCGCACGACCGTGGACACCGCCGCCGCCCGTTCCCGCCTCGAGGCCATGCTCGTGGATCTGGACCGTTCCATCGCCATTCTTCGCGGCGAGACGCCCGAGCGCGACAGTTCCGCCGCGGACGCCGGGGCCGGTCTCACCGACCACGACCGGGTGGAGGCCGCGCTGGACTCCCTCGAACGCCACCGCGGCCGGGTGGCCGCCGCCCTGGACCGGATCGCCGCCGGCGCCTACGGCCGGTGCGTCGACTGCGGCGAGGCCGTCCCGGAGGGCCGCCTGGAGGCCCGCCCGGACGCCGCCCGCTGCATCGCCTGCCAGGGCAGGCGCGACCGCAGGCGCTGACCGGCCGCCCCTCGCCCCGCGCCCGGCTCCGGCTAGCCGGCCCGGCGGGCGCTGGCGAGCAGGTGGATGCCGAGCGACTCGTCCGTCTGCCGGGCGTTCAGCTCGGTCCGCACCAGGCGGGCGAGCGCGCGGGGCGACTCGCCGAGGACGTGCTCGACCGTGGAGGGCGAGAGCACCGTGCGCGGCCGGATCCACTCGACGTCGAGGCCCGCGTCGGCGAGCAGCTCGCGGAGCTGGTGGGACGAGAACGAGCGGGTGATCGTCCCATCCGGCCAGGGCACGAGGACGACCTCGGCGCTCGGGACGTCCGACAGGTGCGCCCAGTAGTTGCGCTCGGCGAGCAGCGCCATCCCGAGGGTGAGGGAGTCGACGCAGAGCAGGACGCGGCCGCCGGGGCGCAGCACGCGGGCGATCTCCGCGACGGTGGCCTCGGTGGCCAGGTGCCGGGACAGCACGCGGTTCTCGGCGACCACGGCGTCCACCGAGGCGTCGGCGAGGTAGGGCAGCGTGCCGGAGTCGCCGACCACCGGGACCGGGCCCCGCGGCGGGCGCTCCGCTCCGTCCCGGTGGGCGCCGTCCTGGCGGGCGCGGCCGGGCGGGCGGCCCGGGCGGTCGGGATCGCGCACCTCCAGCACCGCGTGGCCGGCGTCGGCGGCCCGGCGGGCGCTGTGCCCCTGGCCGCCGGAGATGTCCAGCACGCGGGACGGCCGCCGCGGCAGCCACCGGGCGAGCTGGGCGTCCGCCACCGCCCGGTAGAACCTCCAGTAGCTGGCCAGGGAGTCCCCGGCCGCGGCTCCGGAGGTGTCGCGCAGGCTGGCGATGCTGGGCTCGGAAGGTCGCGCCGATGGCACGGAGTGCACCAAATGCTCCTGTTCTCGCCGTCTATGTCACTACCTTCCCCGTCCGACCCCGATCATCACCCTGAGTGACGCGGCACCGGGTGCGGCGGGGATCCGGCCGGGGCCTCACCCCGGGAATCGGCGGGGCCGTTCCGGTGTTGCACCGTCTCACACGAGCAATACGGAGGTGCGAGCCGATGACGACAGCCGTCGCCGACCAGCAGCGGAGAGCCGGCGCCGCGGCGGCCCGCGGCGACGCGCGGCCACCCGTCCGCGTCGGCCGGCCGCGCGGACCGATATCGTCTGTGGGACACGACGCCGCAGGCCGAGCCAGGGCCGAGGGCGCCACAGCCGAGGGGGTGGGACAGGTACCGGGCACCACGGAGACCGTGGAGCAGCGCCAGGAGCGGTTCCAGCGCGACGTGCTCCCGTTCTTGGATCAGTTGTACTCGGCCGCGCTGCGCATGACGCGCAACCCGGCCGACGCCGAGGACCTCGTCCAGGAGACGTTCGCCAAGGCGTTCGCGTCCTTCCACCAGTTCAAGGAGGGCACGAACCTCAAGGCCTGGCTGTACCGCATCCTGACCAACACGTTCATCAACTCCTACCGCAAGAAGCAGCGCCAGCCGCAGCAGGCCGCCACCGAGGACATCGAGGACTGGCAGATCGCGCGCGCCGAGTCGCACACCTCCAGCGGGCTGAAGTCGGCGGAGGCCGAGGCGCTGGAGCACCTGCCCGACTCGGACGTGAAGCGGGCCCTGCAGGACCTGCCGGAGGAGTTCCGGATCGCCGTCTACCTCGCCGACGTCGAGGGCTTCGCCTACAAGGAGATCGCCGAGATCATGGGCACGCCCATCGGCACGGTGATGTCCCGGTTGCACCGCGGCCGGCGCCAGCTGCGCGGCATGCTGGAGGACTACGCTGAGGAGCGCGGCCTGACGCGCGCCACCAGGGGGTCATCATGAGCTGTGGGAACCACCACGAGACGCCCTGCGACGAGGTCCTCGCGCGGGTCTACACCTACCTGGACGGCGAGCTCGACCAGGGCGGCTGCGGCGAGGTGCGCCAGCACCTCGACGAGTGCGGGCCGTGCCTGCGCGAGTACGGGCTCGAAGAGGCCGTCAAGAAACTGGTGAACAAGTCCTGCGGGTGCGAGCAGGCGCCCACCGACCTGCGCGCCAAGGTGCTCGGCCGCATCGAGGAGATCTGCGGCGAGATCAAGGCGTCCGGCGGCGCCGACAGGTCCGAGAGCGTCTGAGGCCCGCGCCCGTCCCGTCCCGGCGCGGCCGGGCGCGGGCCCGGCGCTTCGGTATCGTGCTGCGGGTGCTCACACTCGTCACCGGCGCGGCCGGCTTCATCGGCTCCCATCTCGTCGACCGGCTCCTCGCCGACGGCCATGAGGTCATCGGCGTGGACGACCTGTCGTCCGGCACCAACATCCGCCCGGGCGTCGAGATGTGGGAGATGGACGTCGCCGACCCGGCGCTGGCGGAGAAGGTCGCGGTCCGCCGCCCCGAGGTGATCTGCCACCTGGCCGCGCAGGTCAGCGTGCGCGTCAGCGTGTCCGACCCGCTGGGCGACGCCCGCACGAACGTGGTCGGCACCGCCAACGTGCTGGAGGCCGCGCGCGCCGCCGGCGGGCGCAAGGTCGTGGTGACCTCCAGCTGCGCGGTCTACGGGGTGCCGGACGCGCTGCCCGTCCCGGCGGACGCCGAGCTGCGGCCCGCGTCGCCGTACGCGGCCTCGAAGGTCGCCGGCGAGGTGTACGCGGGGATGTACAAGCAGCTCCACGGCATCGACTTCACGACGCTGACGCTCGCGAACGTCTACGGGCCGCGGCAGACGCCCGAGGGCGAGGCGGGCGTCGTGTCGATCTTCACCGACGCGCTGCTGGCCGGCCGTCCGACCAAGGTCTACGGCGACGGCACCCAGACCCGCGACTACGTCTACGTCCTGGACGTGGTCGACGCCTTCGCCCGCGCCGCCGGGGAGGCGGGCGGCGGGGGACGCTTCAACGTGGGCACCGGGCTCCAGACGACCGACCGGGACCTGCACACGCTGGTCGCCGAGGCGGCGGGCGCGCCGGACGACCCGGAGTTCGCCCCGCCCCGGCTCGGCGACCTGCCCGCGATGTCCGTCGACCCGGCGGCGACGCGCGAGGCGCTCGGCTGGGAGCCGACGACCGCCCTCGCCGAGGGGATCGCCGAGACCGTCGCCTGGGCCCGCGAGCGCGGCACTGCGCGCGGCTGAATTCGGGCGCATACCCCAAAACACGGGGTTGTCGCTTTGCGGTTATTTCCTTGGGGTGAGTCTTTTTCATCCGAGAGGTACGGTATGGCGTACCGGCGGTGGCCGACGGGGATGAAAAAGACTCGGGTTGGGCGTGCGTTTGCCGATGCACGTGCATTCTGTTGTGCAGTCGGATTGTGCGCTTACGTTGGGTGTATTCACCGGGGCAATTGATCACCTATGGTGACGGTCGGTTCACGCTTTGCTCAGTTTTTCCCTGACGCCTGTGTGACCTGGGCAGTTCGCGTTAGGCTTATGCCGAAATCAGCGACGGGAGCACGTGCGTGCCGATGCAATTCGGGGTATGTGCTCGCCCGGGAAGCCGGGCCCCGCGCCCGGCCCCTCGGAAGGCCGGCCGCGAGGCCGGGACGGCCCGGATCGGCGGGGGGAGGCAAGGAGCCATGCACGAACGCGTGTCGCCGGCAGGACACGGCCGGTGCCCGAGCGCCCCGGCGTCGTCGTTGATGCTGACCAAGGGCGTGTCCTGGGTCTAGGTGCCGGCAGGCGCACAGCACCCCGGCGGCGGCCCGCCATCTCGTCACTCCCCGAGGGGCGGCAATGCGTGGACTTCCTCTCGCTGCCTGGGCGTACGTCAGCGGTGTGGTGGCCGTCGCGGCCGGCCTCATCGCGACCTCGTCCTTCGCGGAGCTGGACTGGGGCAAGCTGGTCGTGCTGGCCCTGCTGTTCCTGGTCTGCGACTCGGCGCCCGCGCGGCTGACCGTCGCGCGCGCCAGGGTGTCGCTGAGCTTCGCCGCGAGCCTGGCCTCGGTGGTGCTGCTCGGCCCCACCGGCGCCGCGCTGCTCGGCCTGGTCGCCGTGGTCACCGGGCAGCGGTTCTTCGCCCCGGTCAAGCGCGTGTTCAACGGCGCGCAGTTCGCGCTCAGCGGCTTCGTCTCCGGGACGGTCTTCGAGCTGCTCGGCGGCGACCGCTTCCACCCGGAGAAGGCCCGCTGGGTCGAGCACGTCATCGGGCCGTTCCTCGGCGCGCTGGTCGCGTTCGTGGTGGTCAACCTGGCGCTGACCGCCGGGGTCCTGCTGCTCAGCCGGCAGGCCGCGCCGCGCGAGCTGCTGCACGAGAGCGGCCAGCTCGCCGTCGGCTGCCTCGGGTACGGCATGGTCGGCCTGCTGATCGCCGGGCTGTGGCCGCGGGTCGGCCCGTTCGCCGCCGTGCTCGTCCTGCTCCCGCTGTTCATCGCCCGGTGGGCCATGGACCAGGCGTACGCGCAGCAGCAGGCGCACGCCGCCACCCTCGCCGCGCTGTGCCAGGCGGTCGAGACCAAGGACTACTACACCCGCGGGCACTCCGAGCGCGTGTCCCGCGGCTCGGTGATGATCGCGCAGGAGATCGGGATGCGCGCCGACCGGGTCGAGGCGATCCGCTACGCCGGGATGCTGCACGACGTCGGCAAGCTCGGCGTCCCCACCAAGGTGCTGCAGAAGAACGGGCCGATGACCGAGGAGGAGTTCGCCGCGATCCAGCTGCACCCGATGCGCGGGCTGGAGATCGTCCGCGAGATCGGGTTCCTGGACGAGGCGCTCGCCGGGATCATGCACCACCACGAGAAGATGAACGGCCGCGGCTACCCGATGGGCCTCGCCGGGGACGAGATCCCCGAGTTCGCCCGGGTCATCTCGGTGGCGGACGCGTTCGACTCGATGACCTCGACGCGCTCCTACCGGGCCGCCCGCAGCATCGAGGAGGCCGTGGCCGAGCTGCGACGCGGGATGGGCGACCACTTCGACCCCGAGATGGTCGAGGCGTTCCTGCGCGCGCTCGACCGCGAGGGCTGGGAGCCGCCCGACCCGGTCGTGCTGCCGGACGACGACGTCGTCGAGACCACCCGGCAGGACCACGACGACCCGAGCGCCCCGCTGCGGGTCACCGGCGGCGACGAGGTGCGGCACCAGTGACCACCGGCCAGATGCCCGCCCGGGAACGGGCGGCGTGGCAGACCATCGACTCCGGCCAGCTGCTGCTCATCGCGACCGCCGGGCTGTTCGTCGTCGTCGCCGTCACCCAGGTCGCCGCGGTCGGGCTCCGGCAGGCCGACATCGCGATCATGTTCGGCGTGCTGATCGCGCTGGGCGAGCTGTTCCGCATGGTGATGCCGGGCAACCGGGAGGTCGCCCCGATCGCCACCGCGGGCGCGATGGGGTACGCGCTGCTGGTCGGCGTCGGCCCCGAGGGCGCCCCGCCGGGCGCGCCGCTCGGCGTCGTCCCGGCCGAGCACTCCGCGCTGCAGGTCGTCGCCGTCACCGCGGTCGGCATGCTGGTCGGCTCGCTGCCGCACATCGCGGTGGGCCGGATGCCGCGGCCGGACGCGATGGCCCGCCGGCTGTTCAACGTCGCCGTCATCGCGCTGTGCTTCCGGCCGGTGCTGACCCTCGACCTCGCCTGGTACCTGCTGCTGGCCGTGATGGGCCTCGTCGTGGTCGCGTCGTGCTTCAGCGACGTGCTGATCGCCGCGGTGATCCGGGCGGAGACCGTCCGGGCGCGGTTCGGCATCGCGCTGCGCGACGAGATCGAGGCGAAGATCGCGCTGTGCGCGGCGACCAGCGCGACCGCCATGCTGATCGCGGTCGCGACGACCGCGATGGGCGAGGCCGCGCTGCTGATCTTCACCGTGCCGATCCTGGTGACGCAGTTCGCGTTCCGCCGGTACGCCGGGATCCGCGCCACCTACCTGGAGACCGTCCGCGCGCTGTCGCGGGTCACCGAGGTCGGCGGCTACGTCGAGGCCGGGCACTCGCGGCGGGTGGCGCGGCTCGCGGTCGCGATGGGCCGCGAGCTCGGCATGGCCGAGGAGGAGCTGCTCGAACTGGAGTACGCGGCGCTGATGCACGACATCGGGCAGCTGTCGCTCGGCGACCCGATCCCGGGCGGCGCGACCGTGCTGGCGTCCCCGGCCGAGCAGCGCCGCATCGCCGAGCTGGGCGCCGAGGTGATCAAGCAGACCGGGGTGCTGGACCGGGTGGCCCACGTCGTGCAGCTGTCCTCGCACCCGTACCGGACGGGCCGCGACCCGGCCGGTGACGCGGGTGGGCAGCGGCCGCTGCCGCCGCCGCTCGCCAGCCGCATCATCAAGGTCGCCAACGCCTACGACGACCTCGTCGGCGACTCCGCCGACCGCGACCGGGGCGCCGCCGTGCTGGAGCGGCTCCGGCTCGACTCGGCCGCCGAGTACGACCCGACGGTCGTGGAGGCGCTCAGCCGCGTCGTCGACCGGCGGCCCCGCCCGTAGTACCGGGTGAGTCCGTAGCGCCGGAGTAGCCCGTAGCGCCGGGAGAGTCCGTGGGCGCCGTGCGCCGCCGTGACGGCGGCCGCGGCGGTCCACAGCAGCAGCGCGCCGAAGTGCTGGTCGTCCAGCGGTGGCGGGCCCCAGGTGCGGCCGAGGTCCTCGTACCAGTTGCCGAGGACGGTCCCGTCCCGCATGAGCGCCACCCCGGCGAGCACGTGCAGCGGCAGCAGGGCGAACGGCACGAGCGCGCCCGTCGCGCCGTGGAAGTACGCCAGCCCGGCGGCGAGGAAGGCGAGCATGGCGAGTGAGTGGAGCGCGTGGTTGCCGAGCGACGGCGGGAACAGCGGCGACACATACCACGCGTAGAGGCTGAGCAGCAGCAGCGGGCACGCGACCGCCGGATGGCTGAGCGCCCGCAGCCCCCGGCTGCCCGCTGCGGCGGCGAGCAGCGCGCGGCCCTCCCCGCGCATGGCCTGGAGCGCGAGCCGCACCGGAGCCCCGTACAGCAGCAGCGGCGGCGCGATGAGCCCGACGAGGACGTGCTGGACGGCGTGCGCGCTGAACAGCACCATGCTGTAGCGGGAGATCCCGCTCGCGGTGGCGAGCAGCAGGACGAGCAGGCCGGCGGCCCACGCCGCGCTGCGGCGCGCCGGCCAGTCCCGGACGCGCGCGACGCCCGCCCCGTACAGCACGGCCGCGGTGACGATCAGCACGGCGAACAGCGGATCGACCCACCAGTCGAGGAGGTACGGGCCGAGCCCGGCCGGGCCGGGCAGCGGGAAGCCGAGCCGCAGCGCGACGACGTCGAGGGTGCCCGGGGCGTTCTCGGGCGGCGGCGTGCGGGACAGCCCGGCGGCGAGCGCCATCGTCGCCGCCATGACGAGGACCTCGACCGAGCCGAGGCGCAGGAAGGGACGGCGGTTCGCGCCGTCCCGGAGCGCGGGGAGCGTGGCGCGGCGGTGCCACCAGCCGAGGGCGCCGAGCACGGCGAGCGCGACGCCCTTCGCCACGACCAGCATCCCGTACCGCGACCCGAGGTGGACGCCGCCGAGCCGCACCCAGGCGTTGACCGCGCCGCTGGCGCCGACGACGGCGAACGCGATGAGCGCGAGGCCGCTGTACCGCTCGGCGACGCGGGGCAGGCCGTCCCGCATGCCGGGCGCGAGGGTGACCAGGGCGACGAGCCCGCCGACCCACAGCGCGGCGCCCGCCACGTGGGCGGCGAGGCTCCAGACGGCGAGCGCGTGGTTGGCGGCGCTCGCGGCGTGCCCGGTGAACAGCGGCGGCAGCATCGCGGCGAGCGCGCCCGCGAGCAGGTATCCGGCGCCGCCCGCCGCGCGGGGCAGGCTCGCCGCGACGGCCAAGGCGAGCGCGGAAGCGAGGACGAGCAGCAGCGCCCGGCCCTGCGGCAGCTCGATGAGCAGCGTCCGCAGCATGTTCCCGGTGACGCCGCCGAGGCCCGTCCCGAAGAGGTCGAGGACGGTGAACACGATCAGCGCCAGCGTGCACAGCGCCCACGCCAGCGCGGTCAGCGACGCGGCGCGCAGGCAGCGGCGGCCGGTGCCGGACGTCCCCGGCACGAACACGGCGGCCACCAGCAGCCAGCCGACCGTGAGGACCGCCGCGACGTCGCCGCCGAGCCTGGCGACCGACAGCCCGGTCTTGGTCAGCGCCCCCGCCCGCGACAGGCCGGGGACGGCGGTCTCGCTGAACGCGCCGCCCAGCCGCACCACCAGCGCGAGGACGACCAGCGCGAGCGCGGCGGCGCCGATGGCGAGCATCGTCCGGTCGGTGCGGGCCGCGGGCGGGTCGGGGATCGCCTCAGGTGCCGTCACGGCCGGTGGTACGCGCGCACCCCCGCCGCTGGTTCAGGTCAGCGCGTCTCTGCGGGCGGGAATGTGACCGGGAGGGCGACCAGCGCGCGGTGGAATGGGCCGGGACGCCACTCCAGCGCGTCCCTCGGGACGGCGAGGTCCAGGTCGGGCAGCCGGTCGAGGAGCACCTCGATGGCGGCGGACGCGATCAGCCGGGCGTGGCTCTTGGCCGGGCAGGTGTGCGGCCCGCCGGCGAACGACAGGTGCGCGCGGTTGCCCTTCCGGTCGGCCACCGACCGGGACGGGTCGGTGTTCGCGGCGGCGTAGCCGATCAGGACGGGCTGGTGGGCGGGCAGCAGGTGCCCGTGGAAGTCGATGTCGCGGCGGGGGAACGTCGTCCCGTAGCTGGCCATCGGCGGGTCGGTCCACAGGATCTCGTCGAGCGCGTCCTCGACGGGCATGCTGCCGCCCGCGAGGTCGCCGCCGAACCGGTCGTCCGACAGCAGCAGCAGGATGCCGTTGGCGATGAGGTTCTGCTCCGGCTCGGTGCCGGCGCCGATCAGCAGCGTGAGCTGGTGGGCCATCTCCAGGTCGTCGAGGCCGGCGGGGTGCCGCATCATCCACGACGTCACGTCCGCGCCGGGATTCGCCCGCTTGTAGGCGACGAGCTCGGCGTTGCCCTCGGCGAGCAGCGCGTTGCCCTCCTCGGCGGACACGGCGTCGAAGATGGCGCTCATGCCGCGGACGAGCTTGTCGCCGATGTCGCGGGGGCAGCCGAACATCTGGTTGAACACCAGCAGCGGCAGCGTGCGGGCGTACTGGCCGATGAGGTCGGCCTTGCCGTCGTCCGCGAACCGGTCGATGAGGGTGTCGGCGCTGACCTGGGTGTGCTCGCGCAGCGCCGCCGGGTCGATGCGGTCGAGGCTGTCGACGATCACCGACCGCAGGCGCGCGTGCACGGCGCCGTTGGTGAACAGCGCGTTCGGCCGCGCCATCATCATCGGCAGCACCGGGCAGCTCGGGCCGACCTCCTCCTCCCACACCTCGCTGCAGCGCGGGAAGGTGTCGGGGTCGCGCAGGATCTCCAGCGCGGCCTCGTACCCGATGACCAGCGTCGCCGGGACGCCGGGGGCCAGCTCGACGGGCGCGAGGTCGCCGTGGGCGCGCATCCGGGCGTAGGTGGCGGCGGGGTCCCGGGCGTACTCGGGGCCGTACAGGGGGAAGCGCTCCGGTTCGGTCATGCCGTTTCCGTGTCCAGGGTGAGGAGGTGGTCGACGAGGGAGATCAGCGCCTCGGTGGACGACCTGCGGTCGCGGGCGTCGCAGGTGACCAGCGGCGTGCCGGGCGCGAGGTCGAGGGCCTCGCGGACCTCGCCCTCCGGGAAGACGGGCGAGCCGTCGAAGTGGTTGACGGCCACCGCGTACGGCAGGCCCTGCTTCTCCACGATGTCCATGACGGCGAACGACTCCTGGAGCCGGGCCGTGTCCACCAGGATCAGCGCACCGAGGGCGCCGCGCGCCAGGTCGTCCCACAGCCGGGTGAACCGCTGCTGGCCGGGGGCGCCGAACAGGTACAGGACGAGGTCGTCGCTGAGGGTGAGGCGGCCGAAGTCCATCGCGACGGTGGTGGTGGTCTTGTCCCGGATGCCGGCGAGGTCGTCCACGGTCGCGCCGGCCTGCGTCATCCGCTCCTCGGTGCGCAGCGGGCGGATCTCCGACAGCGTCCCGACGTAGGTGGTCTTGCCGACCGCGAAGTGCCCCACGATGAGGATCTTGACGGCGGTCCGGACGCTGTCGCGGACGTAGGACGGGTCAGAGGCGAGCGCGGAGCCCATCGAGCACCTCCTGAAGGAGCCGGACCTTCGGCTGCCGGTCGGCGGGCGCGGCGGCCCGGGTGGTGAGGTGCCCGCCGTCGACGAGGTCGGAGAGCAGCACCTTGACGACCCCGACGGGCAGGTCGAGGTGCCCGGAGATCTCGACGACCGACAGGGCGCCGCCGCGGCACAGCTCGACGATCCGGAGCTTCTCCGGGGTGAGGCCCTTGCGCGGCAGGTCGCCGGTGGCGATGACGAGGGTGACGAGGTCGAAGACGTTGCGGGTCGGGTGCGCCCGCCCGCCGGTGACGACGTGCGGGCGGACCAGGGCGCGCTCGTTCCGGCGCGGGGTCATGCGGGACTGCCCGCGCCCGGTCGCGGCGGGCTGGTCAGCTCCTTGCCCAGCCGCTGCACCAGCTCCTGCAGCCGGAACGACACGGTCTCCATGTCGACGCGCTGCGTCGCCGACACCGCGAGGTAGGCGCCGGGGCCGGCGGCGACGAGGAACACGTAGCCGTCGTCGAACTCGTTGACCGTCTGCCGCCAGGTGGTGCCCGCGTCGCCGCAGAACTCGGCGGTGCTGCGCGCGAGCGACTGCAGGCCCGCCATGCCGGCCGCCTGCCGCTCCGCCTCGTCTCGCCCGATCCGCTCCGAGTGCGCCATGAGCAGGCCGTCGGCCGACAGCAGGATCGCGTAGCGGGTCTCCGGCATCCGCAGCGCGTCGTCGAGCATCCAGCCGAGCCGGTTCGTACCGTCGTCCATCGCGCCGTTCCACCCCTCGTTCATGGCCGCAGATCCTTACTGTCAGCGCCGGACCCGGACGGGTCGCCGGACGGCGTCGCGGCGCGGCCGGAGCGCGTGCCGCGCTGCCAGGCGCCGAGGCCGGCGGCGGTCTCCCGCGCCGGCCGGGGCGGCGGCGGCACCGGGGCGCCGCCGGAGTCTCCGGTGTCCGGCGCGGCCGCCGCGTCGCCCTCGGGTTCGGCGGGGCGTTCGGCGACGGCGACGCGGCTGCGCTTGGGCAGCCCGCCGGCCGTTGACGCGCCCGCCGCCGCGGCCGCCGGGAGCTCCGCCGCCGGTGCGGGCGCCCGCTCGTCCGGGATCTCGGTGAGCAGCGCGGACGGGACGAACACCACGGCGCGCACGCCGCCGTAGGGGGAGTGGCTGTCGACCGACACCCGGAACCCGTACCGGGCGGCGAGCACGCCCGCGACCGCGAACCCGACGCGGGGCGGGTCGCCGAGCCGGTGGATGTCCACCGACGCGTCGCCGGACAGCAGCTCCGCCGCGCGCTGCAGCTCGTCGGCGTCCATCGCGACGCCCGCGTCGTCGATGGTGATGGCGACGCCGTTGTGCGCGGAGCGGAAGTTGACCTCGACGGCGGTGTCGGGACGGGAGTGCCGGGCGGCGTTGTCCAGCAGCTCGGCGAGGGTCAGCACGATCGGCTCGACGGCGCGGCTCGTCACGGCGGCGTTCAGCGACCCCTCCAGGTTGACGCGCAGGTAGTCGCGGATGCGGGAGGTGGCGCCGCGCACCACGTCGGTCAGCGAGGACGCCGACCGCTGCTGCCCCGGCCACGACCCGCACAGCACGGCGGTGGCCTGCGCGCGCCGTCCGAGCTGGGCGTTCATGTGGTCGATGCGGAGCAGGCCCTCCAGCACGTCGGGGTCGTCGTGGCGCTCCTGCATGTGCGAGATGGCGAGCTGCTGCTCGTTCGCGAGGCTCTGCACGGCGCGCATCATCGCGCGCAGCGTCGACTTCGCCGACCGGTCGGCGCGCTCCCGGACGCCCGCGGTGGCGCCGGAGAACAGGTCCACGACGGTGCGCATCGCCTGGCCGTACGCGGGGGCCTCGCGGTCGAGGTCGTGCAGCGGTCCGGTGACGCGCACGCCCGGGTTGGTCAGTGACTCCATGAGCTCGGGCAGCCGGACCTCGGCGAGGTGCCGCAGCTCGCGCTCCCGCAGGTCCAGGCCGTGGGCGAGCACGGAGTTCTGCTCGCGCAGGTCGGCGGTCGCCCGCCGCTGGCGTGCCAGCAGGGCGGCGGCGGCGATGCCGGCGCCCGCCGCGAGGACGAACGCCGCCGCCAGGAGGAATTGCTCCATCAGATCCTCGGTGCAGAGGGGTTTTCGGGCGAGGTGGACCGGCCGCGGGGCCGGAGGTGGGGGGAGTGGCGCGGAACACGCCACAGGTTCGGCACCGTAGGGCGGTTCGGGGGCGCGTGCTTGTGCCCGCGCGCAAGGAACCTGCCGCCGGGCGCACGGCAAGATCACCGACAGTCTGAATCGCGTTACTTTCCGCTGGAATCAGGTGAATCGGTGGCATCGCGCGTACTACGCTCGGGCGCGCAAGCGATCACCGCTCCGGACCAGGTCCGGCGCGGTGCGGACCGGCGGAAAGGGCCTGCGGGTGGACGACCTCCTCGGCGGGCCGGTCCGGCGCGACGCCTACCGGCTCGTCCTGTACGAGGAGGGCCGCCCCGATCCCGGCGCCGAGGGCTACCGGTTCCTGCTGCCGCTGCACGGCGAGCTGCTCATGCTCGACGGCGCCCGCGAGGCGCGGCTGCGCCCCGGCACGGGCGGGCTCGTCCCGCCGGCCGCGCCGCTGCGCGTCGACCGGCGGCGGCCCGGCCGCGCGCTCGTGCTGACGATCCCGGCGCGCGAGATGGCCGGGCGGCCCAACGTCCCGGCGCTGCCGGTGACCGGCATCGACCTGACCGCCGGGCTCGGCCGCGTCGTCGCCGACATGGTGCGGGCCGTCGGGGAGGAGCGCGACAGCCTGTCCGAGCCGCAGTTCGACGCCGCCTGCGACCGGATCACCGAGCTGCTGTGCCTGCTCGTCGCGGGACGCGCCCGGCCGCCCGCGTCGGGCCACCTCGCGGAGGTGGAGGCGGTGGTGCGCCGGCACGTCCGCGAGCACGCCGCCGACCCCGGCCTCACCGGCACCGCGATGGCGCAGGACCTCGGCTGGTCGCTGCGGCAGATCCAGCTCGCGCTGCAGCGGGCCGGGACGACGCCGCGCGAGCTGATCCGCGAGGAGCGGCTCCGGCTCGTCCGGGACCGGCTGCGCGATCCGCTCTACCGGAACGTCACGATCACCGACCTCGCGCACGCGAGCGGCTTCTCCTCCGCGAGCGCGCTCAGCCACGCGTTCCGCCGCCGCTTCGGCGTCAGCCCGCGCGACCTGCGCCGCGACGCGGGGCCTCGCTGACCGGGCCGGGCACGGATTGCCATTCCGCCGCCGCCGGACCGGCGCTAGCATGCGGCGGAGAACCAGCGGCACGGGGCGACGACAGGTCAGGAGCGCCCGTGGACCTCGGCCCCCACCATCTGCGGATGATCGAGGCGATCGCCGCCACCGGCAGCATCAGCAAGGCCGCCGCGCGGCTCGGCCTCACCCAGCCCGCCGTCAGCACGATGCTCCGCCGCGTCGAGGGCCACCTCGGCGTGCAGCTGTTCGTCCGCTCGCCGGAGGGCGTCACGCCGACGCCCGTCGGGGCGGAGGTCGCCACCCGCGCCCGCGCCGCGCTCGCCGGCATCGACGACCTCAACGCGGCGCTCGCGCACCGGCTCCCCGCCGCGCCGCCGCTGCTGCGGATCGGGATCCAGGCGTGCCCGGCGCTGACCGGGCTCGGCGAGCACCTCGACGCGCTGCATCCGGAGGCGCGCCTGCAACTGCGGGTCGACCCGGGCGGCGGCCGCATCCTCGCCCTGCTCGGCTCCGGCGCCCTCGACATCGGGCTGTTCCAGGAGCCGGCCGGCCACGACCCGCGCCCGCGCGACGGGCTGCGGCGGCTCGTCCTGGTGGAGCGCGAGCCGCTGCTCGTCGGGATGGCCGCCGCGGGCCCGCTCGCCGACAGACCGGCAGTCGACCTCGCCGACCTCGCCGACCGGGACTGGCTGGACGACCCGCTCGACGACGGCCCGTGGCCCGCCCACTTCCGCGCCGTGTGCGCGGGGGCCGGGTTCACCCCGCGGGTGCGGTACTGGTCGAGCGACTGGCAGATCTCGGCGTCGCTGATCCGGTCCGGGCGCGCCGTCGGCCTCTACCAGCCGACCGCGGCCTCCCGCGACGGGATCGCGTTCCGCCGCATCGCCGGCGACCCGCTCGCGCAGCGCGTGGTGCTGATGTGGCGTCCCGAGGCCGAACCGGCGGCGGAGCGGCTGCGCGCCGCCTTCACCGGCGTCTACCTGGGACTCGTCCAGGCCCAGCGGATCTACCGCGAATGGTGGGACGAGCATCCCGAGGCGCACCCGGCACTGCTCGCCGCGCGGGTCCCGGGAGGGGGACCGGCCTCCGGGACCCGCGCGCCGAGCCGCTAGTAGCTGCCCCTGCGCCGCCGCGCCACCGCGATGCCCGCGGCGGTCACGGCACCACCCGCGCCGAGCGCCAGGAGGGCCGGTGCCGGGCCCCGATCCGGCACCGGCCCGCGGACGCCGGTCGCCGGCGAGTAGCCGCCGAGCTTCCCGGACCGCTGGTAGGCCGTCCCGGGGAGCTTGTCGGCGTACCGGCCGTGCACGAGCCGCTGGTACGCGGCCACCGTCACGCCGGCCTTCCCGACCGACGTCCTGGCGGTGTCGTTGAGGGCGGTGACCCGGCCGTCCTTCAGCCGGTACCAGGCGTGGATCTGCGGCTCGGTGAACACCGTGCCGCCGTCCGCCCGCGCCGGGTAGGCCGCCTCGTCCGACCCCGAGATGATGTTCATGACCTGCCAGCTCGCGCCGGACCCGGTCAGCCACACCGTCGCGTGCTGCCCGCTCGCCGACGCCGCGCCGACCGCCATGTAGGCGAACGTCGCGACCGGGGCGCTCTCGCCCTTCACGAACGCCGGGTTCAGCGAGTAGACCTTCTGCGCCGCTCCTTGGAGCCGCGGCGCCTTCGCTTGGGCCTGCGCCTTCGTGACGGCCTGGTTCGTCAGCTGACCCCGCTGGTGCTGGTCCAGGTGGACGAAGAACTCCGCGAGCCGCTGCCGCGCCGCGGGCGCCTGCGCCGCCTTCGCCGCGGCGGCCTCGTCCGACGGCGGCCCGGCGGCCAGCGCCACGCTCCCGCCCATCAGCACCGTGCCGGCGATCACCGTGCCGCCGATCACCGCGCCGGCCGCGATCTTCATACTGCCGCGCATCTCAACCCCCGATCCTGGACAGGGCCTGGCCCCATCGGAACTGGTAGTTGCTGACGTAGCTGCTATAGGACATCTCCCCGTAGCGGGGGCTGGACGGCCACGGGTCGCCGTAGGAGACCGTCTGTCCGGAGTAGCCGTAGATGACCTGCGCGTGGCCGCCGCCGGCCGTCCAGTAGATGCCGGTCAGGATCGGGCGCCGCCCGTTGATCTCGGCCTGCACCGACGAGAGCGACAGCGGCCCGGAGACCTGCCCCGGGGAGAGCCCGAGCGCCTGGAACGCGCGCTGGTCGTACTCCAGGTAGCCGGCCTGGTTCGGGCAGTAGCTCCCGCGCGGGTAGCCGCGCCCGAGGTTGCAGAAGTCGTTCTGGCTGACGTTCCCCTTTCCGAAGAACTGGGCGATGGTCAGCCCGCTGGCGACCCAGCACCACTGGTTCTGCTGCTGCACCTGCTGCGTGATCGGCAGGTCCTGCGCCGAAGCCGCCACGGCCGGCGCCGCGAAGGTGGCCGCCGCCACCCCCGCGGCACCGGCCGCGAGCCACCGGCGTGCCCGGGCGGGTCGGGTACGCGTTCTCATGCTTCCGCCATTTCTCCCGGCGTGGGCCGCGCCCCCCGCGCGACTCCGGGCCGGTGCCGGGGGAAACTCCGGCCGGAAATCCCCGCGCGAGGGACCGAGGAACGCCACAAAAGTCGCACCGCACCCCGAACGCGCGGAAATGCCAGCAGGCCATAACACGCCGCAATACCCGCCGCTCTGTGCCGGACGACCTGGACGCCCCGCCGCCGGCGGCGTTCACTGGGGTGCGTGGACGCACCACTCGACCGCGCGCCCGCCCGCGCGCTCGCGACCTGGTCGGGGCTCAACTGCTCCGTGCTCTTCTGCGACGTCGCGGGCTTCGGCGACCCGTCCCGCGACGACGACGACCGCCGCGTCGTCCGCGACGTCACCTACGGGGTGCTGCTGGCCGCGCTGGAGGCGTCCGACGTCCCCGCCGCCGACACCTACCGCGAGGACCGCGGCGACGGCGCCCTGGTGATCGTCTCCCCGGCCGTCCCGACCGCCTCGCTCATCGACCCGCTCACCGGCCACCTGGCCGTCGCGCTCCGCCGCCACAACCACCGCGCGAGCCCCGCCGTCCGCGTCCAGCTCCGCGTCGCCCTGCACGTCGGCCCCGTCACACCCGACGCCGAGGGCCTGAACGGCCAGGCCATCATCCAGACCGCCCGCCTCATGGAGGCGCCCGCCCTCAAGACCGCCCTCGCCGAGACGGGCGCCGACCTGGGCTTCATCGTCTCGTCGTTCGTCTACGACGCCTTCGTCGCCCACCTGCACGGCGCGCTCGACCCGCGCGCCTTCGAACCCGTGACGGTCACCGTGAAGGAGACCACCACCGAAGCCTGGATGTACCTGGCGGGCACCACCTCGCGCCCAGCCGCGCGCCCGGCCCCGCCGCCCCCGCGCTCACCGCTGTCGCTTATACACGGCTGACGCTG
>NZ_VCKZ01000158.1 GCF_005889745.1 Actinomadura geliboluensis
CCCATGCTGACCGCCCACCCGGCCGGTCTGGGGATTGGGTGTGGCCGAAAACGGACGCCGGTCTGCGGAACCTTTCCCTCCCCTGCGGACTCCAAGGGGGTCAGCACTCGCCCCCGGCCTGGAGTTCGTATGCCCGCTCCCGATACCGATCCCGAATCCACCGGTCTCGCGCACCGGTTGCGGACGGACCGCAAGTGGCGGCGCGCGGCGGTGGCCGCGGCGCTCGCGCTCGTGCTGTGCGTCGCCGCCGCCGTCACCGCGGTCGCCGCGCAGCGGTCCGGGCCGGGCGGGATCTCCGACGGGCCCCTGACCGCCGCACCAGCGACCGCCGACCCCGTTCCCGCCGGCCGGATCGTGAAGAAGCCGCCCGCCAACTGCGGGGTGTCGAAGGCCACGGCCGCCAGGCTCGCGCCCGGCTCCGACCCCGACGCCGAGAAGGGCGGCCTCTTCCGGCAGGGCGGACCGGGCAGCTGCATGTGGTACTCGCTGGACGACGGCAAGGCCAAGTGCGACTTCTGCACCGGCGACTTCCGCAACGAGCGCGTCCTCAACGTCGGCATCGCCCTCGCCGAGAGCCGGCTCCAGTCGCCGATCAGCGAAGCACTGCGGCAGATGGACGAGACGCCGGGCCTCGCGCGGAGCTCCGCCCGGCCCGAGATCGTGGAGGGGCTGGGCGAGGAGGCCACCGCCCGCTACTCGGCGGAGACCGAGAGCGAGGGCGCGACCGTCAAGTTCCGTGTCCGTCCGTTCCCCGCCGAGGATCTCCGCGGGCTGGCACCCTACGACGCCGAGCACCCAGCTTCGTCCACGCTTGGCTGTCGGGCTTGGAGAGGTCGAGGAGGTAGGTGGCGATGTCGCGCGGGCCACCGACGGGCAGGAGCTGGCGCGGCGACGCGGTCGGCCGCGGTGGTGACGTCGTCGGCGGCGGCGATGCGCTCCGACCACGACCACCAGTACCACCAGCCGTCGGCGCCCTGCTCGGCCATGATGTTCTCGGTGAGCGCGGCCGCGTCCGGGTTCAGGACGTGCAGGCTCGGCGACTGGCCGCGGGGCAGCGTGAGCCGGACCCGGAGGCCGCGTTTGACCAGCTCGCCCCCGAGCTCTTCCAGATATTCGATCCGCGTCTTCGACGGCGCGGCCGTTCCCGTATCGTCAGGCGTCATCCTTGCTTCCTCACGGACTCCGCGCGGCCCGACGTGTACGGTACTCACCCTCCCGCTTCACCGGCCCGGGTGCAAGCACATCGCCAGGTCAGCGCGGTGCGGCACCGGGACGGGCGGCGGGGGCGGCCCGCGTTCGGAGGTCCCGGGGACCCTATCCGGGATATCTTGCGCGTAGTACATGAACCGGGAACATGGGGGCGACAATGACGGTGGGCGCGGGTGCCCAGCCAGGAGCCGGCCCGGCCGCCGCGCCGGCGGGCGGCCTCGGACGCGGCGCGCGGACGTGGCACCGGTTCCACTACGCGGTCGGCGTGTTCCTCCTCGCCTACGGGGTGGCGGTCCTGGCCAGCGGCGTGCTGCTGTGGGGCGACCGGGTGGACGAGGCCGAGGGCTACTTCGGTTCCGGCCCGGCGAGCGGCGTCGTCGTCGCCGTCAAGGCCGTCGAGGCGCTCCTGCTGCTCTGCGCGGCGGCGGGCGTGGCGCTGCGCCGCGACATGCTGTTCGTGCCGCCGCTGGCGGGCTGGATGGCCGGGTTCGCGATGTTCGCCGTCCTGGACGTGTTCACCGGCCGGTGGGGCGGCCTGATCCAGCACCTGCTCTACCTGGCGGCGTTCGTCGTGCTGCTGTTCCTGTCGTACGGGCTCAGCGCGAAGGCCCAGCTCGCCGGCATGCGCACGGCGGCCGAGCCCGGCTCCTCCCCCGTCGGGCCGCGCGGGCTCACCCGCACGCAGGAGTTCGCCCTCCAGGCGATCGACCGCGCCGTCGCGCTGACCGGCCCGCGCCCGCGCCCCGTCCCGCCGCCGGCGCAGCCGTCGCCGTCCCAGCCGTCGCCCCAGCAGGCACCCCAGCAGGCGCCGTCGCAGCAGGCCCGGCCGCCCGCCGAGCAGCACGACTGATCTTGGCAGATCTTGCCGTTGGTGCCGCCCGCACCCGATGTCACGTTGTGGCTCATGAGAGCCCGAGAACTGGCGTTGCCCGTGGTGGTGGCGGCGTCCCTCGCGGTGCCCGCGGCGCTCGCGGCACCCGCATCGGCACGGCCCGCCGCCCCCGCGGCGGCCTGTGACCCGACCCAGACCTCGCCGGTCTACCGGGGCAGGGTCCCGGCACCGGAGCAGGTCCTCGGCTTCGAGCTCGGCGAGCGGCCGGTCAGCGCCGCCGAGTCCGACGCCTACCTGGAGGCGGTCGCCGCCAAGAGCGAGCGCGTCGTGTCCGGGACGCTCGCCACGTCCGCGCAGGGGCGTCCGCTGAAGTACGCGATCGCGGGACGTCCCGCGCTGCTGTCCAAGGCGGGGCTGGCCAAGGTGCGGCGGGAGGCCGCGCGGCTGCGCGACCCGCGCACGCCGGAGGCGCTCGCCGAGCGGATCACCGAGCGCGGCGTCCCGATCCTGTGGGTCAGCGGCAACGTCCACGGCGACGAGCCGAGCGGCACCGACGCGGCGCTGAAGGTGCTGCGCGACCTCGGCGACCGCCGGGACTGCGCCGCGACGGCGATCCTCGACAACGCGCTCGTCGTCGTCCTGCCGACGCAGAACCCGGACGGGCGCGAGCTGAACACCCGCCAGAACGCCTACGGGTTCGACATGAACCGCGACTGGTTCGCGCGCACCCAGCCGGAGACCGACGGCAAGCTGGCGATGCTGAACCAGTACCCGCCGGTCCTCTACATCGACGCGCACGAGATGGGCGGGACGTCGTACTTCTTCCCGCCGAACGCCGACCCGATCTACCACGAGACGCCCGAGCAGGCCGTCGGCTGGATCAACGACCTGTACGGCGCGGCGATGGCCGCCGAGTTCACGCGGCGGGGCATCGACTTCTTCAACCGCGACGTCTACGACCTCTTCTACCAGGGCTACGGGGACTCGGTCCCGACCAGCGCGTTCCACGCCGCCGGGATGACGTTCGAGAAGGGCGACGGGAGCCCGTACCCGGAGCGGGTGAAGGAGCAGTACCTCACCCAGTGGGTGACGCTGTCGGCCGCCGCCCGCAACCGGCACCGCGTCCTGACGGAGTGGCGCCAGATGACGGTGGACGCCTACGCGCAGGGCAAGGCCGGGGAGCTGGAGCCCAACCAGATCTACAACCCGCCGAACACGATCGACCGTCCGGTGCCCGACCGGAAGGTGCGGAGCTACTTCCTGCGGGACGACGATCCGGCCAAGCGCGCCGAGGTCCGGCAGATCGTGCGGCGGCTTCAGCGCATGGGCGTGCAGGTCAAGAAGCTCGTCCGGCCGCTGGCCGTCCCGGACTTCAAGGCGTACGGGCACGCCGAGGCCAAGACGACCCTCCCTGCGGGCACGTACTGGATCTCGATGGCGCAGGGCCAGAAGCACTGGATCCAGGCCATGCTCAACGAGGACTCCTACACGCCGTTCCCGTACTTCTACGACGTGACGGCGTGGAGCCTGCCGCTGCTGGGCAACGTGGCCGGCGGGTCGTCCGGGGCCGTGCTGCGGCCGAGCGCCGTGCCGGTGCCGCCGCTGCCCGCGCCCCGTCCCGGCCATGAGGGGAAGGCGCCGAAGCTCGGCATCCTGCAGCTGTCGGCGACGTCGTCGTCCGCGCGCCAGTCGGCGGGCTGGCTGCGGCACCGCCTCGACCGCGACTGGAAGCTGCCGTTCACCCTGCTCACCCCGGCGGACGTCGCGGCGGGCAGGCTCGGCGGCATCGAGGTCCTCGTCACGCCGGACGGCCCGGCGTCGTCCGCCTACACCGCGCTCGGCGACGCGGGCCGGGCCGCGCTCCAGCGGTGGACGCGCGACGGCGGGCGCTACATCGGCTGGCAGGGCGGGACGCAGCTCGCCGCGCGGCTCGGCCTGACGACCGCGACGCTGGCCGAACCCACGTCCGACATCCCCGGCACGCTGTTCCGGGTGAAGGTGGACGGGTCGAGCCCGCTGGCGAAGGGCGTCGGCCCGGCGGCGTGGAACTTCACCTCCTACGACCTGGTGATGAACGCCTCCAGCGGCGTCGCCGCGGCGTACCCGCCGGCGGACTCGCCCGACTGGTTCGTCTCCGGGTTCGAGCGGGGCGCGGCCGAGCTGGGCGGCACCGCCGCGGTCGTCGACCAGCCCGTCGGCGCGGGCCGCTCCGTGCTGTTCGCGGCGGAGCCGAACTTCCGCGCGTTCAGCGACGGCACGGCCAAGCTGCTCTACAACGCGATCCTCGGCCCCGACCCGGCGGCGGCCGCGGCGCCCCAGGGCACGGCGAAGGCGGTGCGGGAGGCCGCCGAGCTGCCGTCCTACGAGTCGCCGATCCGCGTGTCGGTGAAGGCGGCGGACGCCGCGAAGGCCGCGTCCGTGCTGCGGTCGCTCGGCGCGGCCTGGGCCGAGACCCGCGCCGGCGGGACGGTCCACTACGTGATCGACAACCCGCGGGGCCTGCCGGTGGACCACCACCCGTTCGCCGGGCGCCTGCCGTCCCTCATCCGCGCGGCGGGCATCGCGCCCGTCGCCGTCACCCTGCCCTGACCGGCGGCGCGGCGTGCCGGCCGGCCCGGCACGCCGCGCCCCAGGGCGCTACTTGCGGACGATCCACGCGATCGCGGTCATCGTCCCCGGCGGAACCTCGGTGAACCCGCCGTCGCGCACCGCGACCGCCGCCTTCTTCACGCAGTCGCGCCACGGGACGTCCCGGGCCAGCCGGACGGCCGCCCCCGCCTCCACCCACGCCGCCACGTCCTTGCGGCGGCCCTGGCGGAGCAGCAGCTGCGCGGCGTGCCCGCACTGCGCGGCGGCCTTCCCCGTCGTGATCGTCACGTCCGGGTTGAGGGCGATCGCCGCGTACGGCGGCTCCGGCGCCGGCTCCGGCTCGCCGTCCGCGAGGTCGAGGCCCGCGACCTGCAGCTTCGCCAGCTGCGGCGGGACGTCCGACACCGGGCCCGGCGGGAACGCCCGCACCTGCGCGCCGGCGTGCTCGACGGTGACGCCGGGCAGCGCCGCCGCCTCCGGCCAGCGCACGCCCCGCGCCCGCCGCGTCACCTTCCGTATCCGCCGGGACTCCCATTCGCGCACGGCGTCCCGCCATTCGCCCTCGACCGCGCGGGGGTCGGTGAGCAGCCGGACGACGGCGGTCGCCGCCGCCTCGCAGACCGCGCCGTGCCCCGGCGGATCGGCCTTCTCGGCCCGTACCACCAACTGCATCGCCCAGGGCGGATCATCGAGAGGGTCGTAGTCAGGTCGCACCCGTGGAGTATTCCAAACCCGATCCGGCTTTCCCCGGTCGGATGTGGGTAATGCAACTCTTACCGTCCCCCGGACGTCGTTCAGGTACGGGAGGTCTCCGGTGACCAGTGGCTCGTGGAGTGATTCCATACCGGGTATCGGGACGTACTTCGTCGGCATCGACATCGCCCCCGGCCGCTACAGATGCGACGACGGCAAGGGCGGCTGGTGGGTCCGCTTCACCGGGCCCGGCGGGGGCGACCCGGTCGGCTCGTGGCCGCTGCCCGCCGGCCCGACCGAGATCGAGATCGCGCGGACCGACTTCGCGTTCGAGACGCACGTCTCCACGGTCTGGCGCCGGGTGGCGCCGCCGCGCGCCCCCGAGGACGGCTCCCCCGCCGAGCCGCGCCCGGTCGCCGACCCCACCCTGCGCGCCGAACTCGACACGATCGTCGACCGCCGCCGCCCGCTGCTGTGGCTGGCGCCGCTGACCGTGCTCGCCCTCGGCCTGCTCGGCTCGCCGCTGCTCGGCTCGCTGTGGCTGATCGGCCTCGGCATGCTCGCGGTGCTGGTCGCGCTCGGCACCCCGTCGGTGTCGCTGGACCTGCGCCGCGCCCGCGAGCTGGAGCGGCGCCGCGACCGCTACCTCATGCCCGACGACCTCGACGGCGACGGCCGGGCGCTGCTGGCCCGCGTCCAGGCGGCGATCGACGCCGTCCGCGACTCCGCGGTGAACCGCGAGGGCCTGCTGGACGCGGTGGACAACGCGGTCACCCTGCCCCGGCAGGAGTGGGAGATCGCCCAGGTCCTCGCCAAGCAGTCGAAGCTGCGCGCCGACCACGCCGAGATGGCCGGGGAGACGACGCTGCCCGAGGTGGAGGCGGCGCTCCGCCCGCTGCGCGAGAAGCTGGACATCTCCATCGCGGCGGTGACCCGCCGCGTGGAGGCCCTCGAACGCTACGCCGAGCGCGCCAGGGCGGCGGACGAGGTCCTGCGCGCCCAGCGCCACCTGGAGACGATCGCCGAGAAGGCCCACGAGTACGACGAGTTGCTGGCCTCGACCGTCCGCGACGACCTGGCCCTCCCGGCGATCGAGCGGCTCACCGAGCAGGGCGACGAGCTCCTGCGGACCCTCCGCGACCGCCTCACCAAGGCTGCCGAGGCCGCCACCGAGCTCCCGCCCCCGCACTGACTCCGGCCGCTCCGCCATCGGGACCGTCCCTTCTTCGGACGGTCCCACTCGTTTCTTTCGGAAATCCCATTCTTCCTTCCCGCTTATACCGTGGACAGATATGGGCGGCACTCGTCCGCGAATGACGCCCATACCAACAATGGGGCTAAGGTGATGCGCGGAAGTTCGCGGACATCTGCGGGAAGGTCTCATGATGGACGACGGCGCCGGCCGGCCGAGCCCTGTCATCGACAAGACGCGACCGCATCAGGCGCGGTTGTGGAACCACTGGCTCGGCGGCAAGGACACCTATCCGGTGGACCGCGAGATCGGCGACAGGATCGCGGCGGTGTATCCGGAGATCGCGGACGTGGCGCGCCAGTCGCGGGCGCTGCTGGTCCGCGTCGTGCATTTCATGACCGGCCTCGGCGTCCGCCAGTTCCTCGATATCGGGACGGGGCTGCCCGCCGTCGACAACACCCATGAGGTGGCGCAGCGCGACGTCCCCGAAGCGCGGGTAGTGTACGTCGACAACGACCCGCTGGTGGTGGCGCACGCGCGGGCGCTGCTGAAGAGCGTCCCGGGCGGCGCGTGCTCCTACATCGAGGCCGACATCCGCGAGCCCGAGGAGATCGTCCGGGCGGCCGGGGCCGTGCTCGACTTCAGCGAGCCCGTCGGGCTGCTGCTGCTCGGCATCGTCGGCAACATCGCCGACGAGGACGACCCGCCCGGCATCGTCCGGCGGCTGGTGGACGCGCTGCCGTCCGGCAGCCTCGTGGCGATCAACGACGGGACGAACGTGCTCGGCCTGGACGAGTGGACGCCCGCCGAGGCCACGGCCCGGGGCGAGGCGCTCCGGCTGTGCGCGGAGGCCGGCACCGTTCCGTATCACGCGCGGACGCCGGAGTACATCGAGGCGCTGTTCGAGGGCCTGGAACTGCTGGAGCCGGGCGTGGTGTCGACGCCGCTGTGGCGGCCCGACTTCCCCCAGGCCGGCGAGCCCCGGCCGATCGACTCGTTCGGCGGCGTCGCCCGCAAGCCCTAGCCGCCCTGGCCGCCCGCGGGCCTTAGAAGATCTCGTCCAGGTGGTGGCGGAGGACGCGCATCGCGGACTCGGGACTCCGCCGCCCGGCCAGGACGCTCGTGCCGAGGCCGTGGGCGAGGGCGAGCACCCGCGCCGCCTCCATGGCCGGGTCCTCGCACGTGCCGGCGAGGATCCGCGCGAGGCGTTCCTCCAGGCGGTCGGGGCCGTCCACGAAGGGCTGCTCCGCGAGCGACGGCTCGGTCTGCGCGAGCACGGCGTAGGACGTCCAGACCTGGTGGAACAGGCGGCTCTCCTGGTCGGTCGGCAGCGCCTCGGCGAGCAGCGCCTCGACGGTCTCGCGCGGTGACGGGTCGTCCAGGCCGGCGAGGCGGGCCGCCCACCGCTCGTGGCTCTGCCGTTCGAGCCGCTCCAGCGCCGCGTTCATGAGCCGCGCCTTGGTCTCGAAGTAGTACTGGACGAGCCGCAGCGAGACCCCGGCCTCGGCCGCGACCGAGCGCATGGTGACGGCGTGCAGGCCGTCGCGCCCGGCGACGCGGACGAGCCCCTCGATGATCTGCGTGCGGCGGGCGTCGTGGTCGGCGGTCCTCGGCATGCCCTTATGGTACCGATGTATCATAATGATACGTCCGTACCAGAGGAGCCTCATGACGCCGCGGCAGCGAGCCGTGCTCGCCCTGGCGTGCGCCGCCCAGTTCATGGTCGTGCTGGACGTGTCGGTGGTGAACGTCGCGCTGCCGTCCATCCAGGCGGACCTGCGCTTCGCGCCCGCCGACCTCCAGTGGGTCGTCAACGCCTACGCCCTCCCCTTCGCCGGGCTGCTGCTGCTCGGCGGCCGGCTCGCCGACGTCCACGGGCTGCGCCGCGTGTTCGTCGCGGGGCTGGCCCTGTTCACGCTGGCGAGCCTGGCCGGCGGGCTGGCCGCCGGGCCGGGACCGCTCGTCGCGGCGCGCGCCTTCCAGGGCGTCGGCGCCGCCCTCCTGGCGCCCGCGACGCTGACCGTCCTGACCACGGCGTTCGGCGAGGACGTCCGGCCCCGCGCGCTCGCCGCGTGGACGGCCGTCGGCCTCGCGGGCGGGACGGCCGGCAACCTCGTCGGCGGCGTGCTCACCGACGCGCTGTCGTGGCGCTGGATCCTGCTCGTCAACGTCCCGATCGGCGTCCTCGCGCTGCTCCCCGCGCGGCTGATCGAGAACGCGAAGGGCGGACGGCGGCGGCTGGACGTGCCGGGCGCCGTGCTGGCGACCGCGGGCGTCGCATCGCTCACCTACGGCGTCACGCGCGGCTGGAACGCGCCCGCGCTGGCCGCCGGGGCCGCCGCGCTGGCGGCGTTCGCGTTCCAGCAGTCGCGGGCCCGGACGCCGCTGCTGCCGCTCGGTCTGCTGCGGCTCCGCACGGTCGCGGCCGGGAACGCGGCGATGCTGCTCGCCGGGGCGTGCCTGAATCCGATGTGGTACTTCCTGGCGCTGTCGATGCAGGACGTCCTGCGTCTGAGCGCCCTGGAGACGGGGCTCGGCTTCCTCCCGCACACGCTGCTGACCATGGCCGTCGCGCTACGCGTGACGCCACGCCTCATGGGGCGGATGTCCGACCGCACGCTGATCGCGATCGGGTCGCTGATCGCCGCGGCGGGGTTCCTCTGGCAGAGCGGCCTGTCCCCCGGCGGCACCTACCTGACGGACGTCCTCGGCCCCGCGGTCCTCATCTCGGTGGGCGGCGGGCTGCTCAACACCCCGATCACCAACGCCGTCACCGCCGGCGTCCCCCGGGAGGACGCCGGCGCCGCGTCCGGCCTGATGAACACGACGAAGCAGGCGGGAGCCGCGCTGGGCCTCGCCGTGCTGGTCGCCGTGACCTCCGACTACGCCGACGCGTTCGCGGTGATGGCGGGCCTCCTGGTGGCGACGGCCGCGGTCGCGGGCGCACTGCCTGGACGCCCCGGAACGGAAGGCGAGGTCACGAGCCCGGCGCGGCGCGTCAGCCGGCCAGAGCCCTGACCTGGTCGGGCCCGGTGAAGACCTCGGCGCGCATGCCGGCCTCGCGGGCGGCGCGGACGTTGCGCTCGGTGTCGTCGAAGAACAGGACGTCGCCGGGCTTGACGCCGAGGCGCTCGGCGCAGATCTCGTAGGCGCGCGGGTCGGGCTTGGCGACGCCGATGTGGCAGGAGTAGACGAGCGCGTCGAAGCGGTCGAGCAGCGCGCCGTGCCGGGCCTCGAAGCGCGGCACCAGGTCGCCGATGATGTTGGAGAGCAGGCCGAGCGTGCGGCCCGAGTCGGCCAGCTCGCCGACGAGCGCCACCATGGTGTCGTCCACGTCCGTCCAGCTGTCGAGGTCGGCCTCGACCAGCGCGGGGACGTCGGGGAACGACACGCCGAGGCGGGACGCGACCTCCGCCCAGTAGGCCGCGCTCTCCTGCCCGGCGTCGTAGGCGGGGCGGCAGGCCCAGTAGGCGTCCCAGAACGCGGGGCCGGGCGCCCCCGCGAGCCCCTCGATCCGCCGGATCGCCTCGGGGGTCTGGGTTCGGGCGATCACTCCGTACAGGTCGAACACGATCACATCGGCCATGGACCCGAGCCTATGCGGCCCCGCCGCGGATCCCCGCGCCCGCAGACGTAGCAAGCGCTTGGTATTGGCCGTAACCTGGGGCGGCGGCGCTAATCGAGCAAGCGGTTGGGCGGGCACGGCATAATGAGAGGGTGACGACCACGAGCGCTAAGTCCGGACGATCCCGAACCCGTGCCACGGGCGAGGGCGGTTCCCGCCGCCGTGGCAGGGGCTCGCCCGCCTTGGCGTCGGAACGTCGCGAGCACCTCGTCAGACTCGCCGCCGAACTCTTCGCGGAAAAGGGCTTCCAGGCCACCACCGTCCGCAACATCGCCGACGAGGCGGGCATCCTGTCCGGCAGCCTCTACCACCACTTCGACTCCAAGGAGTCGATCGTGGACGAGATCCTGTCCGGCTTCTTCGACGAGATCATGGCCTCCTACCAGTCGGTGATCGCCGAGGGCCGCAACCCGCGCGACACCATCGCCGGGCTCGTCCGCGTCGCGTTCGGCACCCTGGAGCCGCACCGCGCCGCCATCACGGTGATGCAGAACGACTGGAACTACCTCAAGGGCATGGACCGGTTCGCCTACCTGATCAAGTCCGAGGACGAGGTCGAGAAGATGTGGGTGGACACGCTCCAGGCCGGCCAGGAGGAGGGGCTGTTCCGGCACGACCTCGACCCGAAGCTCACCTACCGGATGATCCGCGACACCGTGTGGGTCGCGGTCCGCTGGTTCCGGCCGGGCGGCCGCCTGAACGCCCAGGGCCTGGCGGAGCACTACCTCAAGGTGATGTTCGACGGCATCAACCTGCACTAGACGGTTCGGGCCGGGCCGCACCGCGTCCCGCCGCGGGCACCGCCGCCGTGGTCGCCTCGGCGACGCCCGGGGCTCGCGGACGGGCACCGGCGGCCGCTGACGGCTGCCTCCGAGCGGGCCTCGTGACGAGCGTCGCGGCGGCGCCGTCCTCCGCTGTCGTCGCCCGGTTCCGGTCGGCCGTCCGGCAGGCGGCGGCGTGCGGATCTCCCCGAATACATCCGTTCGAGCACATCCGGCGCGGTATCCCACTGTGGGCGGTCGCCAACCCCCATAGTGTGCTTAGTCACAAATTGCCGAGTAGGGGTGACGCATTGGTCCGTGGGGACGCTGTTACTGGAGACATCTACGGGGGGAGGGCGGCATGACGGCTCAACGGGGCGCCTCGGGCCGCGACGAGCCCACGCCCGCGGCCATGCGCGCCGCCACCGCGCGCGGCCTCCAGGAGCAGTTTCCGGGAGTGCGCGTCTGGTTCGGCGAGGCGACCGGGTCGTGGTGGGCGATGGTTCCGCTGCGTGACGGACCGCGGCTGCTGGAGGCGGCGACGCCGCAGCAGCTCCGCGACGAGATCATGAATTTCCGGCACCGGGGGTGACCGCAGGATGCCGCCCGCCGGGAACGGGGCGCGATCCGTTCCCAGCGGGCGTCTCTGCTGAAACTAACCCGAAAACCATTCAGGCACAAGCGCTTGCTCGGTTTTACTCTGCGTCACGGCTCGTACTGGATCGCGGCGCGCTCGGCCGTGATCGGGGTGATGAACGCGTCCACCACCGCGCGGTGGTCGGGGTGGTCGCGGTAGGCGAGGTAGGCGTCGCGGTCGGCGAAGTCCGCGACGATGACGAACTCGTAGGCGCCCGGGTTCACGCCCGCGTCGGCGCCGACGCTGAACGCCGCTATCTCCGGGATGCGGCCGGGCAGCTCGCGCAGCTTCGCCGCGACCTCGTCCTGCTGGGAGGTCGTCGTGCCCTCGACCCACTTGAACATCGCCACATGACGGAAACCACTCATGCGGGAAAACTATCGGCCGGCCGCCCCGGCGTCCGGGCGGACGCGGCGGCCGGTGCTCAGCGGGGGCCGCTCAGAATTGGCCGAGTTCCGCGGCCGTGATCGCGCCCAGCTCCCAGCACGCCTCCAGGTCGGCCTTGCCGGGCTCGCCCGTCACCACCACCGGCGGCTGGACGGCCTTCCACCGCAGCCCGGTGGTGATGGAGTCGAGCGCGCGCAGGGCGCCGGTCGCGTCGTTGTTGCCGTGCAGGTACGCCCCGAACGGGCGCCGGACGGTCTCCTCCAGGCACGGGTAGTAGATCTGGTCGAAGAAGTGCTTGAGCGCCCCTGAGAGGTAGCCCAGATTGACCGGCGTGCCGAGCAGGTAGCCGTCCGCCTCCAGGACGTCCACGGCCGTCGCCGCCAGCGCCGCGCGGGACACGACCTCCACGTCCTCGATCTCGTCGGTGGACGCCCCCGCGCGCACCGCCTCGTACATCGCCTGCACGGACGGTGACGGTGTGTGATGGACGAGCAGCAACCTCTTCATCACCACGAGCCTATAGACACGGTTCGCCGCCTCCCGGCGGGGGAGACCGGCCATTCCGGGGCGGCCGCGCGAGCCGTAGGCTGCGGTTGAGGGATGAAGAACGTCCGGCCCGGGGAATGAGTTCCAAAGGATCTTGGTTGGGGGCTCAGCGGAGGTGTCCTTCGTGGAACCAGGGAAATCGGCCGCGCCCGCGTCGGCCCGGCCCGTCTGGCCGCTGGCGGCGGCCGCGGCGCTCGTCGCCGTGCTCATCGCGGTGCCCGCGCTGCACGGCACGCCGGCATGGCTCGGCCGGCTGTCGCGGATCGTCACCGGCAGCCCCCTCGCCCCCGCGCACGCCATCGCGATCGCGATCGCGCTCGCCCTCGTCGCCCGCGGCGTCCTGCTGCGCCGCCGCGCCGCCTGGTACGGCCTCGCGGTGCTGGTCGTCCTCGGCCTGCTCGCCGTCGTCACCGGCGAGGACCCGCTGTGGCGGCTGCCGCTGCTCGGCGCCGTCCTCGGCGCGTTGTGGCTGGAGCGCGAACGGTTCCCGGTGCGCCCGCACCAGGAGCGCGTCCGCACCGCGGTGAAGACGGGCGCGTTCCTGGTGATCGCCGCGATCGCCGGCTCGCTGCTGTTCGGCGGCGTGTCGGTCCGGTCGGTCGGCGCCGTCGCCGCCGGGCTCGGCGCCACCGGCGCGCCGCTGGACGGCGCGTCCTGGCTGCCCGGCGTGCTCGGCCTCGCGGGCGCCGCCGGGCTGCTCGTCCTGGTCACCACGCTGCTCGCGGCCGACCCCGCGCCGCCGCCCGGCGACGAGGGCGAGCGCCGCCGCGTCGCGGGCCTCGTCGCGCATCCCGGGTCGGACACCCTGGCCCCGTTCGCGCTGCGCCGCGACAAGGCGTACGTGTTCAGCGCGGACGGCCGGGCCGCGATCGGCTACCGCGTCCTGTTCGGCGTCGCGGTGGCGGGCGGCGACCCGGTCGGCGACCCCGGCTCGCACTCCGACGCCGTCCGCGCGTTCCTCGCGATGTGCCGGACGACGGGCTGGCGCCCGGCCGTCCTCGGCGCGAGCGACGAGCTGCTGCCCGCCTGGGGGCCGTGCCGCACGATCGGGTTCGGCGACGAGGTCGTCGTCCACCCCGCGGAGTTCACGCTGGCCGGGCGGCGGATGCGCAACGTGCGGCAGGCGGTGAAGCGCACCGAGAACGCGGGCGTCACGACGCGGATCGTCCCGGAGCGGGAGCTGACGCCCGCGCTGCGCGAGCGGCTGCTGGACGTCGCGTCCCGCTCCCTCGGCGGCGCGGCCGAGCGCGGGTTCTCCATGAACCTCGACGAGCTGCTCACCGGCTACCACCCGGGGGCCGTCGTCGCGATCGCCTACGGCGAGGACAAGGAGCCCATCGCGTTCCAGCGCTACGTCGCCGCCGGGCAGGGCATCAGCCTCGACGCGATGCGCCGCAGCCCCGGCGGCCCGAACGGCGTCAACGAGCGCCTCATCGTCGAGATGATCGAGTACGCGGCCGAGCACGGCCACGGCGTCGTCTCGCTGAACTTCGCGGCGTTCCGCGAGCTGCTCGACAACGACGAGCGCGGCCTGCTGGAGAAGGCCGGGTACCAGGCGCTGCACCTGCTGGACCCCTGGATCGCCGTCGAGTCGCTGTACCTGTTCAACAAGAAGTTCCGGCCGTCCTACAAGCCGCGCAACGTCGCGTTCCGCTCGTGGTTCGACATCGTCCAGCTGGCCGCCGCCCTGCTCACGCTGGAGTTCGGCCGCACCGGCGCGGCGCATCCTGCCGCGGAGCCCGTGACGCAGCCCGTGCACCACCTCGGCCGCTGACGCGCGCCGGGCTCGGGCACGGGCGCTCCCTCGGCGGGGAATCCTAGAACGTGATTCTATGGAGTCCCCGTGGAGAGGAATGCGGCATGAGCACTGTGGTGCAGGGGCACTGCGATCCGGCGTTCGCCGGTGTCCGGGAGGTGTTCGAGCAGAACTTCGCCGAGGGCCGCGAGCTCGGCGCCGCCGTCGCCGTGTACGCGGGCGACCGCAAGGTCGTCGACCTGTGGGGCGGCACCGCCGACCGCCGCACCGGGCGCGCGTGGCTGCCCGACACCCCCTGCTTCGGCTTCTCCTGCACCAAGGCGGTCACGGCCGCCGCCGCGATGCTGCTCGCCGAGCGCGGCGCCTACGACGTGGACGGCCCGGTCACGGACTGGTGGCCGGAGTTCGGCGCCGCGGGCAAGGACGGCGCCACTGCCGCGCACCTGCTGTCGCACCAGGTGGGGCTGCCCGCGTTCGCGGGCCCGGTGTCGGCCGAGGAGGCCGCGGACCCCGCCGCGCTCGCGTCGCGGCTGGCCGCGCAGGAGCCGGAGTGGAAGCCCGGCTCGGCGCACGGCTACCACGCGCTGACCTACGGCTGGCTCGCCGGCGAGATCGTCCGGCGGCACGGCGGCCGGACCGTCGGCGCGTTCGTCAAGGACGAGTTCGCCGGCGGCCTCGACCTGTGGATCGGCGCCCCCGACGACGTGATCGAGCGGGCCGCGAAGCTGTCGGCGGGACGGCGCGGCGCCGCCGACACGCCCCGCACCGCGGACCGCGGCCTGCTGACCCGGCTCGCCGCCGCGTACGGCGACCCGGACAGCGCGATGAACCGGTCGCTCGGCAACCCCAGCCCGGGCAAGGGCGGCTTCAACAACCCCGTCGTGCTGCGCGCGGGCTGGCCGTCCGCCGGGATGCTCGCCACCGCGCCCGCGTTCGCCGCGTTCTACCGCGACCTCGTGGCGGGCCGCGTCCTGCGGCCGGACACGCTGCGCGAGGCGATGCGCCCGCGCGTCAGCGGCCCGGACCGGACGCTCCTCATCGACAGCGCGTTCGGGCTCGGCTTCATGCGCCCGGCCCAGACGTACTACGTCCCGAAGGCGGCGCGGGCGACGGCGTTCGGGCACACCGGCGCGGGCGGGTCCATCGGCCTCGGCGACCCGGACGCCGGGCTCGCGCTCGCCTACCTGCCGAACCTGATGGGCGACCAGGCGACCGGCGACCTGCGCGCCTTCCGGCTGACCGAGGCGGCGTACGCGTCCCTGTCCTGAGGGCCGCGCTGCCCGCGCCGCCGGCGGGCGGTAGCGTCCGGGGCATGGTGGTACGGGAACTGCACGACTGGCCGGCCACGGCCGCGGAGGCCGAGGCGATCCAGGACCGGCTGCGCCCGCTGCTGGAACTGGACGTCCCCGGCCCGGCCGCGCCGCGCACGGTCGCGGGGCTGGACGTCTCCTACGCGGGCGACGGCGGCGGCACCGGGACGCGGCTCGCCGCCGCCGCGGTCGTCCTGGACGCCGCCACCCTGGAGGTGCTGGAGGAGTCGGTGGCCGTCGGCGCGGCCGCGTTCCCCTACGTCCCGGGCCTCTTCGCGTTCCGTGAGCTGCCGACCCTGCTGGATGCGCTGCGCGGCCTCACGACCACGCCCGATCTGCTGGTCTGCGACGGGTTCGGGATCGCGCACCCCCGCCGGTTCGGGCTCGCGTGCCACCTCGGCGTGCTGACCGGGCTGCCGTCCATCGGCGTCGGGAAGACCGCCTTCGTCGGCTCCTACGAGCAGCCGGGCGCGCGGCGCGGCGACGCGAGCCCGCTGGTGGACGGCGGCGAGGTCGTGGGGCGGGTGCTGCGCACGCGGGACGGCGTGAAGCCGGTGTTCGTGTCCGTCGGGCACCGCGTCGACCTCGACACGGCGTGCCGCCACGTCCTGGCCCTCACCCCCGAGTACCGGCTGCCGGAGACCACCCGGCGGGCCGACCGGCTGTCCCGGGACGCGCTGGCCCGGCACGGCGACGGGTAGCGCGTCCGCCCTGGAAGGTGGCAGGCTCGTCCCCAACGCAAGGCGGTGACCACCGCAGGTCGTCCGCCAGATCGCTGGACGGTGCCCATGGACACCCGCCCGATGCGGGCCGACGCCCGCCGCAACTACGAACGGCTCATCACGACCGCCCGGACCGCGTTCATGGAGCACGGCACGGGCGCCTCCCTCGACGACATCGCCAAGCGCGCCGGGGTCGGGTCCGGAACGCTGTACCGGCACTTCCCGACCCGCGACGCGCTGCTGCACGCCGTGCTGCGGGAGCGGATCGACGGGCTCCTCGCGCACGCCGACGAACTGCTCTCCGACCCGGACCCGGCGGGCGCGGAGGCCGCCCTCGGCCGCTGGCTGCGCAGCTACCTCGCGGGCGCGGCGACCCCGCGCGGCACCTCGACCGTGATCATCGAGGCAATGTCGGCGGAGTGGGCCGACACCGGCCTCGGCGCCGCCGCGGCGGCGATCTGCGACGCGCTCGGCCGGCTGCTGGCGCGGGCGCAGCGGGCGGGGGCGGTCCGGGCCGAGATCGACCCGCGCGACCTGCTCCGGCTCACCAACGCGATCGGGGTGGCGTCCGAGCGCACCCCCGACCCGGCCGCGTACGCCGACCGGATGCTGACCCTGCTCTTCACCGGGCTGCGCGCCTGACGCCCGGGGCCGCCTTGTTCGGTTGACCAAGCGTTCGCTAGGTTAGCCGCAGGCTTACGGGCGACGAGGAGCGTTGATGGGTCAGCTGGACGGCAAGGTGGCGCTGATCACCGGTGGTGCGCGCGGGATGGGCAAGTCGCACGTCCGCCGGTTCCTGGACGAGGGGGCCAAGGTCGTGTTCGGCGACGTCCTGGAGGAGGAGGGCGCCAAGCTCGCCGCCGACCTCGGCGACGCCGCCCGCTTCGTCCGGATGGACGTCACGTCGCCGGACGACTGGCAGACCGCCGTCGAGACCGCGACGTCGGCGTTCGGCGCGCTGAACGTCCTGGTCAACAACGCCGGGATCATCCGGCACAAGACCATCGAGGACATGGGCCTCGACGAGTTCCGGCAGATCCTCGACGTGAACCTCGTCGGCCAGTGGCTCGGCGTGAAGTCGGTGACCGCGCCGATGCGGGAGGCCGGCGGCGGCTCGATCGTCAACGTGTCGTCCACCGAGGGGTTCATCGGCGCGTCCGGGCTCGCCGCCTACAGCGCCAGCAAGTTCGGCGTCCGCGGCCTCACCAAGTCCGCCGCGCGCGAGCTCGGCGAGTACGGCATCCGGGTGAACTCCATCCACCCCGGCGGCGTCGTCACCCCGCTGTTCATGCAGGACGACATCATCGCGGCCAAGGCCGACAGCGCCGACGCGTTCCTGAACTCCCTCCCCCTCGGCCGCATGGCCAAGTCCAAGGAGGTCTCGGGCCTGGTCGTCTACCTGGCGTCGGACGACTCGTCCTACTGCACCGGCAGCGAGGTCCTGGTCGACGGCGGCATGCTGACGGGCGCGGGCTACTGAGAGACGGGCCGCCCGGAGGCGGCCCACCTCCCCTACGGACGCCGCTCGGTCCACCCCTCGACGGCCTCCAACTGCGCGGCCAGCGAGATGAGCGTCGCCTCGTCGGAGTCGTGCCCGAGCAGCTGCGCCCCGATCGGCAGACCGCGCTTGGTCAACCCGGCCGGGACGTTCACTCCCGGCCACCCGAGCACATTCCACGTCCACGCGTAAGGGCAGGCCGCGGCAACTCCCGACTGCGTCTTCTGGTAGCCGGCCCCGTCGAACGCACCCACCCGCAGCGGCGGCTGCGCGGTAGTGGGCGTCAGCACCACATCGGCGGTCTGGAAGATGCGCCCGACCTTCCGCCGCAGATGGGGGTCCATCTTCTTCGCCAGCGGCAGCAGCCGCTTCCCGACGACGCGTCCGATGCGCGCCTCGACCTCCGTCCGGGGTTCGGGCCGCGGATTCGGCAGCGAGTCCAGCCAGTCGGCGACGCCGGCCGTCCCGCGCGGAATGAGCCCGAGCCCGACCAGCCCGTAATCGGGATCGGCCGGGAACACCTTGTGCCCGAGGTCGGTCAGCCTCCGGGCCAGCCGCTCGACCGCCGCCCGGATCTCCGGATCGAGCTTCCCGCTGACGCCGAACGCCGTCCGGAAGGAAATGTTGCTCGTGGTCAGGCAGGTCGAATTGGGTGACCAGGTCGGCGTTGACGAGGCCCGTCGCAGTGATGCGTGCCTTTTCGCGGGCGCTGCGCACGAAGATCCGTGTTGTGTTAGGGAGGCCGGCCCA
>NZ_VCKZ01000015.1 GCF_005889745.1 Actinomadura geliboluensis
CTCGCGTCTCGGTAGGTGTCGGTTACCACTTTTCGGGCGAGTAGGGCCTGAGCCACAGGGCCACCTGCAGCGTGACCGTCTTGAACCACGCCTGGTGCATGCGTTCGACGTCTTCGTCGCTGTGGCCCTTCTTCGTGAGGAACGGGCGCATGGTCGCCGTGATCGGGTAGATGAAGCCCACCATGTAGCGCAGCGAGATGTGCGGCACGGACGGAGCATCGTCGGTCCGGTTCTTCTTGTCGAAGGTGTGCCGCAGCCCGATCTCGTGCGCGTAGGACAGCCACTCGCCGTCGTACGGGCGCCGGCAGCTGTCGAGGATCCACCGGCCGAACCGCCCCCGGACCCGGGCGAGGTAGTCCTGCAGGACCGCGCCGTCGGGGGTGGCGAAGTAAGCGACGAGGTGCGGGTGCGCCGCCACGAAGCCGTACCAGACGTCCAAGACGTCCTCGACCTGGTCCTCGAGGACGTCGCCCGCCATGCGGAGGGCTTCCTCGTCGTCGGCGGTGAGCAGCACGGTCGCCTTCAGCTTCTCGAACTCGTCAGGCGTGACCGGGCTCGGCGGCGTCGAGCCGTAGGTGTATCCGGCCGGCGCTTGTGCGGTCATGGATCGGACCTCCATCTATAGGACTCCTTTGAATTTATAGTGAGGAGTCCTATAGAGTGTCAACCATGGAACGATCGACAGGCGGTCAAGATGTCGCGGGCAAGACGGTCGACGCCATCGACCGGCTGACCGTCGCGTACCGGGCGTTCAGCCAGCAGGTGGCCGGCGCACAGGGGCTGAGCCCGCTCCAACTGCAGGTCCTCACCACGCTCGCGAGCGGCCCGCCGCCCGCCGCACACGTGACATGCACATAAGTGTGTTGGTGGTGGGGCTGAGTCACCGGAGCGCCCCCATGGCGCTGCTCGAACGGGCCGCGGTGACCGGGGACGACCTGGCCAAGCTGCTGCACGCTGTGCACGAGTGCGCGAACGTCGCCGAGGCGGCGGTCGTGTCGACCTGCAACCGGGTCGAGGTGTACGCGGTCGTGGACAAGTTCCACGGCGGCGTGTCCGCGATCTCCGAGCTGCTGGCCCTGCACTCCGGCGTCCCGCTGGACGACCTGTCCCTGCACCTGTACGTCCACTACGAGGAGCGGGCCGTCCAGCACGTGTTCGCGGTGGCGTGCGGCCTGGAGTCGATGGTCGTCGGCGAGGGCCAGATCCTCGGCCAGATCCGGCAGGCGTTCAAGCTCGCGCAGGACGAGGGGACGCTCGGCCGCGACCTGCACGACATCCTGCAGCAGTCGCTGCGCATCGGCAAGCGCGCCCACCACGAGACCGGCATCGACAAGGCCGGCGCGTCGCTGGTCAGCGTCGGCCTCGACGTCGCCGCCCGGCACCTCGGCCCACTGGACGGGATCCGGGCGCTCGTCATCGGGGCCGGGTCGATGAGCTCGCTGGCCGCCGCAACGCTGAGCCGCGCCGGAGCCCGCGAGGTCATGATCGCCAACCGCACGCACGCGAACGCCATCCGGCTCGCCACGTCGCTGGACGTGCCCGCGCGCGCCGTCGACTTCACCGCCCTCGACGCCACGCTCGCGGCCACCGACCTGATTGTGTCCTGCACCGGCGCGACCGGCCTGGTACTGACCGCCGAGCAGCTCGCCGCGGCCGGTGCGGGCACCGACGGCCGCGCCCGCTTCCTGCTCGACCTCGCCCTCCCGCACGACATCGATCGGGCTGTCCGCGACCTACCGGGCGTCGCACTCGCCGGGCTGGACGACCTGCGCACCACCGAGGAGGCCGCGCGCGCCGTCGGACCCCGCGCCGTCGAGGCCGTCCGCCGGATCGTGCACGACGAGGTCGCCGCATATCTGTCGGCCACCCGCGCCACCGCCGTCGCACCGACCGTCGTCGCACTGCGGGCCAAGGCCGCAGGCGTCGTCGACACCGAACTGGCCCGGCTCACCGGACGCCTCCCCGACTTGGACGACCGCGACCGCAAGGAGATCGAGCAGACCGTGCGGCGCGTCGTCGACAAGCTGCTGCACGCGCCGACCGTCCGGGTCAGAGAGCTCGCGGCCGTGCCTGGCGGCGACTCCTACGCCGACGCGCTCCGCGAGCTGTTCGACCTGGACCCGAAAGCGCCCGAGGCCGTCGCCCGCGCCAGCATCGGGGAGGACCTCGCCGGGGACGGCGTACCGCGTCCCGTCCCGGCCGCGGGGAGCGGCGCTCCCCCCTGAGCGCGTCCGCGCGTACGGTGGAGGAGAGCGGGGCCGCAGCAACAGCGCCCGCATCGGCGGCGACGGAATGCGCCGAGGCCGACTGCGTCAGCACCACCACCGTGGCGGAGCTCACCGTGCGGGCGGCGAGCGCCCGCACGGTGAGCGCCCGCGGCGCGGCGTCCCGGAACGGAGACGAATCATGAGCGGAGTGAGGCATTGACTACGGCAGGCACCGGGACGGTGACGGGCGCGAGGCGCCCGCTGCGGCTCGGCACCCGCAAGAGCTTGATGGCCATGACGCAGTCCCAGGGCGTCGCCAACGCATTGACGCAGCATACGGGGCATGCCGTGGAGCTCGTCGGGGTAACCACCCATGGTGATGTCTCCAAGGCGCTGCTCGCCCAGATCGGAGGCACGGGGGTCTTCGTCAACGAACTCCGCGACAAGCTGCTGTCCGGCGAGGTGGACTTCGCAGTGCACTCGCTGAAGGACCTGCCGACGACCGCGACACCCGGTATCGCGTTGGCCGCGACGCCGGCCCGCGACGACGCCCGCGACGCGCTGTGCGGTCCCGTGAAGCTCGCCGACCTGCCGCACGGCGCCCGCGTGGGCACCGGCTCGCCGCGCCGCGTCGCGCAGCTGCGCGCACTGCGCCCCGACCTCGATGTCGTTCCGATTCGCGGCAACGCGCCTACCCGGCTCGGCAAGGTGACCGACGGCGAGCTGGACGCGGTCGTCCTCGCGCACGCCGGGCTGCGCCGCATCCGGCGCCTCGACGCAATCGCCGAGGTGTTCGACCCGGACCAGATGCTGCCCGCCCCCGGACAGGGGTCGCTGGCCCTGGAGTGCCGCGCCGACCGGACCGACCTCATCGAGCTGCTCGGCGCGCTCGACGACCCGATGACCCGCGCGGCCGTCACCGCCGAGCGGATGGTGCTGACCGTCCTGGAGGGCGGTTGCTCGGCGCCCGTGGGAACATACGCTGCCGAAGTTGATGAAACGCTGCATCTGACCGCGACCGTCGCCGCCTACGACGGAAGCCGCCAGATACGGATGTCCGCGAGCGGCCACCCGGACTCGGCCAAACAGATCGGACGCGACCTCGCGGACCGGCTGCTCGGCCAGGGGGCCGACCAGTTGATGGGGGAGCCAGATTGAGCCCCGTCGGCACAGTGACGTTTTCTCACTGAGGTCTTTCCAACCTCACTTGGCGTGATGGCGCAGGGTCGCCTGGACGATGCCGGTCAGGCGGCTGGGTGAGCAGCGGGCCTTGCGCAGGATACGCCAGCTCTTGAGGGCGGCGGCGCCTTGCTCCGCCGAGTGCCCGTGCCTGGGCGTGGCCTGGGCGTGGTGCCGGTTGAACAGCATCCTGCGCTGTTGAGCCAGTTGCGCTTCGGCGCTTGTAAGGCGTCCCGATTGCGCCGCCCGCGCCGACGTATCCCCTTTCGGCGTAGCAGGCGATCGCGCGGCTGGCGAGCGCGTCGATGATGCCGTGGACGCAGGCCGCGGTGAGGTCGTGCGTCGAGCCGGGCAGCACCGAGGACGCCCCGGATCAGCCGGCCATACGGGTCGGTCAGGAACTGAAAGTTCACTCCGTGCGGGTGCTGCTTGCCGCTTAGCACCGCCGTTAGCACCCACACCTGATAGCCGGTCGATGGGGGCCAGGATGCCGTCGGTGACATAGCAGTGCGCGGTCGCGACGCCGACACCGAAAGCGGCGGACAGACGGGCGAAGGTCTCGTTGCAGCGCAGGACTACACGTCCTGTCGATGCCGAGGGCTTGCCGCTGATGGTGGGAGTCTCGGTCGGCAACGTCGCCGACATCGAGCGTTCAAGCCGCAGTTCATGGCCATCCTGCCGATCCGCTCCTGGGCGCGGGCCACACCGCTGACGACAGGACAAGTCCCGGGCGCGCTGATCTAGCCGCCTTCTGCCGGATCCGCGATCTCGATCTCGATCTCGAAGAGTAGGAACCCCATCCTCGGGAGACTCGGCTTCTGTCCCGGGATCGACGCGCCAGCCCATGCCCGCCGCGTTCGCTGCCGACATGGAGAGAGTCCCGAGCCGAAGGAATAACGTGGGGCTCAAGCCCGGTCAGGTGGCCTGGAGTGCGATGGTGGGCGAGAGGCGGGCGGCTCGGATAGCCGGGTAGAGTCCGGCGATGGTGCCGATGGCCAAGGTGGCCGTGAATCCGCCGGCGATGGCCCACCCTGGGACTACCGGTGGCAGGCCGGTGGACGTGGCATAAGCAACGGTGGCCAAGCTGCCCAGGACCGCTCCCGCAGCACCGCCCAGACCTGAGAGCAGCAGCGACTCGGTGATGAACTGGAGTCGCACATGCCCCCGGGTCGCGCCCAGCGAGCGCCGCAGGCCGATCTCATGGCGGCGCTCCAGCACCGAAATGACCATCGTGTTGGCGACGCCGACGCCGCCCACCAGGAGCGCCACGGCCCCCAGCCCCAGCAACAGGTTCGTGAACCCGCCCGCTGCCGCGGCCTTGGCCTGCAGCGCCGACGACGGATCGGTGACTCTAATGTCCTGCGGGTTCTCAGGATTGATGGTGCGGGGTAGCAGCCGCCTGACATGGGGGACGGCGGCGTCAGTGGAACGCTCGTACACCGACGTCGGGTGACCGTCGAAGCCGAGATACTTCTGCGCTGAGTCCCAGCCGATCAGCACGGAGCGCTCGATCTCCGGCGCCAAGGGCAGCGGGGCGAGGATTCCGACCACGGTGAAGTAGCGGTTCCGGATGAATACCTGGTCACCGATTTCGCTGATGCCGAGCCGTTGTGCCGCCACCGAGCCGAGAACCACCGACGGATACCGGCTGTTGCCCGTGTTCAGCCACGCCCCGGCGCTGACGCTGCCGCGCAGCGTCTGCATCAGGCCCTCGGTAGCCGCCTGCGCGCCAATACCTCCGGTGTCACCCTCGTCGACCTTGCTCGAGCGCCGCACGGTACCCGTCAGGGATCCGGTGGCTCCGGCATGCCGGACGCCGTCGATCCGCTGCACCATCCTCTCCGCGCTCTTGGGCAGTTTGGTCTTCTTCCCAGTGAGCATCGAGTCGCCGGGGGTGGCTACGAGCAGATTGGTGCCGAGACGATCCAATTGCCGTAGCACGTCGGCTTTGCTGGACTCCGAGATCCCCACGACGGAGATCATCGTGGCGATGCCTATCGCGATGCCGAGGGCGGACAGCACCACCCGGAAGGGCCGGGTACGTAGGCCCGCCGATCCGGTGCGCAGCACATCGGTGAGCACGAGTCGGGCTGGTGCGAGCCTTTCGCCTGGTTTCGGCGCCGAAGGGGTGGAGCCGCCGGTGAACCGCAGACCGGTACGGGTCCGCTTGTTTACGCGCCTCATCGAGTGCCCGTCCTGGTCAGCCGCAGCGAGTCGGAGACGATGTGACCGTCGCGTAGCCGCACCTGCCGTGGCAGCGCCTCGGCGAGGTCATTGTCGTGGGTGATCACGGCGATCGTGGTCCCATCAGCGTTCAGATCGTGCAGCAGCGCCATCACGGTCTTGCCGGAGGCCGTGTCCAGCGCGCCCGTCGGCTCGTCGGCCAGCAGCAGTGCGGGTTCACCGATGATCGCGCGGGCGATCGCGACACGTTGCTTCTGCCCTCCGGAGAGTTCGTGCGGCCGGTGCGTCGAACGGTCGGCGAGCCCGACCCGTTCGAGGACCGCCGCGGCCCTCCGCCGCCGGGTGTGGACCGGCCAGCCGCTGTAGAGCAGTCCGTCCGCGACGTTGTCCAGGGCGGAGATGCCTGCGGCGAGGTGGAAGGACTGGAAGACGAAACCGAGGTGCTGCGCGCGCAGGGCGGACAGCTCACGGTCGGACAGTCCGGTGACCGAGTGGCCTGCGATACGGACCGAGCCCGCCGAGGGGCGGTCGAGGCTCCCGATGAGATGGAGCAGTGTCGACTTTCCTGACCCGGACGGCCCGACGATCGCCATCAACTCTCCCCGCCGGACGATCAGATCGACCCCGGCGAGGGCGACGACACCCCCCGGGTACTCCTTCCGGACACCGGCGAGTTCGATGACGGGCTCGCCGCCGTCGTCAGCGACCGTGTGGACCCGTCGCGTCGGCGTCATGATGTGGGCACCTCGACTTTCATTCCCTCCTTGATGCCATCACCGGTCACCTCGACGCGGCCCTGTCCGAAAATTCCCAGCTCGACCCTGACCATACGGGTCTCGCCGGGCGCGACCACCCGAACGCCGAAGCCGCCGCCCGGCAGTGCGAGCAGAGCTTGGACGGGGACCGACAGGACGTTCTTCCTCGTCTGGGTTGTGATGCGCACGGTGACCGGTGCCTGGTTGAGGTTCCCGGCGTCTTTGGGGTCGTCGAGCTTGACGACCACGTTGACCTTCGCCTCGCCGTCTGGCCCGTTCCCTTCCTCCTGGACTGCAGTGGTACCGACCGAACGTACAGTTGCCGTGACGTTGCGGTTACCGGGCAGTTCGACGGTGACCTTCGTGCCGTTCTTCAGAAGTCTCACCTCACCGGCGGTGAGTTTGAGATTGACGACCCGATCGGTGCCGGAGGACGTCATGACCGGCTGGCCGGGTGCCACCCGGCCACCCGGCGACGCATCCCGGCTAATGACCCGGATCGGCCCCGGCACGAAGACGATGTCGTTCGGCCCGACCGTTCCCGTGGCCTTGGCGTCGTGTGCGCGCTGCCAGCGCTTGATCGCATTGGACGTGGCCGCGGTGAATTTGCTGTCGACGGTCAGTCCGCCGCCGTGGCCGAGTGCGCGGAGACTCTTCTCGACCTGACGTACATCGGGGCCTTCGACACCTGTCTTGAGCTGCCGATACATTGGCCGCTTCCCGTACATCAGCCGCACGGGCCGACCGTCCAGTTCGTAGAGCATGTCATCCATGCGGACGGTGGAACCGGGGCTCCGAATCCAGGTTACGGTGCCGTCGCCGCTCGCCATGATCTTGCGCTGGCCGCCATACCCGAGCGTGCCGTCCGCCGAGGTGGTGTCGCTCAGGTCGCCATATTTCACGGGAGCCTCAGCCGTGGACACGCCCGCGTCTTGGCGTGGTTCCCCGCCGCTAGAGGCTGCCACGCTGATAGCGCCCCCTGCACCGCCGCCGGCGACGACCACGGCCGTGGTGATGCCTATGACCGTCTTTCGTTTCATCGTCCCGTTTCTCCTTGATCCATGCGATGCCGCATTCAGAGCCGATCGGAGTGTCCTCCGCCGGAGCGAGGATCAAGTGAACTTGGCACAGGCCTTGGTGGCCTTGTCCATCTTGTCGTTGTCCGTGGGCATGGGCATGGCGTCGCTCATTCCCCCTCCAGGGCCGCCGTCAAACTTCGGGTCGGGCATATCGATTCCGTGCTCGCGCATGCAGGCGGCGAACTTGAGCATCTTGTCCTGCTGCTCGGGCGAGAGCGGCTTGGGCTCCGGGAGACCCGCAACGTCCTGGCAGCTCTTCATGGCTTTTTCGATCTGCTCCGGGCTGGCGCCGTTGCCTCCGATGGAGGTCATTTCCGGGTCTTGGCCCGGCTTGGGGTCGGGTACGTCGATGCCATGCTTGCGCAGGCACTGGGCAAGCTTGAGATTTTGATCCATGGTTGACGCTTTGCTGCCCGACGCGTCGGAGCGGTTCGAGCCCGCTCCATCGCCGTCGCCGGAGTCATCACCGCATGCTCCGCTGACGAAGGTCAGGGCGGCCAGTCCGCAAGCCACGGCGAGCACGCGCAGGCGATGCCGGTCGCTGATCATGATGTTGCTCCCCTGGTCGTCGGTCCGATCGAGAGGACCGGTTGTGGCTGATGACGGGTTGCCGTTTGGTCACTCGGAGAGCCGAGAAGGCGGGTCCAGCTCCCCTGCCGTGCCGTACCGCGATTGGCCCGCCTTGGCTTCCAGCTTCGCCGAACCCATTGTTTCGTTTCCTTAATCTGAGGGGTTCGGGGCGCTTTATCTTTTCGAAATGCCTGAGCGGGTAGCTTGGCGACATGCGCGTACTGGTAGCCGAAGACGACAGGTTTCTGGCGGAACTGATCGCCGAAGGGCTCTGGGGGCGGTCGATCGCCACGGACGTGGCCTATGACGGTGCTGAGGCGCTGCGCCGGCTCGAGGCGATGGACTACGACGTCCTCATACTCGACCGAGACCTGCCTGAAGTGCACGGTGACGAGGTCTGCCGCCAGATCGTCGGCAGCGGCATGATGACGCGGGTCTTGATGCTCACCGCGTCCGGCACCGTGCGGGACCGGGTCGACGGACTCGGCCTAGGGGCCGACGACTATCTTCCCAAGCCGTTTTCCTACGACGAACTCGTCGCCCGCGTGCTGGCCCTAGGACGACGCGCCCGGCCCGCACTGCCTCCAGTGATCGAGCGAGCCGGTGTCGTCTTGGACACCCCGCGCCGCCAGGCATATCGCGACGGTCGCCGGATCGTCCTCTCCCGCAAGGAGTTCGGGGTCTTGGAGGCGCTGATGCGTGCTGATGGGATGGTCATGGCTGCGGAGGACCTGCTTCAAGAGATCTGGGAGGAGTACATCAGCTACAACTCCAACGCCGTGCGAGTGACCATCAGCAAACTGCGAGCCAAACTCGGTTCCCCACCGGTGATCGAAACAGTGTCGGGCTCGGGTTACCGCATCAGGACGAGCGAATGAGGATCACTGCGCGTGCCCGGCTCACGGCCCTTTACGGAGTGCTGCTGCTCGTCGCGGGGAGCGGCCTGATCGCCTCGGTCTACTTCGTGATGCGCCAGTCCCTCGCCGACAGCCTGCCTGTCGCCATCACCAAAGTGGTTCCACCCGATGGTTCCGGCTGGGGCCAGCAGACACCCGCCATCCCGCTTCGACCGGGCGACCGGACCCAAGCAGACGCGATCAGCCTCGCGGCCGCGGCCGCCGCCAAGGACACCACCTATCATCACCTGCTGATCGTCTCGCTCATCTCACTCGCGATCTTCGCAGCCGTGTCGGTGTTCCTGGCCTGGTGGATGGCAGGCCGCGTGCTGCGGCCCGTCCACACGATCACCGCGACGGCAAGGCGTCTCTCCGGTGAAAATCTTAACGACCGCATTGCGCTGAAGGCCCCGCCGGGCGAACTCAAAGACTTGGCCGACACATTTGACGACATGCTCGATCGCCTACAGCGACTGGTAAACGCGCAACAACGATTCGTTGCCAACTCCGCCCACGAACTAAGGACCCCGCTTGCCGTGCAGCGGGCGGCACTGGAGATCGGCCTGGCCGACCCCGTCCCCGGCAATGTGGCCCGTGTACGCGAGAAACTGCTTAATGTCGCGGACCGCAGCGAAAGGCTCATTGAGGGACTCCTGCTGCTGTCGACCAGCGATCAAGGCCTGGACCGGCCTGAACCCATCGACGCCTACGAGGTCGTTGCAGCCATTGTTGCCGAACACACGACCATGGCCGATGACCGTGACGTTTCGATAAAGACACACCTTGCGACGGTACAATTGGACGGCGACCCCACCCTGTTCAAACACCTCGTACGCAACCTTATGGAGAACGCGCTCCGCTACAACCTCCCCGGCGGCACGGTCCGCATCCGCCTGGACGACAGGGCGCTCGAGGTCTATAACACTGGCCCAGTCGTGCCAGTTGACGTCGTCCCCCACCTATTCGAACCGTTCCGGCGAATGCATCCCCGCCGCCACGCTCGCGGCGAAGGCACCGGCCTCGGGCTCTCCATCGTCGCCTCTATCGCCCACGCTCATGCAGGCGAAATCACCGCGCAGGCCAATCCGAGTGGCGGCCTGAATATCCGAATCAGCTTTCCAAGCCTCCGCTCTGTCGCAGAGACCAAGGAGACAGGCGACAAAGCCGCCGATAAATAGGTGATGCGGCGCTTCCTTGTTGAGGAGCAGGACCTAGCGCGGCGGCATTTCGGACGGCAGGGTTCAGAACCTTCCCCCGTCGATTTTTCGAGCGGCTGCACTATCCCCCGGTGACCATAGCCAATTCTGCTCCGTCTCCAACTCCCGCCCGTCAAGCCGTGCACGCAGTTCTCTTGCCCACGGCTTACCGAAGCCGTTCACCGGCGGCACACCGTCTTTCACGCCAAGGCTTTCTGGTCCTGGGTGCGGCGGTTCCAATTAGTTGATCAGCGCCGAGGTCGACGGGTTGGAGATTGCTCATCACCCACCATCCGGCCTTCGTGCTGCACCGGCGTTTTTTGCTGATCCACCGCGTTCACCGGCCATGAAGTCGGTAATGGACCGCCCGTCCGCTCCGGCCACGCCCTTGTTGGGCGCAACTCGCCTATACGCCTCCCGTACCGGCTGCTTCAGTAACTTGAACGGCTTGTCCTTCAAGACTGACTCGTCCATTCGCCTCCCCCAGGCCCCTCTGGGCCTGGTTGCTCGCGTGAACGAACTCCAGATCGGCCTGGGCGGCATACCGATGGCGGCGGGTGCTCCAGTTCGGAGCGGCCCGCCGCCATCGGGAGCGCTGGATGTCAGCCGCGCAGGGCCTTGACGGCGGCCTCGAGCCGCTCTCCGAAGGTCCCGTCGGCCTGTCGGAAGTTGTTGATCGCGCGTTCGATGATGTCGTCGCGCGAGACCTGCGAGATGGAGCCCGCCAGATTCTGGATCAAGCGGTCCTTCTCGCCGTCCGATATCAGCCGGTACAGGTTCCCGGCCTGCACGAAGTCGTCGTCATCGCCATGGGACGGGGCCTCGTGGCGGCCGGTGGTGCCGCTGACCGTGGTGGGCTGCCACAGCGGCCGGTCTGTCTGGGACGGGCCGCCGAAGCTGTTGGGCTCGTAGTTCTTCGCGCCCCTGTGGCGGCCGTCATACAGGAGGCCGTCACGGGAGTGGGTACGCGCCTCGGTCGCGTGTGGACGGTTCACGGGCAGGTTGTCGGCGTTGATGCCGGCGCGGTAGCGGTGGGCGTCGCCATAGGCGAAAAGGCGACCCTGCAGCATCTTGTCCGGGGACGGGCCGATGCCGGGCACGAAGTGCGCCGGTGTGAAGATTGACTGCTCGACTTCGGCGAAGATGTTATCGGGGTTGCGGTTCAGTTCCAGCCTGCCGATCTCGATGAGCGGGTAGTCCGCGTGCGGCCACACCTTGGTCACGTCGAACGGGTTGAAGCGGTAGTCCGGCGCCTCGGCGGCGGGCATGATCTGCACACACAGGGTCCAGGCCGGGTACTCGCCGCGCTCGAGGGCCTCGCGCAGGTCGCGCTGATGGGAGTCGGGGTCGGCGCCGGCGAGCCGGTCGGCGTCCGCCTGCGTGAGGCACCTGATGCCCTGGTCGGTCTTGAAGCGGTACTTGACCCAGAAGACCTCGCCGGCCTCGTTGTTCCACTGGAAGGCGTGCGTGCCGAAGCCGTCCATGTGCCGGTACGACGCCGGGATACCGCGGTCACCGAACAGCCAGGTCACCTGGTGCGTGGACTCCGGCGACAGGCTCCAGAAGTCCCAGACGTTGTCCGCTTCGCGGGACCCGGTGTACGGATCGCGTTTCTGAGTGTGGATGAAGTCCGGGAACTTGATGGCGTCCTTGATGAAGAAGACGGGGGTGTTGTTGCCGACGAGGTCGTAGTTGCCGTCTTCGGTGTAGAACTTCACCGCGAAACCACGCAGGTCGCGGACCGCGTCCGCGGAGCCGAGGCTTCCCGCCACGGTGGAGAAGCGCAGGAAGGTCTCCGTCTGCTTGCCCACCTCGGAGAGGAACGCGGCGCGCGTGTACCTGGTGACGTCGGCGGTCACTGTGAAGGTGCCGTACGCGCCCGCGCCGCGGGCGTGGACCACGCGCTCCGGGATGCGCTCGCGGTTGAAGTGAGCGAGCTTCTCATGAAGAAGCTGATCCTGGACGAGCCCAGGGCCGCCGACGCCCGCGGTCTCGCTGTTCTGGTTGTCGGCTACCGGAGCACCGGCCTCCGTGGTGAGCGGTCCCTGACCCATGTGCGCCTCCTGCGCTAGTGCGTTGCCCTGTACAGGTGCCGCCGAGAGCGACACTCGTGAGGAAACAATGAGCACTATAGGACACCAAGTGTCATACGGCAAGGCGAGTCAGTGGTTCTGGTGGTCGGGGCACTCCAGGCGCAGTTCGCCATCACTGAAGGCGTTGTCCACGAATGCGCAGTGGTGGGGGCGATCGGTGCCGGGGTGGGCCTGGGGTCTGAAGTAGTCGCACGTCAGGCACATCCGGGTGACTGGGATGGCCTTGCGGTCCTGCAATGACCTGATCATTTCGCTCATGCCGCGAAGCATGGCCGCGAGGTCTTCCGGCGCGAGCGACGACATCGCATCCGCGAACTCGTCCGGCAGGCGGGCCAGCCGTTCGGCCTCCGCGCGGCCGGCCTGAGTGAGCGTCAAGGTGACGGCGCGGGCGTCGGCGGGGTCGCGATGCCGCCCGACGAGTTTCTTGATCGTCAGGGCCTTGGCCGCATCGCTGATCGTCGGAGGCGTTGACGCGAGCATGGCCGTCAGGTCGCTCAACCGCCGAGGCCGTGGATCCCCGGCGAGCAGCGTGAGGATGTCCGCCTGCAGGGGGGACAGCCGGTAGGGCCCCGCGTTGCGGAAGTTGCTGATGCGCAGCGCCTGCCCGAGGCGCGCGACGCCCACGAGCAACTGTTCGCGGGGCGGCGTGCCTGGAACGTCCTTCATCGCACTCTCCGAAATCGCGACCGGGTCTTGCCATCCTAGGCACTGCCAACTTATGTTTGGCAGTGCCAAATAACTTGGCGTCCACATCTCTCTGAGAAGGAACCCCCATGTCCCGTCTTGCCACCGTCGACCCGGCGACCGCGGAGCCGCGAGCCGAGGCCCTGCTCAAGAAGGTCGAGCAGGCCCTCGGCGCGACGCCGAACATGATGCGCGCCATGGCCTCGTCCCCGGCCGTGCTCGACGCGTACCTCTCCCACAGCGGAGCGCTCGGCACCGGCCGCCTGCCGGCCGCCGTCCGGGAGCAGATCGCCCTCGTCGCCGCGGCGGAGAACGCGTGCGAGTACTGCTACGCCGCCCACCATGTGCTCGGCGAGCGCGCCGGCGTCAGCGCCGACGACCTCAAGACCTCCGGCCGGGGCCAGGCGTCCGACCCGAAGGCGCACGCCGCCCTCGCGTTCGCCCGGGCCGTCATCGAGACCCGCGGCTTCGTCAGCGACGAGGAACTAGAGGAGGTCCGCGCCGCCGGCCACGACGACGGCGAGATCGGAGAGATCGTGGCCCACGTCGCGCTGAACATCTTCACCAACTACTTCAACTCCGTGGCCCGAACCGAGGTCGATTTCCCACCCGTCCCTCTGCCCGGTAACTAGCGGGCAAGGCATCTGGACGCGTCCGGCACACATTTGCTGGGCGCGTCCGAATGCTCGGGCGTCATCTGCACCCCGGCCTTGCTGATACAACCCAGGAGCCCACATGAGCGGCCCGACCTCCATCCCCGGATACAACTACGATGGTCTGGCCCTCACCCCGTCCTCTCGCGTACTTCTTTACGCCGTCTGGGGAGCCGATCGACGAGGATCTCGCACGGGTGCGGGCGCGTTTCGGACGATGGATCACTTATACCCGCACCCGTCCCTACGACGAGCGCTGGCTGGCCTATCAGCAGGCGATCGCCCCGCGCCACACGTGGGACAAGAAGAACAAGACCGACCCAGGCCGATTCGGTGCCTCACATCCCGCCGCGCCACCTCGTCGCCTTGATCTATCCGATCACGGCAACGGTGCGCCCTTCCTCACTTCGGGCGGCCATGACGACCAGGTCGAGGCGATGTTTCAAGCCTGGTTCAAAGCTGTCACCCTGTGGCCCCAGCCCTACACCAGCCCCGTCTGGTGATCCGCCGCCGCGCAATGATCAGGAGCAACCATGTCGTTCGTACCTCCGTCCGTGGATGAGGCTGCCTCATCGGCTCCACCGTGGGCCACGACCCAATGGTTCAACAGCGATCCTCTGAATTTGACCGATATGCGCGGCCGGGTGGTCGTCCTAGAGGCCTTCCAGATGCTGTGCCCGGGCTGTGTCGGCCATGCTCTGCCGCAGGCCGTACGGTTGGCTCAAACCTTCGGCGACGACCTCGCCGTGATCGGGTTGCACAGCGTCTTCGAGCATCATGACGCCATGACCCCGACCAGCCTTCGCGCCTTCCTGCACGAGTATAAGATCCACTTTCCAGTCGCGGTGGATGCCCACCGGGGCGAAGACCCGACGCCGGTCACCTTCGCCCGCTATCGCATGCGCGGCACGCCTACCACGGTTCTCATCGATCGCGACGGCAACCTGCGGGGACAGCAGTTCGGCGCACTGGACGACATGACCATCGCCGCGGCCGTCGCCCGCCTTATCGACGAAGGCCGGGCGCCACGCAATGCCGAGGCGTCGGTGACCCCGACGTCCGTCTGCGTCCCCGGCGGCGACTGCACATAGTCCCGCTTCGAGTGCGAAGCGGCGTCCGGGGTCACAGTCCCCGGACGCCGTCGTGCCAACATCTTGCGGGTTCACCCGCGTCCTGCCCTATGAGCTGGCGGGAGAACAAACGAGCCTCTTCTGGGCCGTGAGCAAGGTGGCTCGCTGGCTACCCCACCGGCTGACGGCTTGTCGCGGTTCGGGGCTATCGAATAGGCGCGTCGTCTGGTTCCGGCGCGATTTCCGGTGTGAGGGTGGAACGGTGAGGCCCTCGGGCGAGGATAAAGAGGAAAAGGGCGGCCATGACGGCGACTCCTGTCCACATGGCCTGCTGCCAGCCATCGACGAACGACTCCTGGGCGGCACGGACCAGCGTCTGCGCATGGGGGCCGGCCTGGTCCGCGGCATCGAGAGCATTGGCAACCCCTTCCCGTGCGGTGTCGGCCGGTCCTTGAGGAATGTCGGCCAATCGGGAGTCGATGGCGTTGCGGTAACCGGAGGACAGGAGTGCACCGAGCAAGGCGACACCCAGCGCGCTGCCGAATTCGCGGGTGACGTCGTTCAATGCGGACGCGACGCCCTGGCGCTCGCGTGGGAGGGCACTGGTGATGGCCTCGGTGGAGGGTGTCATCGACAGGCCCATGCCGATGCCCATGGCGAGCATGCCGGGCAGCACGGACGGGTAGCCGCCGTCGACGGAGACGATGGCGGCCATGAGCGCCAGCCCTGCCCCGGCAAGGAGGATGCCTGCGGCCATGGTCGCTCGGGGGCCGATGCGTGCGGCCAGTCGTGGGGCAAGGCCTGACGCCATCATCATCAGCGCGGCCATCGGCATCAGCGCCAGGGTGGACAGCAGCCCCGACCAGCCGAGGACGGCCTGGAAGAACGGGAAAAGGACCACGAAGATGCCCGCCTGGACACCGAAGACCGCCAGGAGCGTGATCGAGCCCCCGGACAGGGCTCGCTCGCCGAACAGGCGCACGTCCAGGAGCGCGGCGTCCCCGCGGAGCAGCTCCCAGGCTATGAAGCCGATAGCAGCGATGACCCCAATGGCCAGGCTGAGCAAGGTTGCGGGCGCGGTCCAGCCTTGCTCAGGACCTTCCTGGAGGATGAAGATGAGCCCGGCCACGGCGACAACGGACGTCAGGGCGCCGACGGTATCGAAAGCGTGCCCCGACGCCTCATGAGAGTTGGGGACAGACCGCAGCGTCATGGTGAGGGCGACCATGACGAGTGCGACGGGCAGGACGAACAGCCATCGCCAGGTGGCGACGTCGACCAGGGCGGCCGAGAGGAACATGCCCAAGACGCCGCCGCCTCCGGCCACACCGGTCCACACGCCGATCGCCCGTCCGCGTTCTCCCTCGGGGAAGGTGGAGGTGATGACGGCGAGGGTGATGGGCATGACCATCGCCGCGCCCACTCCGCTGAACAGGCGAGCGACGAGCATGACCTCAGCCGACGGTGCGAGACCTCCCGCCGCACTGGCGACGCCGAAGACGGTCAAGCCGGTGAGCAGCATGGGCTTGCGGCCGAAGCGGTCGCCGATCGCGCCGAGCGGCAGCAAGAGTGCGGCCAGGCTGAGGGTGTAGATGTTGATGATCCACAGGATCGTGCTCTGCGAGGCGCCGAAGGCGATGGCGAGGTCGGGCTGGGCGACGTTGAGTCCAGACACCGAGGCGATGACGGCCATCAACGCGATACAGACGGCGATCAGGATCGTGCGACGCTGACGCGCGTCGAGCACGCCCTCGGCAGGGAGGCTGCTCGGCTCGGCGTTCACCTGGCCAGGTCGGTTTGCACTCATAAATTCCTCTCAACAGGACATGCGGGTATCGGCGCCGGAGCAGAGCTGAAACACCAGCGCCGAAGGGGTGGGCCTCACCCCGCTTAGGCGATTGGAATGCAGCGGGTGCGGGCCGGTGAACGCGCCGGCGGCCGGGTGTGAGCGATGTCGCGGTGTACGGTGGTGAGGGCCGCCTCGGTGTCGGCGGTGGCCAGGTCGGCATTCATATGGGCGCCGGCCAGAGCGCCAGCTGCTGCCGAGGCGCCGACCTGTGCGGTCAGATCAGTGGCGTTACCGGCCACCCACACGCCGCGCACCTGGGTAGTGCCGGCCATACCGGTGGCGAAGTGGCGGCCCATCCCGTTGGGCAGGTCCTGCATTGGCAGTCCCAGATCCTCCAGCCCCTCGGTGCGCGCCTGCATGGTGGTCGCGACGGCGAGGACGCGGCGACGGATGAGCCGACCGTCCGTCAGGCGGACGCCAGCGATACCGCCGCCCTCGGCCGTCACGACTTCGTCGACGGGGGTGTCGACGAGACAGATGTTGCGGGCGGCGAAGCGCTCCCGGGTGTCCCTGTCAAGGCGGGTACCGCTGGTGAAGTAGACCAGGTTGTCGGTCAACTGGCGGAACAGTATTGCCTGGTGGATGGAAGTCGGGCCAACCGCAAGGACACCGATGGGCTCGTCGCGTACCTCCCAGCCATGGCAGTAGGGGCAGTGCACCACGCTGTGCCCCCAGTGCTCGGCCAGCCCGGAAACGTCAGGCAGAACGTCCCGCGAACCTGTGGCGACCAGGAGGCGTCGTGCGCGCAGGGTGCCGCCGTCGGCTAGGGCGACACTGAAGCGCAGGTCCCCGCCGGCGGACGGATCGGCAGCGGCCTTAACTACCTCACCGCTTTGCACAGTGCCACCGAAGCGGCGAACTTCGTCACGGCCCCGTTCCAGCAGCTCGGCTGGCGGAGTCCCGTCCAAGCCAAGCAGTCCGTGCACGCCCTCGGCTGGCGCGTTACGCGGGGTGCCGCTGTCGACCACAACGACCGAGCGGCGCGAACGGGCCAACATCAGCGCGCCGTTCAGCCCGGCAGCGCCGCCGCCGACCACCACGGCGTCAACGGTCTTGCCCGGCAACTCATCACTCCTGTATGCGCTCTGCGACGCAGGCATGTCGTCAACCTCTTCTGCTACTTCCCGACTCGTTGTGGGCCGAGCACTAACGACTCTATCCATGCCTTGCTATAAAGGCATACACTGTTGCGTATGACGCAAGACAATGGTGAGCTCGACAGCCTGGTACGCAAACGCATCCGCGCCCTGCGCGTGGCCCAGGGCTGGTCCCTGGAGGAGTTGGCCGCCCGCGCCAAGGTCAGCCAGTCCACGCTCAGCCGCATCGAGAACGGTCAACGGCGCCTGGCCCTAGACCAACTCGTCACCCTCGCCCGTGCCCTAGACACCTCCCTCGACCAACTCGTCGAGACCGCCACGGATGACGTCGTCTCCAATCCAATGATCGACGGAGCCCACGGGCTGATGCGCTGGCCCATCAAGGCAGAACCCGGCATGACCGTCCTACGACAGCGCATGACCGCCCCGCCCCCCGACAATCCCTCACGCATGCGCGCCCACCCGGGCCGCGAGTGGTTCGTCGTCCTGTCCGGCACCGCGATGCTGCTCCTAGGCGACCGGCGCCTCCGGGTTGAGACCAATCAGGCGGCGGAGTTCCCCACGATGCTCCCGCACGCCATCGGCGCCGAGGGTGGGCCATGCGAGATCCTGGGCATCTTCGACCGCGATGCCCGCCGCGGCCACCAGCGCGGCGAGGACCTTGGGAAAGCGAACCGCTCGGCACCCTGATCGTTTGCGTATCGCACAGTCCGGCCGCTCATCGCCTTGCGCATTTCGAAACACGCTGACGCCGGGCGCGGATGACCCGCCCAGAGGCCATAACAAGGTGTGCATGTGAGGCGACATGGCGCGATGTCGGGGTGTCGTGTGGGCGGGTACCGTAAACTAGCGAACGCGCCCGCGCCCACAGCGAACGCCGGCAACGCTGAGGGTGCCCCCGAATCAAGGCCGCCCGGCTACACCCGGTGAAGGTTTCCCGGCCACCGCACGAGGTTCTCGGTCAGCTACACCTGGTGAGATTGGCCGTCTCGGCGGCCGCCGAGACGCGAGTACCGTCCGGGCCGGAGGGCCCGGACGGTACTCGCGTCTCGGTAGGTGTCGGTTACCACTTTTCGGGCGAGTAGGGCCTGAGCCACAGGGCCACCTGCAGCGTGACCGTCTTGAACCACGCCTGGTGCATGCGTTCGACGTCTTCGTCGCTGTGGCCCTTCTTCGCGAGGAACGGGCGCATGGTCGCCGTGATCGGGTAGATGAAGCCCACCATGTAGCGCAGCGAGATGTGCGGCACGGACGGAGCGTCGTCGGTCCGGTTCTTCTTGTCGAAGGTGTGCCGCAGCCCGATCTCGTGCGCGTAGGACAGCCACTCGCCGTCGTACGGGCGCCGGCAGCTGTCGAGGATCCACCGGCCGAACCGCCCCCGGACCCGGGCGAGGTAGTCCTGCAGGACCGCGCCGTCGGGGGTGGCGAAGTAGGCGACGAGGTGCGGGTGCGCCGCCACGAAGCCGTACCAGACGTCCAAGACGTCCTCGACCTGGTCCTCGAGGACGTCGCCCGCCATGCGGAGGGCTTCCTCGTCGTCGGCGGTGAGCAGCACGGTCGCCTTCAGCTTCTCGAACTCGTCAGGCGTGACCGGGCTCGGCGGCGTCGAGCCGTAGGTGTATCCGGCCGGCGCTTGTGCGGTCATGGATCGGACCTCCATCTATAGGACTCCTTTGAATTTATAGTGAGGAGTCCTATAGAGTGTCAACCATGGAACGATCGACAGGCGGTCAAGATGTCGCGGGCAAGACGGTCGACGCCATCGACCGGCTGACCGTCGCGTACCGGGCGTTCAGCCAGCAGGTGGCCGGCGCAGAGGGGCTGAGCCCGCTCCAGCTGCAGGTCCTCACCACGCTCGCGAGCGGCCCGCCGCCCGCCGCACACGTCGACGCCCTGCATCGTGAACTGCAGGTTGCCCAGCCGACGGTCAGCGACGCCGTCAAGTCACTCACCCTGAAGGGGCTGGTGTCACGAGAACGCGATCCGGCCGACCGGCGCAGGCACCGGCTGTCCCTCACCCCGTCCGGCCGCAACACCGCGGACGCCGTCGCCACCCGGCGCGCAGAACTAGTCTCCCTCGTCGACGCACTGCCCGCCGACGCGCGCGCGTCCGTCCTGAACGCGCTCCTGCTGCTCATCGCGCACCTGCACAGCGTCGGTGTCATCACCGTGGCCCGTACCTGCCTGACCTGCCGCTTTCATGAGGCGGTCGACGGAGGCCACTACTGCTCTCTGCTGAACGCGCGACTCGAGCAGGCTGATCTCCGCGTCGACTGCCCCGAGCACGAGCCGCCCGTCCCGGCCTGGCCCCGCTGACCCGTGACCGCATTGTTGCGACGTGACACCTGGCGTCCAATTGCAAAATTGATCTTCTTGGGCTCAAGGGGCGAACCGCCAATGCAGGCACTGGCGCAGGAGGCGCACATGGGTCAGGGCCGCTCACTGCTACCGCGTCGGCATCAACGCCGACGACTTGCCCGTGTATCTGGCGGGCTCCATCTCGCAGGTCTCGCGCGACGACATCATCGAACACGCGATCAACAACTTCCGACAGGCCGACGGGACCTTCGGAGAGCGGCTGGAGGCCGCCGTCAAGGCCCTGCGCGGCTGACATCCAGCGCTCCCGATGGCGGCGGGCCGCTCCGAACTGGAGCACCCGCCGCCATCGGTATGCCGCCCAGGCCGATCAGTTTCTGGCCGGCCAAACCGAGAACGCGGACACCTCCGTGTAGCTCTTGACGAGTTTGACGCCGACGGCGAGGCGAAAGTGCGAATCAAGGCGTCCGTTCAGGGGGACGACCTCCTGAGCGGAGATCACAACGTCGCCCCTGGCGATCAGGTTGGGGACAAGAGTGTGCTGTGGATCCTCTCCGCGACAGGCTGGGACTCCAAGTGCGGAGAGGTGTCAGCAGTGCGGGTCAGGCGGGGCCTGGTCGCCCGGCGCGGCGCCGGGCCAGTAGTGGGCGTCCGAGAGGGGACGGGCGCCGAAGATCGCCTGGCCGACGCGGACGACCGTGGCGCCCTCCTCGACGGCGGTCTCGTAGTCGCCGGACATCCCCATCGACAGCTCTCCCGGGCCGGCGAGCCCGAGGTCGCGGGCCTGGTCGCGGAGGCCGCGCAGCAGGCGGAAGCACTCCCGGACCCGCTCGGTGTCCCGGGTGAAGACGGCCAGCGTCATCAAACCCTGGACGCGCAATGCCCCGTAGTCTGGCAGCCGCTTCAGGAAACCGATCAGCTCGTCCGGCGGCAGGCCGTACTTGGACTCCTCGGCGGACGTGTTCACCTGCACGAAGACGTCCAGGCCCCGGCCGGCGGCCTGGAGCCGGCGGTCCAGGGCCTCGGCGGCGCGCAGGCTGTCGAGGGCCTGGAACTCGGCGGCGAAGGCCGCGACGTCCTTGGCCTTGTTGGTCTGCAGGTGGCCGATCACCGACCAGGACACGTCCAGGTCGGCGAGGTTCCGCCACTTGCGCTTGGCCTCCTGGACCTTGTTCTCGCCGAGGACGCGACAGCCCGCCTCGACGGCCAGGCGGATCCGCTCCTCGGGGACGGTCTTGCTCACCGGCAGCAGCCGCACCTCCGCGCCGCTGCGGCCGGCGCGTTCCGCCGCCGCGTCGATGCGTGCGCGGACCTCGGCGATGTTGCGGGCGAAGTCCGCGACGCTCTCCGCCTGCGGGTACTGGGCTGGACTACTCATCAGGCCTTCCTCTGCTCGATCTCCGCTGGTGCACCGGGGCGCGGCGATGCTTCCACTCCGGCACTCCCACCTCCTGCTCATGGTCCACTACGACCCGGACGCGCCCGGAACGCCCCACCCGCACGCCCCGTGAAGGCCGCGGGGAACCACCAGTTGGCGCGTCCGGTCAGGCGCATGAGGGCCGGCACCACGACGATGCGGATGAGCGTGGCGTCCACGGCGACCGCGACGGCCAAGGCGAAGCCCATCTGCTTGACCTCGACCACATCGGTGATCATGAAGGCGGCGAAGACGACGATCATGATCGCGGCGGCGGCGGTGATGACGCCGGCGGTGTGCACGAGGCCGGCGGTCACCGCGGCCCGGTTGTCGCGGGTGCGGGCCCACTCCTCCTTCATCCGGGAGATGAGGAAGACCTCGTAGTCCATGGACAGGCCGAACAGCACGACGAAGGTGAACAGCGGCAGGTACGCCTGGATGAAGCCCCGGCTGGAGAAGTCGAGCAGAGACTCGCCGGCACCGTCCTGGAAGACCCAGGTGAGCAGGCCGAACGCGGCGCCCACCGACAGCAGGTTCATCACGATCGCGCTGAGCGGGAGCAGCAGGCTGCGGAAGGCGAGCAGGAGCAGCACGAACGACAGGCCGAGCACGGTGCCGAGGACCCACGGCGTGGCGCGGTCGACCTCGTCGACGACGTCGACGGTCTGCGCGGTGAGGCCGCCGACGACGACCTCGGGCCCGCCCGGCGGCGTCGCTTCGGGGACGGCCGTCCCGCGGATCCAGCGGACCAGTTCGATGGCCGCCGGGGAGTCGGCGGCGTCCTCGGCGAACACCGTGAGGACGGCGTCGTTCTCCTGGACGACCTGCGCGACGCGGGGATGCGCGCTCAGCCGCTCACCCAGGCGCTTGAGCCCGGCCCCGTCCGGCGCGGCCGGGCGCTGGGTCGCCACCACCTGGATCGGGGTGGCGGCGCCCGGCGCGAACTTCCCGGAGACGAGCTCGTAGCCGCGTCCGGCCGGGGAGTCGGCGACGGCCGACGCGCCGACGTCGAAGCCCAGCCTCAGCCCGGTCATCGGCGCGGCGGCCAGCAGCAGGACCAGCGTGGCGGCGCCGCCGATGAGCACCGGACGGCGCATGACGAGGTCCGTCCAGCGCCGCCAGAGCGCACCGGTGCCCCCGCCGGCCGCCCGGCGCATCCCGGGGACGGCCAGCCGGTTGATCCGCTCGCCCAGCAGGGCCAGGACGGCGGGCAGCAGGGTGACGGTGATCGCGAGCATCACCGCGACCGCGACCATGACGCCGAGCGCCATGGTGCGGAACACCGGGGCCCGCACCAGCAGCAGCCCGGCCACCGAGATCAGGACGGTCGAGCCGGAGAACAGCACGGCCTTGCCCGCGGTCGCCATGGTCGAGCCGACGGTGTCGGCGATCGGACGGCCGGGGTGCGCGGCGAGTTCGGCGCGCTGGCGGGTGACGGCGAACAGGCAGTAGTCGATGCCGAGCGCCAGCCCGATCATGGTGACGACGGCCTGGACGAACACATCGAAGCTGGTCAGGTAACTGGCCGCGCCGAGCACGCCGAACGCGGTCACCAGCGCCGCGATTCCGGCCAGGAGCGGCAGCCCGGCCGCCACCAGCGAGCCGAACGCGATGATCAGCACCAGCAGCGCGATGGGCAGCCCGATCGACTCGGCGCGGGCCAGGTCGCGGTCCTCCTGCTCTACGACGGCGGCGTTCAGCGGGCTGGAGCCGGTCACGTAGACGGCGACGTCGCCGGTGGCGGCGGCGTCCATCGCGTCCTGGAGCGCGGGGGCGGTCTTCTGCCGCTCGCGCTCGTCGCCCGTCAGCCCGGCGACGGCCAGCGCGGTGCGCCCGTCGGCGGAGATCAGCCCGGCGGCGTCCCCGCCGTCATAGGGGCCCTGGACCCGCGCGACGCCGGGCTGCCGGCGCAGTTCCGCCAGCCCGCGCTCGACCGCACCGCGCACCCGCGGCTCGGTCACCGGTCGGGACGCCGAGTCGAAGACGACCACCAGGTCCTCGGTCACCCCGCCGCCGAACCGCTCGCTCAGCAGCCGCTCGGCGCGCGCCGACTGCGACCCGTCCACCGCCAGCGACGACCCGGTCAGGGTGTCGGTGAAGCGCGGCACCAGCGCCCCGGCAACGCCGAGGACCAGGACCCAGACGGCGATCACCCGCCACGCCCGGCGCCCGCACCATCGGCCCAGGCGGTACAGCGGTGTGCGCTCCAGCGCGCCTTCTCGGGGGGTCGCCACCACGGATCCTCTCTCTAGACTGACTGGTCGGTCGAGTGCACCGTACTGTAAACCGACTGGCCGGTCTAGAGCTAGAGTGAGGGCTCTCCGGAGAGGGAGGACCATGGCCGACACGAACGTCCAGCCGCCGCGCGGCAAGGCCGGGGGCGGCGCGAGCCGCGAGGGCGAACGGCGGCGGCAGATCCTGGCCGCGGCCGGAACGGTGTTCGCCCGGCAGGGCTACCACGGGGCCCGGATGGACGACGTCGTGGCCGAGTCCGGGCTGAGCAAGGGCACCTTGTACTGGTACTTCAAGAGCAAGGAGGAGCTGGCGACGGCGCTGGTGCACCAGATCCTGGACGCCGAGCACGCCGGTCTGTCGGCCGCCGGCGGCCCGGAACGCCCCGCCGCCGAGAGGCTCGAAGAGCTGGCACGAGGGTTCGCGCGCGGCCTCACCGCCGACGCCGACCGGGCGCTCCTGACCCTGGAGCTGCTCACGCTCGCCCAGCGCGTCCCGCAGATCAAGGTGTGCTTCACCGCGCACCACGCGCGTTTCGCCGAGCAGCTGCGCGCCCTGCTCCTGGAGATCGCCGGGGACGGCGAGGACGCCGAGCGCCGGGCCGGTTCCGCCGCCACCGGGCTGGCCGCCCTGGTCGACGGCCTGGTCCTGCACTGGACACTGTCCGACGCGGACTTCGACCTGGAAGCCCGCCTCGTGGACGCGGTCTCGGCCCTGGTCCGCGGCCTGCACTGAGCGGGGCGACACACGTCAGGCGGCCCGACCTCCGCAAACGACCGCGGGCCCGCCGCCCACGTGGCGACGAGCCCGCGACAACAAAACCCTCTCCGATCAGGCGTCCTGACCGGCCTTGTCCCCGCCCTCGGTCACCGCGGGGCGCGCCGCGCGGGTGGGGTCAGGAGTTGGTGGTGATCTGCGGGTCGCCGAGCGGGGGGCCGAAGCCGCGTCCCCAGACGGTCCCGGTGCCGGGGACGGCGACCAGCTGATAGACCCCGCTGATGGCCGGCCCGTACTGCTTGGTCCAGGTCGTGCCGTCGAGGGAGTACACCGAGTACTCGTTGGAGATGCCACCGGCCGCCCACAGCCTTCCGGTCGCGTCCTGGGTGATGGTGCGCGCGAGGAGCCCCGCGGGGACCGGGACCTCCGACCAGCCTCCGGCCGTCCTGCGCCACACGCGGGCGGCGATGTCGTCGAGCGGGTCGAGGTCGGCCAGGGCGTAGAGCCCGGACGGGCCGTTCGCCGCGGCGCGGACGGGCTCGGCGGCCGGAGGATCGACCGTCTCGTAGGCGTCACCCGTCCACAGGGCGTCCGGGGGTAGGGGCGAGGGGTCCCAGCCGGAGCCGTTCCACTTGTAGGCCGTCCCGTCCGACCATGCCGTGGCATAGACGCCGCCGGTGCCCGCCTCGATGTCAGAGACGTGCGGAGGCGGCGCGACCTTCTGGAACGCGGCGCCGTCGAAGCGCGCCATGTAGCCGCCGCCCATCACCCAGACCTCGCCGGGGGCCGCGGCGACCTCGTAGATCGAGCCCTGGCCGGTCCAGCCGTTCAGCGGGTACTCCTTCCAGCCCGACCCGTCCCACCGCCGGACGACCGGGTTGCCGTAGCTGACGGGCAGCGGCAGGCCGGGGATGTAGCCCTGGACGCCGGCGATCCAGACGCTGCCGGGTCCGGCGGCGGCGATGTCCTCGATGCGGTTCTGCCACCACAGGAACGGCAGCGGCACCGAATGCCACGCGGCGGCATGAGCGGTTCCCGGAGTCAACAGGCTGAGGCCGAGGACGGCGGACAGCAGGAGCCCGCCGATGCGCCTTGGGGGGATTCTCATGGACGACCATCATCCTGACCCGACCCATTTTCCGCCAGTGTTCACTGGCATGGACGCCGTCCGGAACCGGCTGCAACGGGGCCGGCCGGTGGCTAGGCGGTCTTGCGGCGGTAGACGAGCATGGCGAGGGCGTACGCGGTGAGGAGGATGCCGGCGCACCAGGCGAGGGCGGTCCAGATGTCGCCGCTGACCGGCTGCTGCGCGAGCAGGGCGCGGATCGTGTCGACGATGGACGTCACCGGCTGGTTGTCGGCGAAGGCGCGCACCGGGGCGGGCATGGTGCCGGTCGGCACGAAGGCCGAGCTGATGAACGGCAGGAAGACGATCGGGTAGGCGGAGGCGCTCGCGCCGTCCATCGTCTTCGCGGTCAGGCCCGCGATGACGGCGACCCAGGTCAGCGTGAGGGTGAACAGGGCCAGGATGCCGGCGACCGCGAGCCACGCCGCCACCCCGGCGCCCGAGCGGAAGCCCATGGCGAGGGCGACGAGCACCACGACCGCGAGCGACGCCATGTTGGCGACCAGCGCGGTCAGCACGTGCGCCCACAGCATGCTCGACCGGGCGGTCGGCATCGACTGGAACCGCTCGAAGATGCCGTTCTTCATGTCCGCGAAGAGGCGGAACGCCGTGTACGAGATGCCCATCGCGACCGTCAGGGGCAGGACGCCGGGCAGCAGGTAGTCCACATACGAGGCGGACCCGGTGTCGATCGCGCCGCCGAAGACGTAGACGAACAGCAGCATGAGGGCGACCGGCATGACGGCGGTCGTGATGACGGTGTCCGGGCTGCGCGCGATGTGGCGCAGGGACCGGCCCAGCAGGACGGTGGTGTCGGCGGCGAAGTGCGCGGCCATCAGCGTTCCTCACTCATCGCGCCGGCGCCGCCGACGACGGCGAAGTAGACGTCGTCGAGGGTCGGCTGCTTCTCGACGTACTCGACCTCGGCGGGCGGGAGCAGCCGCCGCAGCTCGGCGAGGGAGCCGTTCACGATGATCCGGCCCCGGTGCAGGATCGCGATGCGGTCGGCGAGCTGCTCGGCCTCGTCCAGGTACTGCGTCGTGAGCAGGATCGTCGTGCCGCGCCCGGCGAGTTCCCGGACGGTCTGCCACACCTCGGTGCGCGCCTCGGGGTCGAGGCCCGTCGTCGGCTCGTCGAGGAAGATGACCGGCGGGTCGCCGATGAGGCTCATCGCGATGTCGAGGCGGCGGCGCATGCCGCCCGAGTACGTCGCCGCCCTCCGGTCGGCCGCGTCCGCCAGCGCGAAGCGGGCGAGCAGCTCGTCCGCGATCGCGCGCGGGGACTTCAGGTGCCGCAGCCGGGCGACGAGCTCCAGGTTCTCGCGCCCGGTGAGGATCTCGTCCACGGCCGCGAACTGCCCGGTCAGGCTGATGGACTCCCGCACGTCCGCGGCGCGGGCGGCGACGTCGAAGCCGTTGACGCGGGCGGTCCCGGCGTCGGCCTTGAGCAGCGTCGCGAGGATCTTCACGACCGTGGTCTTGCCCGCGCCGTTCGAGCCGAGCAGGGCGAAGACGCCGCCCCGCGCGACGTCGAAGTCGACGCCGCGCAGCACCTTCAGGTCCTTGTAGGACTTCTCCAGGCCCCGCACGTGGATGACCTGGTGCTCGGCCTCCGAAGGCGCCGGAGCCGCCGATGTCGCCGATGTCATTCGCAGAACACCTGCACCTTCGCGTCGGAGTCGTCGACGTCCACGATGAGGTCGTCGAGGTGCTCGATGAGGTCCTCGACGTGCTGGGGCTTGAGCTCGGTGAGGTCGATCGGCACCCCCGACTTGGCCAGCTCGGCGTTGGCCTTGGCGAGCGCCTGCGGCGGGACGAGGGCCGCGATCCGGACCCCGGCGCGCAGCAGTTGCAGCGGGATCCGCACGTTGATCTTGCCGGGGCCGTCGGCTCCGTCGTCCGTCCAGCGCACCATCACCCGCAGGTACTTCGGACGGGCGGCCGGGCGGGCGGCCGGTGGCGGCTCGGCCGTCGGCGGCGCCTCCGGCCGGGCCCGTTCGAGGGCGTTGATCAGCCGCTCGGCCTCGTCCGCGGTGATCTTGCCCTCGGCCAGCATCTGCAGGATCTGGCGGCGTTGCTCGTTCATCGCTGCTCTCTCCTCCGCCTCATCTGATGCTCAGGAGCACGGCCATCGGGCCCTGCTCGTACTCGATCCGGGTGCCGGGCAGCGCCCGCACCAGTTGCCCGACGCCCCGCAGCGCGGCCACCGGCCGCACCCGGAAGACGAGGCACGCGACCAGCCCGCCGATCACGGCGAGCAGCAGCAGCGGCGACAGCACCAGCACGACCGGCACGACGGGGACGTACAGCCGCAGCCGGCGGCCGCCGGTGCGGCGGTACCGCACCGTGACCAGCTGCGGGATCACTGGAGGTCCTCGAGTTCGGCCAGCGCCTCCTGAGCGCTGATCTCCCCGCGCCGCAGGCGGTCGACCACGTCGGCCCCGGTGGGGGGCGGGTCGGTGTCGACGAAGTCGAGGCGCTCGGCGATCCGGTTCAGCCGGGCCTTGACCGTCGGGTAGCTCACCCCGAAGACCCGCTCCATCTCCTTGATCGAGCCGTGCGCCCGGACGAACGCGGCGACGAACACCTGGTCGTCCACGCTGAGCTGGGCGAGCTGCGGCGGCTCGAACTGCCCCTCGACCACGACGCCGCTGCCGGCGAGGCGGACCCGCTCGACCACGAACGGCCGCCCGTGGGTCAGGTCCGTCAGTTCCTGCCACTCCACTCTCGGCCCCCTCACTCTCGACGCCATGACCGCTGTCCACTTTGTATCTTGATTATCTTAAGCAGTCAACGCGAGAACCTTGATTTTTCGAACCTGACCTTCAAGGATCTAGAGTCTATAGAGCGGACACGTCACCAAACCGGACGACTAGTCCGCGCATGCCACATCACCCGAGCGCGGTGATCCGCTCCCGGGTGGTGGTGTGAGGGAAGGGGTTGCTCAGGGCGCGAAGGCGCGGAGGGTGACGTCCACGAGGGCGTCGGCGTACTCGGCGGTGAGCGGGCCGGAGCGGTGCAGCCAGCGCTGGAAGAGCGGGGCGTACAGCACTTCGAGGACGAGGTCGAGGTCGGCGTCCCGGTGCAGCTGGCCCGCCCGCTGGGCACTGCGCAGCCGTTCCTTCTTGGCCTCGTCAATGGGGCCGGCGAGCTTCTCGCGGTACAGGGCGGCGAGGGCGGGGTCGTCGGCGATCTGCGTGTTGAGCGCTCTGAGCGGCGCCTCGAACGCCGGGTCGGCGAACTCGGCGGCGGTCGCCCGCATGACGGTCTTGAGGTCGGCTTCGAGGTCGCCGGTGTCGGGCAGCCGGACGCCGTCGGCGCCCTCGCTGAGCGCGAGGAACGCGTCGAAGATCACCGCGCCCTTGGACGGCCACCAGCGGTAGATGGTCTGCTTGCCGACTCCGGCGCGCGCGGCGATCGCCTCGATCGACATCTTGGCGTACCCCACCTCGGCGACCAGCTCGCGCGCGGCGGCGAGGACGGCCCGGCGGGAGCGCTCGCTGCGCCGGGCGGGGTTCGGCTTTCCGGTGGCGGCCACGGCCCGGAGCCTAGCATCCGGCGAGACGAGACGGTCCGTCTTGACAGAACGGCGGCCGGCGCTCATCCTGAATGTCACGAGACGGACCGTCTCGTCTCAGCACCGGCGAACGGGAGGTGGGGCCCTCTGCGCACCCATGCTCAACTGGCCCTCGACCAGGTCACCAAGCGCTACGGCACGCGCGTCGTCCTCGACCGGGTGTCGCTCAGCGTCAAGCCCGGGGAGCGGCTGGGCGTGATCGGCGACAACGGGTCGGGCAAGTCGACGCTGCTCAAGCTGATGGCGGGCGCCGAGCGTCCGGACAACGGCGAGCTCGTGGTCGCCGCGCCCGGCGGCACCGGGTACCTGCCGCAGTCGCTCGAACTGCCGTCCCATGCCACGGTCGCCGACGCCGTCGATCTCGCGCTGGCCGACCTGCGCGAGCTGGAGGCGCGGATGCGGGCGGCCGAGCGCGGTCTCGGCGGGGACGGCGCGGAGCTGGACTCCTACGCGCAGGCGGTGGCGGAGTTCGAGGCGCGGGGCGGCTACGAGGCCGACACGCGCGTGGAGGTCGCGCTGCACGGCCTCGGCCTGCCGGGGCTCGACCGGGACCGCAGGCTCGGGACGCTCTCGGGCGGCGAGCGGTCCCGGCTCGCCCTCGCCGGCGCGCTGGCGTCCGCCCCGGAGCTGCTGCTTCTCGACGAGCCGACCAACGACCTGGACGACCGGGCCACGGCCTGGCTGGAGCAGCGGCTGCGCACCCACCGGGGCACGGTCGTGGTGATCACGCACGACCGGATGTTCCTGGACCGGGTCACCACCGCCATCGTCGAGGTGGCCGACGGGCAGGTGCGCCGCTACGGCGACGGATACGCCGGTTACCTCGCGGCCAAGGCCGCCGAACGGGCGGCGCAGGCACGTGCCCACGAGGAGTGGCGGACGGAGCTGGACAGGCACGCCACCCTGGTCACGGCCAACGCCGGCCGACTGGCAGCGATCCCCCGCAAGATGGCCAAGGCGGGCATGGGCACGGGAGCCTGGCGGGCGCGCTCGCGCACGCACGGGGCGGCGGGCCGCATCCGGCAGTCGCAGCAGCGGCTGCGCTGGCTCCACGACCACCCGGCCCCGCCGCCTCCAGAGCCGCTGCGCTTCAGCGGCGTCCCCGCCACCGCGGGCGTCGCCGCAGGTGACGAGGTCGCGGCGCTCGACGGCGTGGTGGTGGCGGGACGGCTCCGCCTGGCGTCCTTGACCGTCCGCGCAGGAGAGCGGCTGCTCGTCACCGGCCCCAATGGAGCGGGCAAGACGACGCTGATGCGCGTGCTCGCCGGAGAGCTGCGGCCGGACGCGGGCGAGGTGCGGCGAACCGGCCGGGTCGGCTTCTTCCGGCAGGACACACCGGACATCGACCCGCGAACCGCTGACATGACCGTCCTGCGGGCTTATGCACTGGGACGTCCGGGAAGCCTGGACGAGCACGCGGACGCGCTGCTCGCCCTCGGCCTGTTCCAGCCGTCCGACCTGGGCCTGCGCCTGCGCGAGCTGTCCTACGGCCAGCGGCGCCGGATCGAGCTGGCGCGGCTGATGAGCGAGCCCGTCGACCTGCTCCTGCTGGACGAGCCGACCAACCATCTGTCACCGGTGCTGGCGGAGCAGTTGGAGGAAGCGCTGGCGTTCTATGCGGGGGCGCTGGTGGTGGTCACGCACGACCGGCGGCTGCGGGCCTCGTTCACCGGGTCCCGTCTCGAACTGCCCGAAGGCTCGGCCCGGTAGCGGTCGCCTCCAGCAGTTGCCGGGTCTCGGGGTGGCGGGCGGCATCGAGGCCGTCCGCCGGGAGGTCTTCGACGATCCGGCCGTCGCCGAGGACGACGACCCGGTCGGCGACGCGGCGGGCGACGCGCAGGTCATGGGTGACCAGGACGATGGTCAGCCCGTGGTCGCGGCGCAGGTCGTCCAGCAGGCGCAGGATGCGTTCCTGGGTGAGGACGTCCAGGCCGCTGGTGGGCTCGTCGGCGAGGAGGACGCGCGGCTCCTGCGCGAGCGCTCGGGCGATGCCCACCCGCTGGCGTTCGCCGCCCGACAGCGTCGCGGGGCGGCGCGCGGCCACGGCGGGGTCGAGACCGACACGGCGGAGCAGCTCGTCACGGAACGGGCCGGCTTCGGCGATGACCTGGCGGACGGTGTGGCGGGGGTCGAAGGAGGCGAGCGGGTCCTGGAAGATCAGCCCGGTCCGGTGCCTGACGGCTCGCCGGTCGCGGGCGCGCATGGCCCAGACGTCCCGGCCGTCGCGCAGGACGGTGCCCTGGGCCGGACGGTCGAGCGCGGCGAGGGCCCCGATGAGAGTGGATTTGCCGGATCCGCTCCGGCCGACGACCGCGACCGCCTCCCCCGGCCGGACGTCCAGGTCGACCGCGTCCAAGGCGAGGGTCGTGCGGCGCCGGGACCGCAGCACCCGCCGCACTCCCTGAACGGCGAGACCCTCCCCGGTAGGGGACGTGGGCTCCACCTTCGCCAGCGAGCCCGGCGGTTCCGCCATCGCCGCCACCAGATCCCGGGCGAGGTCGCTGGACGGGTCGGTCAGGATCCGCCGGGCGGGGCCGTGCTCGACGATGCGGCCGTCCCGCATGACGGCGATGTCGTCGGCCCAGCGGGCGGCGGCGGCCAGGTCGTGGGTGATCAGCAGGATGGCGCGGCCCGCGGCCTCGGCGCGGACCAGGTCGAGCACCGTCGCCTGCGTGACGGGGTCGAGTGCGGTGGTGACCTCGTCGGCGATGAGGACGGGCGGCTCGTGCACCGTCGCGAGCGCGAGCGCCACGCGCTGCGCCTGCCCGCCCGACAGTTCGAAGGGGTGCGCGGCGGCCAGCGCCGGATCGAGGCCGAAGCGGGACAGCGCAGCGGCCGGGTCTCCGGTGCGGTGCGTCCTGATGGTCTCGGCGAGGTGCCGCCCGACGGTGACGGTCGGGTTCAGCGAGGCCAGGGCGTCCTGGAAGGCGTAGCCGACGTCCCGGCCGAGGACCGGCGGCCGCCCGTCCACCAGGACGGTGCCGCCGTGCGGTTGCAGGCCGGCGACGGCGCGGGCGGTGAGGGTCTTGCCGCTGCCGCTCGGGCCGACCAGCGCGAGGACGCGTCCGGCGGGGACGGCGAGGTCGACGCCGTGCACGACCCGGCGTCCGGGGACGTCGACGGTCAGGCCGGTGACGGTGAGTCCGGGATCTCCGGTCACCACGTTCTCCCTTCGGACGGGCCGGAGATCGCGCCCGCGACCACGTTGACCGCGATGATCGTGGCGACCACGGCGGCGGCGGGGATCGCGACCGTGTACCACTCGCCGGTGAGCAGGTGGGACTGGGCCTCGGTGAGCAGGTTGCCCCAGCTCGGCCGGTTGGGCGGGACCCCGAGGCCGAGGAAGCTGAGCGTGGACTCGGTCAGGATCGCGTGCCCGACCTCGAACGCGGCGATGGACGCGACCGGCGGCAGCGCGCCCGGCAGCAGGTGCCGCCGCATGACCTGCCAGCGGGACAGCCCGAGCGCGTAGGCGGCCCGGATGTAGAGGCGCTCGCGGCGGCTGCGCAGCTCGGCGCGGACGATCAGGGCGACCGGCATCCAGCTCGTCACCGCGATCGCCGCGATGACCAGCCCGAGGGACGGCCCGGCGACGGCGGCGAGCGCGAGCACGACGACCAGCAGCGGCAGCGCCAGCAGGATGTCGGCGGTGCGGGCGATCAGGCCGTCCAGCCAGCGCGGCGCGACGGCGGCCAGCCCGCCGACCAGCATCCCGAACCCGACCGTGATGGCGGCCGCGCTCAGCCCGACCAGCAGCGACGTGCGGGCGCCGTAGAGCATGCGGGTCCACAGGTCGCGGCCGAGCAGGTCGGTGCCGAGCGGGTGCCCGGACGAGCCGGGCGGCAGCGAGGTCGCCGAGGTGTCGGTGGCGACCGGGTCGAGGGAGGTGAACAGCGGCGCGAACGCGGCGAGGAGCCCGAAGACGGCGAGCACGGCGGCGGCCGCCGCCAGCGCCGGGCGGCGGGGCCGCGTCCGGACGGCCATCAGCCCCCGCACGCGGCCGGGCGCGGGCTGCTTGGGCGCGGGCTGCTTCAGGGAGTCAGACGGCATCGGTCAGCCCCGTCCGGACGCGCGGGTCGAGCGCCGCGACGATCAGTTCGGCGACGAGGTTGGCCGCGATCACGATCAGCCCGGTGACCAGGACGATGGCGATGAGCAGCGGGTAGTCCTGGGCGCGGGCGGCGCTGATGGCCTCGCGTCCCATCCCGGGCCAAGAGAAGATCACCTCGGTGGCGTAGACGCCGGCGATGAGCGTCCCGACGCCGACGCCGAGCCGGGCGGTGAACGGCACCAGTCCGGGCCGCATCAGGTGCCGCGCGACCACGGTGCGGCGGGGCAGCCCCCGGACGCGGGCGTTCTCCACGTGCGGCGCGTCCTTCAGCCGCCCGACGCCGTTCTCCACCAGCCGCACGTAGATGCCGAAGTGGTGGCCGAACGCCAGCGCGCACGCGGGCAGCACCAGATGGGCGAGGAGCCCGTACGCGGTGACGTCCTCGCCCGGGCGGCTCACTCCCCCGGACGGCATCAGATGGGTCGCCGCCGCGAACACGTACAGCAGCAGGAGCGCGATGACGAACCCGGGCATGCCGCCCATGACGAACAGGAGCAGGTCGATGCCGCGGCGCAGCCACGCGCGCCGCGTGAGCGCCGCGACCAGCCCGACCGCGAGGGCTGCGGTGAAGCTCAGCAGGACGGACGCGGCCGTGAGCAGCAGCGTCCACGGGACGGTGTCGCCGAGCGTCTCGGTGACGGGCCGTCCCGACATGTAGGACGTGCCGAGGTCGCCGCGCAGGGCGTCCGACGCCCAGCGCCAGTACCGGACGGGCGGCGGGTCGTCCAACCCCATCTCGGCGCGCAGTTCGGCGACCGCGGCGGGGGCCGGTGGGCGTCCGCCCGAGCGCGCCTCCAGCACCGAGGCGGCCGGGTCGCCGGGCGCGGCGGCCAGCAGCCCGAAGCACACCATCGACAGGGCGACGACGACCAGCGCCGCCGTCGCCGCCCGTCCGATCAGACGCAGCGCCATCTAGTTGTAGCGCCAGGTCTCGGCGTTCCAGAAGAACCCGTAGCCGTGGTGGCCGAGCGTGCGCTGGGCGGGTCCGGTGAGGTTCTTCGGGACGGCGTTGATGGTCTTGAGGTAGGAGATCCACACGAACGGGGGGTCGTCCTGCAGTGCCTTCTGGAACGCGGTGTAGGCGGCCTTGCGCTTCGCCGGGTCGAGTGTGGAGCGGCCCTCTTCGAGGGCCTTGTCCGCGGCGGGGTTGCTGTAGGTGCCGTAGTTGGAGCCGCCCTTGGCCAGTGCCTGGGACGAAGCGAACACCCCGTAGACCGAGGAGTCCGGGTCGTAGGGCGTCCCCCAGCCGACCACCATGCCCTGCAGGTCGCCCCAGTGCTTGCGCACCCAGTCACGCGGGCGCGGGCGCGGGTCGACGTCGAAGCCCTGCTTCCTGAGCTGGGTGGCGGACACGTTCAGGATGGCGACGCGCAGCGAGTCCTCGGCGAAGGTGGTCAGCTCGAAGTTGACCGTCTTGCCGACCTTCGCCCACATGCCCTGCCCGTTCTTGGCGTATCCGGCCTCCTCCATCAGGGCGGACACCTTGGCGGGGTCGAAGGTGAACCCGGGCGCGGCGGCGTACGGGCCGGCGTCGAGCGGGCCCTTGGCCGGCGTCCCGTATCCGAGGACGACGCTCTTCGTGATGGCGTCGCGGTCGACGGCGTAGTTCATCGCCGTGCGGATCCGGCGGTCGGCGAACACCGGGTCCTTCATGTTGAACATCAGCGCCCGGTAGTCGGCGGTCGGGTAGACCTCCAGCCGGTGCCCGCCGGCCTTGCCCGCCTGCTGCGGCGCGAGGTGGGCGGCGTCCACCTCGCCGTTCTTCAGCTGGATCAAGCGGGCGGAGTCGTCCGGGACGTACTTGACGACGATCTTCTTCAGTCCCGGCGCGCCCTCGTAGTACCCGTCGAAGGCGGTCAGCTCGGCGTACTGGCCCGGCTTATAGGTCGTGAGCCTGAACGGGCCTGTGCCCACCGGCCGTCGTCCGAAGTCGGGGTCGGTGAGCTTCTTGCCCTGGAGCAGGTGCTCGGGCAGCATCCCCGTCGACAGCGCGTCCAGCATGGGCGCGAACGGCTCGTCCAGCTTCAGCCGGACGGTGGCCGGGTCCGGCGTCTCGACCGCCGTGACCATGGAGAAGTTCCGCGACAGCGGGGAGTCGGCGCCCGCGCCCTTGATCGCCTCGATGGTGAACTTGACGTCGCCGGACGTGAACGGCTTGCCGTCCTGCCAGGTGGTGCCCGGACGCAGGGCGAAGGTGTAGGTCTTGCCGTCCGGCGCCACCTCCCACGACTTCGCCAGCCCCGGCACGACCTTGTTGTCCTTGTCGTGCCGGGTCAGCCCGCGGAAGACCAGTTCGGTCACCGGGTCGGTGTGCTCGTCCTGCAGCCCGGGGTTGAACGTCTCGGGCTCGTCGCCGACCGCGTACGTCAGGGCGCCGTCCGCACCGGCGGCGGGCTCGCCGCCCTGGCCGCACGCCGACGCGGCCGAGGCCGCCACAACAAGAGCCATCAAGGCAAGAACCGGACGTTTCACCATGATCGACATTATTGCAAATAATATGCAGGAGCAAAGTCACCGCATCTGAGTGACCGAGATCACCCGCAGCCCGGGCGGGGTCACCCGCCCGTCGGCCGCCGCTGGTCGCGTTCGGCGCGCCACTGGTCCACCACGGCTGGCAGCTCGCGGAACATGAAGCCGTAGAAGTCGCGCATCTCCGTCAGCCGGCGGGCGGCGGGGCTGTCGGCGCCGGCGGCGGCGATGCCCTGGCTACATCGGCGGCGAGCCGCTCAAGAACGGCCTCCAGTACGCCGACGCGGGCGTCCTGGCCGCCGCGACCGCCGTCCTGCTCGGCCTGGGGGCCTGGCGCTTCGTCCGCCGCGACCTCGGCCGCTGACTCCTGGGCCCGGGCCCGGCACGTCCCCCGCCGGACCCGGGCGCCGGCCATTACGTCCGCGCGGCGGCCCGGCGCGAACGGGCCAGCGCGAGCCCGCCGAGGCAGGCGGCGACCGCGCCCACGATCATGGCCACATAGCCCCCGCCCAGCCCGTTGCCGGTGCCGAGGCCCCCGTCGGCCGTGGCCACGACCGTCCCGCCGAGCACCACCGCGACCAGCCCCGCGGCAAGGGCCGCACTGGCGCCGCGGCGGCTCCGGGAGCGGGCCAGCGTGAACCCGCCGACGACCGCACCGGCCAACCCCAGCACAGCGGCCACCATGGCCCCGACGCGTCCGACGCTCAGGTCGTAGGCGTCGGCGGCGACCGGCTGGACCTCGGCGTGCGCCGCCGCCGGTGCGGCGAGCACGACCATCCCCAGCAGCACGGCGCCGGACACCGCGAGCGAACGCCGGGCCGCCATCGGGACTCCTGAAGGGCGCATGTCCGTCTCCTCTTTCGTGCCGGTTCGAACACTCCCGATGATGTCGCCGGAACACGGCCCGGATCGTCCACCGAAAGCAGGCACTCGCCACTGCCGCCACTGCCGCATGCGCCTGCTGCGAACGCGGCAGATCCTCCGGAACTACCACGTCCGCAGCAGCCGACCGGACAGGCTCACTTCACTGGACGGCCGTCGAGCACGCGGGCGGCGAAGGCGTCGACGGCGTTGATGACGGCGTGGAAGCGCAGCGAGTCGAAGAGGTCGAAGGCGTGCTGCCCGCCGGGCAACTCGGCATGGAAGACCGGCTCGCCGGAGACGGCGCGCAGCCGCTCGGCGAAGCGCCGGGCGTCCTCGACCGAGGCGATGGTGTCGCGGTCGCCGTGGACGATGAAGAACGGCGGCGCGTCCGGCCGAACGCGGTCGATCGGCGAAGCCTGCGGATCCGTGTAGTAGGGCCCGTAGTACCCGCCCATACCGATGACCGCCGCCACGGAGGTATCGACCTGCTCGAAACCAGGCTGGAAACCGGGCTCCCCGGCAGTCAACGCGGCCATGGCGGACAGATGGGCACCGGCCGAACTGCCCGCAAGGACGATCCGCTCGGGATCGGCGCCATAGGACGGCCCGTGCTCGCGAACCCAGGCGATCAGCCTCTTGGCGTCCACCAGGTGGTCGCGGAAGTCCGCCGCCTCGGGAAGGAGCCGGTAGTTGGCGCTGATGCACACCCATCCCTGCTCGGCCAGGTGGCGCAGCAGCGGCAACGCCTGGCTGTTCTTGTGCCCGCTCTTGTAGCCGCCTCCGTGCAGGTGGATCAGCACGGGCGCCCCAGTGGGCCGTGCACGGTGGCGGTAAAGGTCGAGCAGGTTGCGCTTCCCAGCCGGGCCGTACGAGAGGTTGGGAATCCGTTCCACAGCACGGTGACGGCGGAGGAAGGGACTGAACAGGACGCGTCCGTACGACGGAAGACGACCCGCGACGGGCACCGACCCCATGGCCTCTTGGACGACCGGCAGCGCCCGGCGCCCGCGCCACGCGATCAGCCCCAGGCCCGCCACGGTCACGACCACCGCACCCATGACAACCGGCGAGTTCAGGTCGCCTTGGACGAAGCAGAGCACCGTGGCGGCCAGCACCCAGGCCAACGCCGCGAACGGCAGCTCGTTGACGGCCACCCCGAGGAAGAAGGCGACCATGGCCAGCGGCCGGGGCCGGCGCGGCGCGGCCAGCGCGAAGCATGTGGGGACGACGGCGAGGGCCAGCGTGGTCAGGAATCCGTAAGGCATGGTGGCCAGCCTGGCTTCACCACGCAGACCGCCACATCCGGCGCGCGGCCGGACTCCCCCCTCCGCCAGGCGAGGCCACCCCCGACTTTGGTAGGTGGTGGCGAGGGCATGTCACATCCCAGGCAGCCACTTCGTCGAATGGACGAAACCACACGCCAGAGGGGACGAGCAGCGATGCCCACGCAACGCGAACTGGACGAAGCCGAGCTCAAGCAGCACATCGACAAGATCATCGAAGGTCTCCGTGCCAAGGACCTCGACACCCTGGAGAAGCTCTACACCCCCGACGTCGTCTCCTTCGACATCGAACCGCCGCTGCAACATGTGGGCGTGGCGGAGAAGCTGAAGAACTGGTCGAACGTGTTCGCCGTCTTCCAGGACGTCGACTACGAGTTCCGCGACCTGGCCCTCACCGTCGGCGACACCGTCGCCTTCGGCCACGGCTTCGGCCGCCTCAGCGGCACCCTGAAAGACGGCACGGCAACGAACGGCATGTGGGTACGCGCCACGTTCTGCTTCCAGAAGATCAACGGCACCTGGCTGATCGCCCACGACCAGGTCTCCGTCCCCTTCGACATCCCGACCGGCAAGGGCCTGACCGACCTCACTCCCTGACGAGCGGACGCATTCCGTTGCCTCTATCAGGCGCTGAAGGACTCGGGGCCGAAGCGCCCCCAGGCCACGAAGGCGGCCATGGCGAGGTAGACGACGTTCAGCGCGACGAATTTGTACTGTTCGTAGCGGGCGTGAGTGATCACGGCGCCGATCATGAGCAGGATCCAGCAGACGGCGGTCACCGGCACCATGACCGGTGCGATGTCGAGCACGGCCGGGAGTGTCAGGCCGGCTGCCGCTGCTATCTCCAGGGCCCCGAGAGTTCGGACGAACCCGGTGCTCGCGTGCATCGTCCATCCCCCACCGGACTTCTCACCCAAGTCGTCCAGTTTTGCCTTGTTCATGAACGCTTTGGTGAGACCACCGGAGAGGGCGACGGCGGCAAGGAGCCCGGCAACGATCCAGAGGGCGGGGTTCACGAGTTTCTCCTTAAGCCATTCTCTGCTTTGCCAAAGTCATTTCCGATTCCCTCCTGAACCAGGATCTGGTTTCCGCATTCGACACAAGACACCCGCAACTCGGTTTCTGTGACACCCCGGAGACATGACGTGCATCACAGATGCGTCCGACACTGGGCAGGGGCCGGACCGACATATCCCGTGCGATTGATCGCCGCCCCGCATCCTTGAGCCACTTGAACTTCTTCCGGCCTGGCACTGAAGGGCGAGGATGGCTCGGACGATCGCGGTCAGGCACAACGGTCAGCGGCGGGTCGCGCGGTGCCGGAGGGCGCGGAGGGCCAGCGGGACGGCCACCAGGGTCGCCGCCGCCACGGCGGCGACGGTCCCGCCCCACCTGCGGCGGCGGCACGGAGGTTCGGGCGGCGGCTCAGGTGCGCGGCGGTCTTCCTCGTCCAGGATCCGGCGGAAGCGGCACCCACCTGGTCGACCTCACCGACCCCGCCGACGCCGCACCCGCCTTCGGCCAAACCGCCACCCGCGCCATACGCAGCAGGGCAACTGCCGGATTGTTCGCCTCCAGCAGGGAGCGGTCGGCGAGTGAGAGCGCACCGGTCAGGCCGAGTTCTGGGACGGCGTACGCCCCCACCGGCAAGGGCCTGGGCGACCTCACCCCCTGACACCCACTCAAGGCGCATAAGGAACCACCCGATACCTCGTAAGAGACGACCGTTTCTCACCTGGCGCGTCTCTAGGTATCCGTACTCAGGCGCGTCGACCTTCCCACGTGTTTAATCGAGTCACCATCGCCTCGCATACTCCGAAGGAGACGACCGATGGCCACGCGGGAAGAGTACGAGTCCGCGCTACGTGGGATCGTCATGCTTGCCGACGCGCATGGAGGTGCCCTTAACAAAGGATTCCGGATCATAGGCGACGATGCCCTGATCGGGTCACATGGGGTCGAACTGGAACGGGCGATGGTGGATCGCGACCGGTCCGTCCGCCAGGCGTTATCCCGCGCATTCGATCAGGTCAAGTGGCTGTCCGAGAAGGATTTGAAGGGCCCCTTGCCGGTGGCGGCGCCCCGGCTGGGGGCACCGCCCGTCGGCAACGCCAAGGCGCGCGCGGGCGTGGCCGGCGGTGACGTACGCCTGCTCGACGAGCTGCACGCCGAGTTCGGTCGGGCAGGACGTTCATGGCGTGAGGCCGCCACCCGCCTGGACCGGATCCTTGTTCAGGTGGGAGCCGGCCGCACCACTGCTCGTACGCTGGATACAGCGGGTGAGTGGCTGATATCGCAGCAGCCCGACCTGCTTCGCAGGCGCGCCGACCTCATAAGGTCCGACCAGGTTGGGCTGAACATCGGCATGCTGACCGACGCAGTGACGCAGAGTGCTCGGCTGGCCGTCCTCACCGCGCAACTCCAGCAGGCCGACCCGAGATTGGCCGCTGAACTCCAGAGGGCAGGCGTCGATCTCTCCAATGATCCCCCCTCAAGGGGATCCGCGCGCGACTGCGGATTGGTGGAAATCCCTGACCGATCAGCAGCATGAGCCTTACATTAGGGCGTTTCCTCAGGTGATCGGCTGGTTGGACGGGCCGCCCGCCCCTGATCGAGATCGCGCCAACCGCCTCGTTCTGACCAGACGCATCGACGAACTGCAAGCCAGGTCTCTCCTGGTCGCACAATTGAGTTCTTACGAGAAGCGCGACCTGGCCCGTCTTCTGAAACTGCGGCAGCGAATCGACGCGCTGGACGGCCTGGCGGCGGCCAAGCGAGGACCCGAAGTCTTCCTGCTCGGTCTCGACACCACTACCGCCGGCCCCTGGGACGGCTACGGCCCCAAACCCGATCCGTTCCGCAGCGTGCCGGGCGGCGAAAAAATCCCGCCGGACATGAGAAAGTTCGTCAGCAATTCTTCACCAGGGCCCGACGGGCGGATCATCCTCGCACTCGGCAATCCGGACAAAGCAACGCACACCGGAGTTTACGTTCCGGGCACCACAACGAAACTGGACACCCTCACCGGAGGGGATATCGACCGGATCAAAAATCTCTGGAGTACCACACAACGGTTCTCCCGAGGTCAACCAGTATCGACGATCGCATGGCTGGGATATGACGCCCCGGATTCCTTTACCGATGCGGCGTCCGGAAAGTACGCGGAGCGGGGAGGCCCCGCCCTCGATCAGTTCGTCAACGGTGTCCGAGCCGCACAGGGTGAGGGGCATCGGCATCTGACCATGGTCGGACACAGTTACGGCAGCACGGTCATCGGCGAGGCGGCCCGCGTCGGCAACGGCCTCAATGTGGACGACATCGTTGTCGCGGGCAGCCCCGGGATGCGAGTGCCCAACGCACAGGAATTGCACATGGACCCGCGCCGCGTGTGGTCCGAACTGGCCGCCGGCGACCCCGTGGCCGATCTCGGCCGGAGTTCGCACGGCGGCTACTCGCGAGGCACCTACGGAACATTCCCCATCGTGCCATCGGATGAGAGTTTCGGGGCCCAGCGGCTCGTCACCGACACCCGGGGCCACAGTGACTACTGGGCGTCCGACCCTGTCAACGGGCCAACGCTCAGCCTGCTCAACCAAGCCAAGGTGGTGGCGGGGACGCCGCTCGACCAGGACCCTGGTAACGATCCCCAGATCCGTTTCTGACGGGCGCCTGTCGAGAAGGGAGAGAGTGGCGTGCGACGCTGCACTGTAGTCGCGGTAGTGCTCTTGGCTGGGGTTTCTGTCAGCTGCGGCGTGGGGAGAGGAGGACGCGGCGTGGACGAGGTGCCGGGTAACGATGAACTGCCGGTCGCACATCCGCGGATGGTCGCGGGCAAGGTCGATGGGATGGCCGGGCAGATCAAGGAGGGGCTCGGCCTTGGCGGTCCGGTCGAGAGCAAGACGGGCGGCATCAATCCACTGCCTTGCGGAAATGGGGCGGATCGCGAGGAGGTCCGGAGGACGGATCCTCCGGACACCAATCCCTACTTGCAACCTTGGTTCGTGGACTACAGCCCCTTCATGATGACGGTGAACACGTGGGTGAGCGTGCGCAGCGAGGCCGAGGCCACGGCGGCGTTGACCCGGCTCAGCGAGCGTCTTTCGGGCACGGGCTGGCGGATCACGGCGTTCAACCGGCCGGCGGGCGGGACGTGGCAGTTGCGCGTCGCGGCGCCCGAGAAGGGATACGGGGCCGTGCTCGAAGCGCCCATCGCCGGTGAAGGGACTGAGCAGCGCATTGGGCTTGACGTCTCGTCACCGTGTTTCCGGCATCCCGATGAGGAGCGTGCTTAGCCGAGGTAGCCGGTCGTGACGAGTTGGCGGACGCGCCTCCCGCGCCTCACGAACGTGCGGGACGTAGAAGGCGCGACGAAGGCCCCGCCCCACCTGCGGCGGCGGCGCGGAGGCTCGGACGGGGTTCAGGTGCACGGCGGTATTCCTCGTCCAGGATCCGGTGGAAGCGGTGCATCCTTTTGTTCTGGGGCATGGCGAGACGCAGCCCGCGGGCTGCGCGCCAGTAGGCGCGGCCTGGGCGTGCGCTGAACATCTCCCGCGACACGGCGCGCAGGCGTGCCTCCTCGCGGGCGATCCCGGTGTCGTGGGCCTGGAGGGCGAGGGTGGCGACCATGCCGATCAGCGCGAGGACGGCCAGTAGAGCGGAGGCCGCGCCGTAGGTCTGGCCGATGAAGCTCAGCGTTCCCAACGGGTGGTCGGCCCGTCGAACGCACGCAGGAACCAGGGGGACGCGCCGATGACACCAAGACCACCAGCACGCCGAAGGTGATGCTGAGCGTCCTCGCCGCGACGGCCGGGGCGGGGTGAGGGCATTCCTGGACGCTGACTCAGACCGCCGGGGCCGGCAGGGGGGCGACCCCTCGTGCGAAGAAGTCCAGAAAAGGTTCGCCACGTTCGTAGAGGTCCTTGATCTCGGAGGCCACCGCGGCGATGACGTTCGGGTCGTTGATCCGGCGCGCTCCGCAAGGCGTCCAGTCGGACTCGTACTGGACCTCGTAGAGGACGCGATCTCCGACGACCACCCACCTCGGGCAACTGGGCGCGGGTTTCGAGCGAGGCGACCTGGTCGGACGTGAGGACGGTCAACCCGAAACCTCCGTCGGCGAGGAGTTTCAGCGCGTGCACTTCCCACTGGCGGTAGGGGCCGACCGGAAGTTCGGCCACGCGGACGCGGCGGATCTCCAACCCTTGGGCGGCGTTCTTGCGGGCCTCAGCGCGGGTGGCGTCGCGGTCTTTCTCAAGGAGGTCGAGGGCGCCCTGCCAGTCCCCCGTCATGAACGCCTGCCAACTGGCATCGCGCGGCTCACGGAAGATTCGGGAGGGTTCGAGCTTACAGAGCACCCCGTGCCACAATGCCCTCATATGGATCCCGTAGCGATTGTTGAAGATCCCCCATCTCGGGGCGGCACGCCGGATTGCTTACCAGCAGCGAGCCACGGGGAGCGTCATGAAGTCGACTGACCGGAATGCCCGGCACCGCGTTCCTCGGTTCTGCGAGCAGTGCACGGACGAGACCATTGCGTGGCCCGCTCCGGGCACGGCGACAGTCAACGGGTTCGGCACCACCCTCTTCGGCGAGGCCGACCCCTGCCCGCGGTGCGGTTCGGTCGTCAAGCGGTTGTATTTCTGCGTCCTGTGGATTCCCATCTGGCCGATGGCAGCTCGTTTCCGCGTCATCACCCTCAAGCGTTCCATGACCGGCGAAGCCACGCGTTACATCGGTCGCCGGTTCCCGTTCAGCGCCGATGACCCATACGGCCTGAACACCAGGGACGGCTGGTTCGCGGCGCAATACAAGGCCCAGGCGGACGCCGTGACAGAGGCGGAGGAGGCCGCAAAATCCCGGCCCGAACCACCGTCTCAGCTGGCCGATCACCCCGAACTGCACGGCGAGCGCTATCAGCAGGCCGAAAGCTACTGGGAATCCGGCATGGCCGACCGCGCTCTTCCGCTGTATGAGGAGGTACTGGCTGCGCATGAGGCGGCGCTGCCCGCCGACGACATCGCGACGCTCCAACTGCGCCAGCGGATGGCGGAGGTGTATCTAGAGGTCGGATGGCAGGCGGCGGCGCTGGCTATGGCCCAGCAGACGACCCGCCATTTCGTCCGGCTGCTTGGCCCGGACCATCCGTACACCCGGCGGGCGCTCGACGACTGTCTCGTCGCGCGAGAGCAACTCGACGGACCGGGCCGCGCCGAGATCAAGGCGCTCAAGGCGGAGCTGACCGATGTGGAACGCAAGTTCGGGCCAGACCACCCGAGAGCCCTGCGCACGGCGTGCGCCCTCGGCTCGGCCCGGTTGATCGGCAACCGTGTGGTCCAGGCACTGCACGGGCTGGAGGAAACACTGGGGCGGTCCGAGCGGTCGCTTGGCGCCGATCATCCCGACACCGAATACGTGCGGCAGGAGCTGGCCACGGCGTGCGAATTCGCGGAACAAGGCGGCAAGCGGGACGAGGTAAAGGCAGCGGCGCAGGCTCGGACACGCCTACAGCGCCCTGATGCCCCGGAAAACGCTGATGGCGATGCGTAAGCGTACCCAACGTCACTCCGGTACGCCCCGTACAGCACGATTCAGCCACCGGCTAACAGCCGAATGTCGAAGCTGAATTCGCTCGACGGGACCGGGCCGCCGACGCACGGCAAAAGCACCCCACGCAGAGCTCCCAACGCGCGAGCGAGATCCGCGCGATAATCCGCATACCCGAGGCTTTCCCCTGGAACGCCACGGACGCCGTCAAGCATCGCGAATATCCGGCTCGACCGCGGAGAGCATGCGCCCGGAAATGACGACAAGGCGCTCGTCCGACCCTATGGTGACGCCGTATGGGAGGCACGGTCGGCGTAGGCGTCGGTGGCGTCGCGGCCGATGACGGCGATGTCGCCATTGTCCAGTTCCCAAATCTCGGGGCAATCGCCTGTAGTGCGACTGTCCCCCACCTCGGCAGCCCGTTTGCCCAGCCTTCTCTGGAAGCCCGCACTGTGTTGGGCTTCCCACGGCCTTGTCGTAGCCTCTCCACTCCAGGTTGAGGGCACAGTAGGTGATTCTCGCACCGAGTTCCGAGGGGATGAACTGCTACCGCAAGCTGGACTAGAGGTTACTAACGGGCGCGGCAATGGCAGGAGGTTCGTGGGGAAAGAGCGCGGGCGGTAATCATGGTGCGGCGTGCAGGTGACTGCCCGAGGCGGCGGCCAGGTGGCGAGCCGGACCGGTCGCTCGGGTGGCGGGCCTGAGGCGGAGGGAACGACGGGACCTGAGGTGATACTTGAGAGGAACCGTGCCCATCGACCGATGCGGACCGTCGTGCACACACCGGGCCGAGGCGGCGTCCCGGTCGGAGGGCGTCCCATCCACTCGTCACATGCCACGGCCGAACCATGGCCGGGACCGGCCCGGGCTGGACGCACCTCCCGCATCACCAACGCACGAGACACAACAGGCGCGACGAACCACATCGGACTGGGGTCGGGG
>NZ_VCKZ01000159.1 GCF_005889745.1 Actinomadura geliboluensis
GCCGTCCCCGGTGCCGAAGTCGGCGGTCGCCGCGTAGACCCCGGTCGGGGACACCACGGCGTGCAGGTAGGAGAACATCGGTCGCAGCGCGTGCTCGAGGACGAGCGAGTGCCGCTCGGTGCCGCCGGTGGCCGCGATCAGCACCGGCATGTCCGACAGCGTCTCCTCGGGCAGGACGTCGAAGAAGGACTTGAAGAGCCCGCTGAACGAGGCGTTGAACGCCGGGGTCACCGCGATGAGCCCGTCCGCCCGGGCCAGGGCTTCGAAGATCTCCTCCAGCTCGGCCCCGGCGAACCCGGTGAGCATCGCATCCATGATCGACCGTCCGAATCGACGCAGGTCCACCACCGACGTGGTCGCCTCCGTCCCCTCGCGGGAGAGCCGGTCGGTGACCGCCCCGGTGATCCTGTCGGCCAGCAACCGGGTCGAGGACGGCTCCCGCAGCCCGCCGCTCACCACCATCAGCGTGGTCATGGCCGCTCCCCCTGCCGATCCGGTCCCGATCGTCGGGCGCGCGCGGCGTCACCGGCCGGGCCACTGGCCTCGCCGGTGGCCGGGGACTCACCGCGGGCCGCGGCGACGAGCGACTCGTGCGTCGGGGCGTCCGGGACGCGCTCCGGACGGCCGATCGCGAACTCCTTGCGCAGCACCGGCACGACCTCCTCCCCGAGCAGGTCCAACTGCTCCAGGACCGTCTTCAGCGGCAGGCCCGCGTGGTCGATCAGGAACAGCTGCCGCTGGTAGTCCCCCACGTAGTCCCGGAACCCCAGCGTCCGCTCGATCACCTGGTGCGGCGAGCCGACCGTCAACGGGGTCTGCGCCGTGAACTCCTCCAGCGAGGGCCCGTGGCCGTACACCGGGGCGTTGTCGAAGTAGGGCCGGAACTCGGCGACGGCGTCCTGGCTCTTGGGGCGCATGAACACCTGCCCGCCCAGGCCCACGATCGCCTGGTCGGGGGCGCCGTGGCCGTGGTGCTCGTAGCGCTCCCGGTACAGCCGCACCATCCGCTCGGTGTGCGTGGCCGGCCAGAAGATGTGGTTGGCGAAGAACCCGTCTCCGTAGAAGGCCGCGAGTTCGGCGACCTCGGGGGTGCGGATGGAACCGTGCCAGACGAACGGGGGCACCCCGTCCAACGGCTGGGGCGCCAAGGTGAAGCCCTGCAACGGGGAGCGGAACTCTCCCGACCAGTCGACCACCGGCTCGCGCCACAACTGGCGCAGCAACCCGTAATGCTCCACCGTGAGGGGCACGGCCATGCGGATGTCCTGCCCGAACCACGGATACACCGGGCCTGTGTTGCCCCGCCCGAGCATCACGTCCACCCGCCCGTCCGCCAGGTGCTGCAGGACGCTGAAGTCCTCAGCGATCTTGACCGGGTCGTTGGTGGTGATCAAGGTGGTGGACGTCGACAGGAGCAGCCGCTCGGTCCGCGCGGCGATGAATCCCAGCAGTGTGGTCGGCGACGACGGCGTGAACGGCGGGTTGTGGTGCTCACCGGTCGCGAAGACGTCCAACCCCACCTCCTCGGCCTTCTTCGCGATCGCCACGGTCGCCTTGATCCGCTCCGCCTCCGACGGCACCCTCCCCGTGGTCGGGTCCGGCGTGACGTCCCCGACCGTGAAGATCCCGAACTGCATCCCCGACATTCCGCCCTCCTCCCTCGCCTCCTCCTCGTGTCGTTCGCCAACGGCTGCCCTACCCCAGCGCGAGCTCGGCAAATGCCCGGATCTAACTGATCTAGCCCCCTTTGAGGCAGTGAGACGGCCCGCCGCATCCTGCCCCTGAGGTGCCCTGTCGGTCACGGTTACGTGAAGCCTCTGAACTGGACGTTTGAAAACAAGTTGATCTTCAGATGGGCGTCGGAGAAGCTGCCCGCCAGAGTGTCCCGGCCGGATCGCAGGGCGTCCGGGCGCGGAACGGAGGTCAGGCCGTGTGGTATCCGAAGATCCCGCAGCGGTTCGGCGACGGGCCGTTGCCCGGCGGGAGCCGGGTGGCCGAGGAGAAGGTGCACGGCGCCCATCTCGCGTTGGTCAGCGATGGTCGGACGGCGCGGGCCGCCGGGCGGCGCGGGCTGTTGGACGAGGACCGGCTTGAGGGGTTCTTCGGGGTGACGCGTCTGTGGCCGGTACTGGCGACAGCGGCGGCGGCAGCGGCCCGCGCGGCCGGACAAGATCTGATCTTGTATGGGGAACTGGCGGGCGGAGGCTATCCGCACCCGCAGGTGACGCCGGTCGAGGGCATCGGCCCCGTGCAGACCGGCGTGTGGTACTGCCCTGACCTGGTGTGGCTGGCGTTCGACGGCGCCGTCGCCACCTCCCCGGGACCGCCCTGGCTGCTGGCCGCTGCGGTCGAGCGGCTCACCCCACCGCGAGCGGACGCGGCCCGCAGCAAACTCGGCCCACCGCCGACACGGCCGAGTTGGCTGCCGAGGTGGTGGCCGACCTACTGGCCGACCTTGATGACGACCTGGGCGGCCTACCCGGACCCGATCACCAACGCCTGGCCGCCGCGCTCACGCCCGCGGCCCGCACGCTGGCCACCCTTCAAGACCACTGAACCAGCCGTACTCGACCCACGCACCACCTCGCGGCGATGTGAACAAAAGCGGCCGGAGACGCCCAGGGGTCAACGATGATCGTCAGTTGTAGATCTAGTTGCGCTCGGGCCAGACGAGACCCTGGTCGGTCCAGATGACGCCCTTGTTGCGGCAGAGGCAGAAGGGGTGGCCGATGGGATCGGTGTAGACGCGCCAGCCGTAGCCGTCCGGGCGGATGAAGTCCTGCTGCAGGGTCGCGCCGAGAGCCAGAACCCGGTCCTGTTCGGCCTCAATGTCGTCGACTTCAAAGTCGAGGTGGAACTGCTTGGGGTGCTCGCTGTCGGGCCACTGCGGGGCGCGATAGTCCTCGACACGGATGAAGGCCAGCTCGATCTCGCCGAACTGGATACCGGCCCAGTCCCCGTCGCTGCCCTCCTTGACCGGGCGACCCGTCACCTCGGAGTAGAAGGCCGCCAGCTTCATCGTGTCCGGGCAGTCGATGATGAAATCGGTGAGTCGCAGCATCCCGCGATCGTGTCACAAGATCAAACAAGGCGGTCAATTCCCCCTCGATGCCGCAGACTGGGCGGTCGGCGATCGGGGCGATGACCAGGTCGGTGAGCGTCTCGCGCCACACCGGGTCGTCCCCCCACGGCCACGAACGGCATTCCCTAGGACATCCGACCGGAATCTGCCGGTTCCTCTCTCCAGGCATCGACGTTGCTGACGGGGATGGCGAGGGCTGCCGGGACTGCCGCGACCGCGAGGGCTGATGCGAGTGTCAGGGCGCCGGGGAGGGACCAGGCCGCGACAGGCCCGGTGATCGCCGCTCCCACGGCGAATCCGGTGATCTTGAGGCTGGCGCCGGTGGTGAAGATCTGGCCGCGCAGGTTCTCGGGGGCCTCCCGGTGGCGGATCGCGAACAGGGCGACCAGTTGGGGCCCTTCGCCGATCCCGGCGATGATGACGGCCACGATCAGCAGGGCCGGCCGTCCCGCAGCGGCCAGGGCCAGCGCGGCGGCCTGGACCAGCGCGCTGACCCAGATGATCGTGTCGGGGGCGATGGCACGCGGGAACCGCGCCAGCAGGGCGTTGGCCCCCAAGGCGGAGATCGCCGAGCAGGACAGGAGCATCACTCCCTGGTTGGGTCCGCCCAGGACGCGCTCACCGAGCAGGGGGAGGCAGGCGGTCAGCATGCCCTGCGTGGTGCAGCACACCACCGAGGCGAGGGTCGCTCGCGCCAGAAGGCGCTTCCCGGCGATGACTCGCATGCCCGCGGCGAGGTCGCTGATCAGTGAGGCCGGTTGGGCGTGCGGGGCTCGGGCGAGGCGGGCGGGGAGCCTCCACGCGGCCGGCAGCGCCAAGGCGATGAGCACGGCGGATACCACCACGGCCGTCGGGGCTCCCAGCGCCTCCGCGGCGACGCCGGTGAGAGCCGGGCCGACCAGGCTCGCCGCGCTGAAGGTCATGGCATCGAGCGCGTTCGCCCGGGGCAGGCGGTCGCCGGTCACCACCCGGGGAAGCTGGGCGGTCCACCCGCCCGACAGGGCCGGTCCCAGCAGCCCGGTCACCACGGCGATCACGATGGTGACGGTGAACGGGACGTGGCCGAGCCCCAGCAGGATCAGGGCCAGGCCCGCCGCGTACAGCGCGATCGCTCCGCCCAGCATGCGGCCGGGTCGTCCCGCTCGGTCCAGAAGTGCTCCGAGTACCGGTCCCCCGACCGCGGCGGAGACCGTGATGCCCGCGAGGAGCGAGGACGCATCCGTGCTCGACCCGGTCAAGGCGAATCCCGCCAGCATCAGCGCCGGCCCGGACATGTCGTCTCCGAGACGGGCCGCCACTGCCCCGGCGAGGTACGAGTACAACGAGTAGCGCCGCTTCACCGGCGCAACGATACGGAGGTAACTCAAAAAACAGCAATATGCGTTACATTCGGTCCATGCGACCCGATACCGGCGACTGGTCCACCCGCCATTCCGTGCTGACCATGGCCCGGCGGGCCGCCGCGCTCATCAACGCCCTCGCCGGTGACCGCCCCGACCCGGCGGCCGTCGCCGGCGTACTCGAGACCTACGGCGAGTCCGTGCCTGCGGAACTCACCGCCGCCGATATCACCGAGATGCGCGCGGCCGCCGCCTTGCTCCGCGACGTCTTCGCCGCCGAGCACGTCGACGCCGCCGCCGGCGTCCTCAACCGCCTCCTGCGGGAGCACACCGGGCCGCTCCGCCTGACCTCGCACGACGGCAGTACGCCCTGGCATCCGCACCTCGATCACAACGACAACGCCCCCTGGGGCCAGTGGCTCCTCGCCTCTTCTTGCATGGCCCTGACCGTCCTAGTCTGGGACCGGCAGCGGCCGCCCGGCCGGATCTGCTCATCTCCCAGCTGCCAGAACGTCTTCATCAACCAGGGCAGCGGACCTGAACGCCGCTACTGCTCCCGCCGATGCGCAACCCGTGAACGCGTCGCGGCCCACCGCCGCGCCCGCTTCGCCGTGCAGACCCGCGAGGAGGAGCAGAACAGCCAGCCGTGACCTGGCGGGCGTGTCTCGCCACGCCTGGGCACGCAGGCGCAGCACCATGCCGAGCATGGCGTCGTCGGTGAAGGCGGTGTTCGACCGGACTTTTACTGGCCGCCGGACCCGGCGATGATCATCGGGCTTTCCGGCTGCGCCGGCGGATCGTCTCGGCGACGATGCCGGCGGTCACGTGCAACGGGCCGGTGTCGTGGCCGGTGCGGCTCAGGATGAGGGCCCCCTCGAACGCGGCGAACACGAAGGTCGCCAGGTCGTCCGGTGATTCGAGTCCTTCGGCCGCGAACCGCCGTGCGGTCGCGGCGCGCCAGCCGGTGAACACGTCCGCGCACGCCCTGCCGCGCGGCGGCGGCAACCCCTCCCCGATCGCTCTGGCACTGCCGGCAGGGCGCAGCGCACACGGGACGCGTGAGCCGAGGTTGCAGAACAGCATTCCCCGCCCCTGAGGAGGCCCCGCGCCGTCAGGGGGCCGACGGGGTGAGCTGGATCGCGGCGTGGGCGATGGCGCGGAGGGTCGCGATGGGCTCGCTGTCGCGGTTCTTGGGGAGCCACGCGAGCGCGATCGTCCACGGTGGGAGGCCGTCCACCGGCACGTAGGAGACGTGCGGGCGCGGGTACAGCTCGCGGGCGACGGTCGGGACGAGCTGGATGCCGGCGCCCAGCGCGATGGCGGCCAGCGCCGACTCGTAGTCCGTGACGCGGTGGGACGTGTAGCGGACGGAGGCGCCGTCCGGGCGCGGGTCGACCGACCAGTAGTCCTGGAACACCTTGGGGACGTCCGGCGAGAACCCGATGACGGGCCGGTCGGAGAGGTCGGACAGCGAGAGGACGTCCCTGTCCGCGAGCGGGTCCGTGCTGGCCATGACCGCACAGCGCTCGCCGCTCGCGAGCGGCAGCGTCTGGATCCCCTCGGGGACGGGCAGGGCGACGAACGCCGCGTCGACCTCCTCGTTGAACAGCGCGTGCACGCCCCCGGCGAACCCGGAGCGGACGATCTGGATGTCCAGGCCGTCGATCCGGTCGCCCAGCTCCTTGATCATGGACGCTACGGGCGGGATCGCGGTGATGGACTCGAACGCACCGATCACCATCCGCTTGGTGGCGACGTTGAGGTGCTGCCGGGCGGCCTGGAGGAAGCGGTCGGTCGAGGCGACGACCGCGCGCGCGTACGGGATCAGCGCCGCCCCGGCCGGGGTGAGCGTCACGCGCCGGGTGGTGCGGTCGACCAGGCGCAGGCCGAGGCGGCGTTCGAGCGCGCTGATCTGCTGGGAGAACGCCCCCTGGGACATGAAGAGGCGCTGCGCCGATCTCCGGAAGTGCAGCTCGTCGGCCAGCGTCAGGAAAAGGTGGAGCTGGTACGCGCTGGGGGCGTTCTGGCGCACAGCTTCGGGGGTGTTCCACCGCTCGTTCATCCCGGCTTCACCGGGCGGCGTGGGGGGCATCGAGACATCTCCAACAGTCAGAGATGTCCAAAAGTAGTGGATGTACCCTTCGGCCCCGCCCTGTGCGTGCCGGCCGGCTCCCGAGCCGCGGTGAGGCCCGGGAGCCGCCCCCGTAGACGGCTGTTCGGCGGCGGCGCCCCGGCGGCCCCTGGTCGGGACGCCCGTCACGCCGCCGCGATCACCAGCCGAACCAGCTCTGGAACTCCGTCGAGTTGCAGGCGTACGTGCGCAGGCCGTACGCGAAGCTGTCGTCCACGCACCGGCCCGTGGCCTGGTTCTTGATCTGCGTGGTGCCGTCGTTCCAGCGGTGGAGGTACCAGCTCTGGAACTTGCTCGAGTTGCACTGGAACAGGCGGAAGCCGTAGGCGTCGCTGTCGTCGAAGCAGTTGCCGCCGCGCACCCACTTCAGCTCGTAGGTGCCGTCCCGCCACGGATGGACGTTGATCTTGTTGTTCTCCGGGTAGGCGCAGTTCGAGTTGGGCCAGTTGAAGCAGCGGCCGGTCGCCTGGTTGTTGAACCAGTGGATCGAATCGGCGTGAGCGGTCGCGGGCGCGACGAAGGTCAGCGCGCCCGTGGAGGCCGCGACCGCGGCCGCCCCGGCGGCGGCGCGGCCGAGGCGCCGGCGCGGCCGAGGCGCCGGCGCGGGCGGTTGCCTTGTCCATCGCGTTTGGTGAGCACTTCTCATCTCCTCTGGGAGCAGAACCGGATGAGCGGCGGGCAGGACGCGCCGCTTCCGTTTTGAGATCTTGCACCAGGCCGGGTCGGTCGGGCAGTGTTCGGCGATCCGCGTGCGCGCCCGATTGATCAAGGACGCCGATCAATCGGGTCGGCGGCGGCCCCGGGCGTCCCATGAGATCCCGCCGGGGCCGGTTCGACGCCACGGCTGTCGAACCGGGCCACCGGACTGTCGGCGGCGATCCGAGGGGTCAGGTAGCGGCGGGCGATCGCCTCGTTGGGCACCCCGCCGTCACTATCGACCCGCGCAGAGCGTCTGCCGCCCGTAGCGGGAGTTCCAGCGTCCGCCATGCGCTATGCCCGAGCTTGCAACAATCCGCCTACATGGCATCCGGCACGGTCACGCTGGTCAGCAGCGGTCGCGCAGGATCGCGACACCGTCGCCTTCGAGTTCGTCGCAGTAGGTCGCGCGTCCGGTCATCGCCATGGTCAGAGCCAGGGTGGTACCGGACACCAGCGGCCCGGAGCCCGTGCTGAAAGGTCCGTCCACGGCGACGAGTCGCAGGCCGCGGATGCGGCCCTTGGCGAGGACGACGAGGTCGGAGCCCTGGTAGTTCTCGGCCACCCGGGTGAGCGTCTCGATCGGGTACGCGCGGCGAATGCCCAGCGGCCGCCGGATGTCCTCGCCGTGCACGATCGTCTCACCGAGCATCGCCGTGGCCGGTAGGGGTGGTTTGGTGGTGCTGGTGACGACGCGGCGGAAGCGGTCGAGCGTCTCGGCCGGAGTCGCGCCCATCTGCTCGGTCAGCCGCATGGCCACCTGCTTGTCGAAGTCGAACCGGCAGCGGATCACGCCCGCCATCCAGCGCACGGGGGTCAGGCTCGCCCCCGCGGTGAGGTGCGCCAGCACCTCCCGCACCGTCAGCCCGGCGCACAGCGACGGCGTCTCCCACTGCGCGCCGGTCAGTTCCGCCAGGTCGGCCGCCAGGGCCGCCCGCTCGCTGTGGATCAACGGCCAGATGCCCGTCCCGCGGCGGGGGTGTGTCTTCGGTGCCGACTCGCTCATGTCAGATGGTCTCCTGTCGTAAGTGCACGTCGTAGGGCGGACGGGTGAGTCCGGTCGGCAGAGGAGACTTTCGCCGTGCGGCAGAATCGTCTCTTGTGAGCCAATTCGTTTCCGGGCAGGCTGCGGACTCCGCATCAGAGGGCGGCGACCTGGCCTTGGCGTGCGACGGAGACGACGCTGCGTTCACTCGCCTGGTGGCCCCGCTCCGCCGGGAGCTGCACGCCCACTGCTACCGCATGCTCGGCTCGGTTCACGACGCCGACGACGCTCTGCAGGATGCTCTGCTGCGGGCCTGGCGCGGGCTGGCACGCTTCGAGGGCCGCAGCTCACTGCGTACCTGGTTGTACACCGTGGCCACCCGCACCTGCCTGGATACCGTGAAGTCCCGCAGCAGGCGCGCGATGCCGGTCGATCTCGGGCCCGCCGGCGACCTCGCCGTGATCGACGCCGCCCCGCAGACCGATGTCGCCTGGCTCGGCCCCTATCCCGATGCGGGCCTCGCACCCGGTGCGAGCAGCCCGGACGCGCGCTACGAGCAGCGCGAAGCCGTCGAGCTGGCCTTTGTGGCCGCGCTGCAGCACCTATCGGGAAACCAGCGGGCCGCGCTGCTGCTGTTCGAGGTCCTCGGCTTCTCCGTGGCAGAGATCGCCACCATGATGGACACCTCGGCCACATCGGTGAACTCCGCTCTGGCACGGGCCCGCCGGGTGATCGCCGCCAAGGTGCCCACTCCGACCCAGCAGCACACGCTGCGGGCGGTCGACGACGCACGAGTACGCGAAGCCGTCAGCGGATTCGCCACGGCGCTGGAACGCGGCGACGCCGATGCGCTGGTCGCGCTGGTCACCGAGGACGTCACCTGGTCGATGCCGCCCATGCCGCACTGGTACCGCGGAATCGAGGCGGTCGTCGACTTCGCCGTCCAGGTCCCGATGACCAGATGCCCGAGTTGGCGGCACCTCGTGACCAGCGCGAACGGGCAGCCCGCCGTGGCGTTCTACCTCGGCCAGGACGCCGTAGGCCCGCACCACGGCTGGTCGATCACCGTACTCACCCTGCGCGGCCACCAGATCGCCGACATCACCTCGTTCATCGGCGCCGACCACTTCGCCCCCTTCGACCTGCCCGCCTCACTTCCCTGACCGGCAGCCCCGCCACGCATCCGGATACCCGCTCATGCTGCGCTAGGTATCGCGCTGCCTCTTGAGGTTCTGGCCCCGGACGCCGTGAGCCGGAGGCCCTTAAAGATCGACTAGACACCGGCCTGCAGCCCGTCCAGCAACGGCCGCAGCGACACCCCGCGCGTCGGTGACTTCTGGTCACAGGATGGCCAGGTCACTCCTGCGCGTCGGTGGTGTCGAGGTCGCGGACGGTTTGGGCGAAGGCTAGAAGGAGCGGGCCTGCGTTGGCGGTGCGCCAGACGAGAGCCCATCGGCAGGGCGGGGCGTCACGAACGGGGACGTAGACCAGGTTGGGCCACGGGTAGAAGCGGGCGGCCTCGGCCACGGTCGCGGCGACGGCCTGCCCCGAACTCACCGCCGTCAACTGGTCGTGCCAGCTCGCGACTTGCGGCCCGCGTCGGATGGGACGCCCGGCGGGGGTGTGAGAGGGCTGGAAGACCTCCTCGACGTATGCCGGGACTGCGGACTTGGGCGAGATGAACGTGCAGTCGCCGAAGTCCTCCAGGCATACCGATTCGCGCCCGGCGAAGGGGTGGGTGTCGGCGACCATGAGCATGAGCGCGGAGGTGTGCGTGACCGGGCCGACGGTGAGACCCGGTTCGCGGATCGGCAGCCACAGCAGTCCGAGGTCGATCTCACCTGAGCGGAGCAGGGAGAGAGGGTCGATCGGGTTGATGTCGCGGTGGCGGATCCGGGCGGCCGGGTAACGGGTCTGGAACAGTTCCACGACCTTCTGGATCATCCAGGCCTGCGGGCCCATGGCGCCCAGGGTCAGCGTCCCCGAGGTGCCGCGGGCGGCGGCGGACACCGCCTCGATCCCGTCCATGATCTGGCGGTAGCCGGCGCTGAGCTCCCGGTACAGGTGTTCTCCGGCCGGGGTGATGCGCACCCTGCGGCTGGTGCGGTCGAACAGCGGGGCGCCGATGCGGCGCTCCTGCTTCTTGATCGCCTGGCTGACGCGGGCCTGGGAGACGTGCAGCCGCTCGGCGGTACGGCCGAAGTGCAGTTCCTCGGCCAGGGCCAGGAAGATCTCGATGTCCCGCAGTTCCACTCGCACCTCGTTCCGATCCATAACAGCCGGGTTATCGATCAGTTTACGAAGTTCACGTTGATCAAGAACGGCGCCTTGACGGAGGGTGGGACCAGTTCAGGGCGCCCGGACCGCCGCTTGCGCCCTGCCGCCCCTGGCCCGCTGCGACGCCGACCGATCTGCGAAGGACTTCCTTGTCTCCCGACCATGCGACCGACTTCGAGCACCGCAACGTGCTCTACGCCTACGGTCCCGAACGATGTGGACCGGCTGCGCCGTGCCGCCTGGTGGGACTGGGCCGCCGACCCGGTCACCGAGCACGCCCGCACCATCATGGCGGCCCGTATGCGGTCACGACCGGGACGGACGGGGCGCCGCGCTTCGCGCGAACCATTGACTGATCCGAACTTTCTCCGTTGGGGCTGTCACGTTCGCCGGTCCCCGGGGCTGGAGAAGTGAACGTCCTTGTAGCTGACCTTAAGGAGACCCCGTTGTCCACCACCCTGATCGCCGTCACCGCCGCCACCGCCGCCTGGGTCGGCTTCTCCGGCATCTCCCTGCTGCGCCGCGCCGACTTCGTCGTCCAGCCCCTCATCGCCTACGGAGTCCCCCGCACCTGGTGGACCTGGCTGGGCGCCGCCAAGCTCGCCGGCGCAATCGGCCTGCTGGTCGGCCTCGCGGTCCCGGCGGTCGGGATCGCCGCGGCGATCGGCCTGACGGCCTACTTCCTCGGCGCCATCGCCACCGTGCTGCGCGCACGCTCGTACAAGACCCTGCCCTTCCCGGTGCTCTACCTGGCCCCGGTCGTGGCGACCCTGGTCGTGACCTCGTAACCCATCAGCACGAACGCCCGGGGCACGTCCCTGAGGTCGAGGGCAGGCGCAACCCACCGCCCGACCGGTCTGTGGATCCTCACAACCGCACCCCCGATTCCAGCCCAGCGGCACTTCTCGCTCTTCGCGTGCGCTCATCGTGTGCGCGACGAAATGCGCCGTGCATCCGCGCTCCAGACCAAACGCACTAGGGCCCGGAGGGGGGGCGCATCGGCGTAGCGGAACGGTAACTCGAAAACTCTGCACGGAAACGCCGGGCCCCAGGGTACGCGGGGCCCGGCGGGAGCCGGTGTTGCATTCACGACCTGGCTGCTGGATTACTGGCGGTTTTCCCGATCCCGATGGGCGACGTTCACCGCCAACGGCGAGCCGCCAACCAGCCATGTCATCACCCAGCCTGGCTGGAGTATCAGTGGTCGCTCCAGGATCCCTGGGGCGGTCCGCCCGTCAGTGGAGTGGTGTCGAGGTACCTGGGCTCGAGAACGCGCTCGGCGAACTTCCAGCCGTCCGATGTGCGCTTGTAGTGGTCGTGGAACAGGCCGTACATGACGACCGACCTGCCGTCGCGCTGGCGACCGATCTCGAAGACGTAATCCCGGCCGGTCGCGGTGTCGCCGTCGACGTGAATCGTGCCCGAGTGCGAGTTCTGCACCCAGAACTCCCACGCATGCTGCAGCCGTTCGATCCCGGCGCGGATATTCTCCCGCCCGACGAGTTCGACATGGGCGAAGGGCAGCTGCCACACCGCGTCCTCGGTGAACAACGACGCGAAACGGTCGTAGTCGCCGAGCATGGGCGCGTCGACGTGCTCGGCGCGCAGCGCCTCGATCTGGACGCGGTCAGCGATGACCGCAAAGTCACTCATCTATGTCCTCCTTGATGTCGCTGAGTGCTCTTCTCATTGGTACGACCACACAGCCCCTCGGAATGTGAGTTGGGATGCCACCCCGCCACATGGCCTGCGACTTTTTGGCGGGTGTGCCGGGCCGGTTCGGCTCGGGCGGCGTGTTCGGCGTTCGGGCTGGTGGTCGTGAACATGGTGGTGGTCGGGATGGTCACCAGCCGTACGGGCCGAATCGTCCCCAGCTGACGAACGCGGCGAGCACCAGCAAGATGGCGGTGACCGGCACTCCGGACGGCTCCTTACGACGGACGTGCATGGCCACCGCCAGGAGCATCAAGATCACCAGCCCCGTCGCGGCGATCGGGGTCAGGACGGGGGCGATTCCGGTCGCGGCCGGCACGATCAGTCCGATCGCGCCGAGCAGTTCCATGACACCGATGAATCGCAGCGTTGCCAGAGATACGTCCTTCACCCAGGCGTACTTGCCGGCCAACTTGTCCTTCGGTTGGGTGAGTTTCTCCAGGCCGGACATGACATAGATGGCCGCTAGGAGCGCCTGGACGATCCACAAGAACACGTTCATCAAAAGGTCTTTTCTGTTGACGTGAGAAGCTTTTCACGAGCCTCGTCGAAGCCGGCGGCTGCCCCTCAGGACCTCGGCCGCCAGGTCACGAGGGGCCTGCGGGGATCACTCCGAGCTGTCGCATCTGCGAGAGGACGTCGACGACCCCCCAGCTCTCGGCGATCCGCCCGTCCTCGAATCGAACGATCATGATTTCCTTCCAGGTGACGACCTTTCCGGTGGGCGGGGTGCCCATGTACTCGCCTTGATGAGTTCCGCTCACGGTGTTACTGGAGACGACTTTGTCCCCCTCGGCGATCACGTCCTCGATCGTGACGTGCAGGTCGGGAAAGGCGCCGAGGAGCTTGGCGAACACCTCTTTGATCGCCTCGACTCCCGTCTTTCCGATCGGCAAGGGGGTGCGGATCAGGACGTCCGGGTGGAAGACTTCGTCGAAGGTCGTGGAGATGAGGTCCGCATCACCGCTGTTGACCACCTGCACCCCTCGACTGCACGTCGCCTTGTTGATCGCGGTCTGGCTTTTCGACATGTGTTTCTCCTCGGATTTCCATGTGCTTTCAGTGGCCGCCACGGCCTACGGTGAGATCTGGCCGTCTGTGCGCAGCGGTCTCGGAACACGTGCTGACGCGACCACACGATGCGGAAGGCGGGAGAAGTGGTCGCTCATGTCCAGGCGACGAACGAACACGCGCCCAGGGGACGACCCGGGTCAGAAAAGTTCGAGGCGACGGGTCAGGAATCTGCGCTCGGGGGGCGAGGTGGCCAGGTCGAACGCCCGGCGGTACGCGGATCTGGCCTCTCCGTCGCGGCCGAGACGCCGCAGCAGCTCGCCTCGGGTCGAATGGAAGTAGAGGTAGCCGTCCAGGTCGAGGTCATCGACCGCGCGCAGTGCCGTGGCGGGGTCGCCGGCCTGGGCGAGCGCCGCTGCGCGGTTGAGCTCGACCACTGGCGAGCCGGTGAGTTCGACCAGCCTCTGGTACATCGCGGCGACCTGCGTCCAATCGATCTGAGCTCGCGTCTGCAACGAGGCGATCGCGGCCTGGACGACATAGGGGCCGCGCCCGCCCAAGGCGATCGCCCGATCGAGCGCGGCCCGCCCCGTCGCGATCTGGCGTTCGTCCCAGAGCGAACGGTCCTGGTCTTCGAGCAGTACGAGATCGTCGCCGGAGAACCGGGCCCGCCGCCTGGCCTGGTGGATCATCATCAGGGCGAGCAGCCCATGCGCCTCCGGCTCGTCCGGCATGAGCGCGGCGAGCACTCCTCCGAGGTGGATGGCCTCGTCGCCGAGGTCGATCCGGCCGCTGTAGCCCTCGTTGTAGATCAGGTAGATGACGGCCAGTACGGCGTCGAGACGGTCCGCCAGCAGGTGTGCCCTTGGCACCGCGAACGGGATCCCGGTCGCCTTGATCTTGGCCTTGGCTCGGGACAGGCGGCGCTTCATGGTCTCTTCGGAGACGAGGAACGCCCGTGCGATCTCGGCGGTCTCCAAGCCGCCCAGGGCCCGCAGCGTGAGCGCGACCTGCCCCTCCAGCGGCAGCGCCGGATGGCAGCAGGTGAAGATCAGCTCAAGCCGTTCGTCCTTGATCCCGCTCTCGTCGAACTCGTCCATCGCAGCGGCCTCCGGCACCGTCAGCAGCGGGATCTTCTCGGCCAGGGTGCGTTCCCGGCGGATCCGGTCGATCGCCCGGTTGCGTGCCGTCGTCACCAGCCACGCGCCCGGGGTGTCCGGCACGCCCGTCACCGGCCAGCGCTCCGCCGCGATCGCGAACGCCTCCTGCGCGGCGTCCTCTGCCTTGTCGAAATCGCCCAGAAAACCGACCAGCGAGGCCAGGACCCGGCCCCATTCCTCCCTGAAGGTCTTCTCAAGCAGGCTCATGGCCGGACCAGCGGCCGTACCTCAACGGTGCCGCCGAGCCGGGCGGCCGGGATGCTCGCGGCCATCTCGAGCGCCTCGTCCAGGTCGGCCGCCTCGATGAGGCCGATTCCGCCGAGCACCTCCTTGTTGTCCGCGAACGGACCGTCGGTCATCAGCGTCCGGCCCCCGACCACGCGCACGCTGGTCGCCGTCTCGACCGACTGCAGTTGCGCGTGGACGACACAGCGGTCGTCATCGGCCAAAGCGCGATAGTCGGCGTTGACCACGTCACGGTCCGCGTCCGACAACCCCTCGTGGGAGCCGGGCACGACGTAGATCAGCAGGGCGTACTGCATCGCAACCTCCAGGGCATTGGACTCTCACCCCTAAGACGAACGAGCCGCCGCACATGGGACATCACCGATGTTCCGGATTCCGGCACTCCCAGGGCTCGTCGCCACCCCGGTGCGGGTTTACCTCGGCACGATGTTGACCGCGCCTGCCGGATCGGCCGCCTCTCGGCGATCAGTTTTGCTTCGACAAGAGTCCACAGCCGGTATCGGCGGCGCCCGGCTGGCACGGCGGGCGGCGCACGGTGATCGTGTTGGAGGTTCGGCGGCTGTTCCGCCAGGAGCTGGGCTGCGAGCGCCTCTCCGTCGGTCAGGGGTCGGACGTAGAAAGTTCTGACGTCGAGCAGAACGATCCCCGCTGACGAATGGTCCGGCGACGTGTCGGAGTGCGCGCGGTGCCGTTCGTCTAAGGGGTACAGCCTCCCGGCGGGGAGGAGAACTTGCACCCATGTGAAGGGGAATCGTCGTGCAGGTTGACAAAGAGCTCGCCTCGATCCCGGTCCCACGGAGCCTGGCCGAGCGGCAGGCCCGTGCTCGAAACCGGCTCGAAACCGGCTTCCAGATGTGGCTGGCCACCGGCAGCGACGGTCATGGTGCGCATCTGATCCCCGTGGCCTCAAGAGCCGCACTGCCGCCAACATCGGAGCCCACCCGCACGCGCGGGTCGCTCTCGGCGATACCGCTGACACCGTCATGATCGACACCAGCGCGTCGCTCATGGACGTCCTCGACATCGACGCTGACATCGCCGAACGCTACGCCGAGGTTTCCACAGACCCCCGCACTACCCCGGAGGGCACGTTCGTCTACCTACGGCTGCACCCCAGGCGCATCCAGGTCTGGAACGGCTTTCACGAATTCGTTGGGCGCACCGTCATGCGGCATGGCCGGTGGCTGGATAACCCAGTCGACTGACGTTGGGGCGCCGAGCGTCCCAACCGACACTTTGCGCAGGCTGGCCCAGCCGCGGTCCTTCTACGGTGCGTCGAGCATGCGGAGCAGGAGCCGTCGGTCGAACGGCATGCGTCCGCTTCAGTCGGCTTGGGCCGGAGCTGCACGGTCGGCCGGGCTCGCACCGGATCGATGCCCTCTGCCCGGAGTCTGGCGATCTTGGCCATCGGGGCCGCGGGGCGTCAATAGGATTCTCCGATGATCACCAGACGATGGTTCGCGGGCGGCGGCGTGCTCGGATTGCTGGCCGCCCTCACGCTCTTCGGCGCGCCTCCCGGCACCGCCGATGACGGCGGTGCCGAGGGTCCTGCGGAGCCCCCCAAGGTCGAACTGGTGCTCGACGTCAGCGGTTCGATGCGCGCCCGCGACATCGACGGCCGCAGCCGGATGGCGGCCGCTCAGCAGGCGCTGAACGAAGTGGTGGACGCCCTGCCCGGCGAGACGCAACTGGGCATCCGGGTGCTCGGGTCGCAGTACCGGTTCCCCGGCAGTCCCAAGTCCGTCGGCTGCCGGGACACCCGGCAGCTCTTCCCGGTCGGGCCGATGAACAAGGTGGAGGCGAAGACGGCGATCGCGACGCTGCGCCCCACCGGCTGGACGCCGATCGGGCTGGCGCTCCGCGCGGCGGCCCGCGACCTCGGCACCGGGGAGACGACACGGCGGATCGTCCTCATCACCGACGGCGAGGACACGTGCTCACCGCCCGACCCCTGCGAGGTGGCCCGCAAGCTGGCCGCCCAGGGGACGCACCTGGTCGTGGACACCCTCGGGCTCACCCTGGACGAGAAGGTCCGCCGGCAGCTCACCTGCATCGCGGACGCGACCGGCGGCACCTACACGGCCGTCCAGCACCAGGAGGAGCTGACCGGCCGGCTCAACCAGCTCGTCCAGCGGGCCGGCGCGACCTACCGGCAGACCCCGCAGCAGGTGGCCGGGGGCGCGCAGTGCGCCAACGCGCCGCTGCTGACGCGCGGCGTGTACACCGACCGGGAGCGGTTCAGCGAGCACCGCTGGTACCGGGTGCAGGTGGCTCCCGGGCAGGAACTGCGCGCCTCCATCAGCCTCTCGCTCGACCGGCGGCTGAACCCCGACCACGGCGTGCTGCTGCGCGCGGTGTCGACGGACGGCCAGGAACTCGTCCGCGGCACCGACGCGGGCAGTGGACGCACCGACGTGAGGTCCACCGGCCTGCGCTGGGCGGAACGGCAGGTCAAGGCGGACGCGTCGCCCACGTCCGACGGCGGGCCCGAGCTGCGGCCGGTCTGCCTGGTCGTCAGCAACTCCTTCTCCTCCCCCACCTACGTGAGGACGGCGCCCGGCATGCCGCTGGAGCTGACCGTCGACCTGGTGCCGTCCTCGGACGCGCCGGGCGGGCCCGACCTCGGCCGCGGCTGGCTGCTGCTGGTCGTGCTCACCGGGACCGGCCTGGTCGCCGGTCTCGTCATGGGATGGCTCGCCCGCTGGCGGGTCGCCATCTGGAAGGAGAACTGACCGTGCGCGCCGCCCCCCGGCTCGTCCTCCCGGCCGCCATGCTGGCGGCCACCGTCCTGCCGCTGTCCGCCGGACCGGCCGCCGCGGACGAGCCGTCCCCGCCCCCGACGGTCGGCACCGCCGGGACGTCCTTCCTCACGGCGACCACCGTGGAACCGGGGCAGCCGGTCCTGGTGTCCGCCTCGACGGGCGACCATCTGTACTGGTCGTTCGCGCTCGCCGCCGGGCAGACCGGCCGGGTCACGGTGACCGTCACGCTGCCGCCGGCGGGGAACCGCCACGGCGCCGCGACGTACACGGCCGACGTCTTCGACGGGCTGCGCCGCCGCCAGGCGTGCACGGCCGGCCCGCAGAACGCGACGGCCGGCGCCAACGCCACACGGGTCGACCTCCGCTGCACGCTGCGGCGGGTCCGCGCGTGGGCCGAGCCGTGGTCCGACGACCCGCTGCCGGGCACCTATTACCTGCGGCTGTCGGCGAGCACCCTGCCCGAGCAGGACCTCGGCCTGCCGATCCGGGCGGACGTCCGGATCACCGCGAAGGACGGCGACGCGCAACCGGCGGGCGCGAATCTGAAGGCGCCGCTGTCCCCGCCCGTCAACGCGGGGGCGACCCTGGCCCCGGACGCGGCGGCGCCCGCATCGCCGTCCGAGTCGCCGTCCGCGGCCAGTTCGGCGCCGAAACCGACCGAGCGCGTCAAGGGCTGGTTCTCCTGGCCGTCCGGCCGGTGGTGGTGGACGATCGGCGGCGGTGTCCTCGCCGCCGCGGCGGCCGTGGCGGGGTACAGCCTGACCCGCCACCCGTACCGCTGGTTCTCAGCCTCCCGCTGAACCGGCCCGCGGCCGGGCACTGCAAGCAGCGCCCGGCCGCGGAGCCGTCCAGCCGACCGCACCGCCCAGCGAGCCATCAGGCGTCCTTGACGACGCGGTTGGTGCAGGCGCCGAGCCCGTCGATCTCGGTCACGACCGTCTCGCCGCCGGTCAGGTAGACCTTCGGGTCGCGGGCGTGCCCCACCCCGGCCGGGGTGCCGGTGGCGATCAGGTCGCCCGGGCGCAGCCGCACGATCGTCGAGACGTACTTGACCAGGAAGACCGGGTCGAACAGCAGCGTGCCGGTGTCGTCGGAC
>NZ_VCKZ01000661.1 GCF_005889745.1 Actinomadura geliboluensis
CACTACGATCGTACTACTACGGTTATTGGTAGCATGGTGCGGTGCCGCCCACCAACCTCGCCCGCCGTCAAGGCACGATCCAGCACCGCCCCGACCTGCCCGGTCCCCCCGGGAATCACGACCCGCATCCCACTCCCTCCACCGACTACAACGACCCTAACCCCAAAAACTGAACGCGTTCAATTACCTCCGGCCGTCAACACACTGAGGGATGAGACAGCCGACGAAGACCGACCCGAAAACTGGCAGACACTCACCACGCCGGACTGTGAGCCGGTGAGCACCCACCAGCAGCCCGTTCAGCCAGGTCAGCGCAACGACCACGGCCCCAACCAACAAAGAAGGCAGCGCCGCACCAGCGCCCTCGCATCACCACAGGCCAGGCAGACCTGGCTCGCAGCCGACGCGCGCACTCTTACGCCGCCCAGGCGAAACAGCCGCAGCCATAGCCACGCCACGCGCCGCCGAGCCCCGGCCGCCCTTCTCAACACCGCTGTGCACCAGACCGCCAGCCCACCGTCCGCTAGCTGGATGCGGTCATGATCTCGGTGCAGTCGGACGATGAGCGCTTGCCGCCCAGGACCGGGGTTCGCTGCTGATCCCTGGCGCAGGACTTTGATGGCGGCAGGGTCTGTTGCTCGGTGTGCGATGGGGCGCAGCCTGCGGTGCGGTTGCGGGATAGCGGGCGCACCATGGCAACGTGCGCGCCCCATGACCGAACCACCCGTTCCCTGACATGCCCTGGAACAGGCGGTGGGCAACAGGCAGCAGCCTCCTACGAGCTGCAGAGTCCGGCTATTCGTTGGACGGTCGTCGGGCTTTGGCGCGGCGGGGCCGTCACGCGGCTTGGCTTGTCGGGAGTGGACAGCTGGCCGAGGTGGTGGTCCACGATGGCGGACCTTTGGCCCGACCGGCACCGGGGGGAGGCAGCCGGTAGGTGTAGCGGCCGTCCGGTGGCTTGGTGATGTGGATGCGGTCGGGGTGGGTGTGTTTGTAGCGGTTGTGCCATCCGCAGGTGAGTTCGAGCTCGTCGATGTCGGTGGGGCTTCGGCCGAGCGCCCAGCCGTTGATGTGGTGGCGGCGCAGGATGCGGAAACGGTGGGTGCACCTCTTCGTGAGCGCCGGCGTCCCCCGGCCGAACTCGGTGCGTCGAAGCCAGGCCCGCAACGTCCCGGGGCCCTCGTGGGCGAACTCCTCCAGCACCGGCTGGGGAAGCCGTCCCTTGATCTTGACGCGCGCCGCATCGACGCCACGGTGCGTCCGGACCGTGCCGTCATGGGGGTGATCGACCGGCACGGCCTCCGACGGGGAAGTCCCGTCCTCCGCCAGCCAACGGTCGAGGTCGGCGGCCACCCTGCGCGGATCCTTCGCCCGAAGGCACAACCTCGCTGAGACGTGCAGACATCAGGTGACCTGGGCGATTGATCAGGCCCGGCACGCGGTTCGTGCCGCGTGGCACATCACATGCTCCTCTACCTCGGACGGGGTGCGAGATGGGCTGGTGCGAGGCCACGCCGGTCCGGTGGTCCAGCCGGTCCTGGCGCTGGTCGCGGTACGGGACGTGCCCAACTGCCACAACTTCTGGCAGGCGGTGGGTTCGCGGTTTCACCGCTGGCGAGCGTGCACGGACTGATGCTGCTGGGCTGATCAGCTGGCAGGTTGGTGTGGGCGATCAGGCCCTGGAGCGTTCGCCCTGGCGGGTGGTCGACCAAGCTGCACAGCGCGCGGCCGCTCCGGGCCTGCGAACAAGGTCCAAAGCCGTTGGCCGGGGTCCTGGCCCGTTGCTCAACCGGCCGACCAGGTCGGTTATCGGCTGCGGCCCACTCGAGTACTGCGAGCGTCATGCAGTCGAGCGTGCACATCAGGCCACAGCGCGAACCGGTTGTTCAGCCCGTGCGCGATCTCCGGCACCGACATGATCCGGGCGCGCGCCGTGGCCAGCTCCACCGCGAGCGACAGCCCGTCCAGGTGTCGGCACAGCTCCTCGACCGTGCCGGGCTGCAGTCCCACGCCGGACGCGCGGCCTCCACATCAGCGCCGTCAACGAAGGGCTTTGATGGGGGCAAGGCTCCCCTGCTCGGTGTGCGAGGGGACGCGGCCTGCGGTGCTACTGCGGAGGTCAGCGGGCACATCTTGGCAACGTGCGCGCGCCCCATGACCGAACCGCCCGTTCCCTGAAATGCACTGGGAACAGGCGGTGGGCAACAGGCAGCAGCCTCCAACGAGCTGCCGATTTCGGCTATTCGTTGGACGGTCGTCGGGCTTTGGCGCGGCGGGGCCGTCAGGCGGCTTGGCTTGTCGGGGGTGGACGGCTGGCCGAGGTGGTGATCCACGATGGCGGGCCTATGGCCCGACCGGCACCGGGTGGGTGGAGGCGGTAGGTGTAGCGGCCGTCCGGGTTCTTGGTGATGTGGATGCGGTGTGGGTTGGTGTGTTTGTAGCGGTTGTGCCAGCCGCAGGTGAGGGCGAGTTGGTCGATGTCGGTGGGGCTTCGGCCGAGGGCCCAGCCGTGGACGTGGTCGACCTCGCACAGCGTCCCGGGGACATCGCAGCCCTCGACCGCGCAGGTGGAGTACAGGGTCTCCAGGACCTGGCGCTGTGGGGCGGTGGCGAACCGGACCCGATGGCCCAGGTAGAGCGGGGTGTTGCCGCCGCCGAGCAGGAGGGGTGAGACTCCGGC
>NZ_VCKZ01000662.1 GCF_005889745.1 Actinomadura geliboluensis
GGTCCCTAGGATCGGGCGCATGTCCGCCGTCACCGACTGCGCGGCGCGGGTGATGGCCGCCGCCGCCTACGTCCGGCTCCGCGGCCGCCGCCCCGCCTTGGACCTCCGGGTGCGCGCCGCCTGATCTGCCGCAGCCGCGGCGCCGTTGCGCGGCGCCGCGGCCGTGGCGTGCGCTCGCGCGCACCGGCCGTCCAGGGCACGCCGACGCCCCTGACGATCCCGGACGGGCCCCGCCGCGCATCCCGGCAGCACCTTCCTGTGCGCCGCGTTTCCGCTGTGATGCGTTTCCGCCGCGCCGCCGTGCGCGTGTGCGCGGCCCGTCCGCCGGCCCGCCGTGGCCGGGAGCCGAGGACGGCCGCCATCACTCACCGAAACCGAACCACCGCTCGCGGGCGCGCGCGCCGCGAGCTGTCCCAGAACTTCCTCGCCGACCCGGGGGTGATCGCCCGGTACGCCCGGCTGGCCGCGCCCGGCGGGCTGGTCGTGGAGGCCGGCGCGGGCGACGGCCGGATCACCGCCGCGCTCGCCGCGCACGCCGACCGGGTGATCGCCTACGAGATCGACCCGGTGCACGCGGCGCGGCTGCGGCGCCGGGGCCTGCCGGGCGTGGAGTGCGTGACCGGCGACTTCCTGGCCGCGCGGCCGCCGCGCGGCCCGTTCCGGCTGGCGGGCAGCATCCCGTACGCGGCGACGTCGGCGATCGTGGCGTGGGCGCTGGACGCACCGGCGCTGGAGGCGGCGACGCTGATCACGCAGCGGGAGTACGCGCGCAAGCGCACCGGCGACTACGGGCGGTGGAGCCTGCTGACGGTCCGGACCTGGCCGGTGTTCCGGTGGGGGCTGGGCGAGCGGATCCCCGCGAGCCGGTTCCGGCCCGTCCCGCGGGTGGACTCGGCCGTGCTGCGCCTGGAGCGGCGGGCGCGGCCGCTGCTGCCGCCCGGCGCGCTGGAGGGGTACGCGCAGTGCGTGGAGCTGGGGTTCACCGGCCGGGGCGGCAGCCTGCACGCGTCGCTGCGGTCGGCGTATCCGCGGCGGCGGGTGGACGCGGCGTTCCGCGCGGCGGGACTGCCGCGCGGCGCGGTCGTCGGGTACGTCCACCCGGGGGAGTGGATCGAGCTCGTGCGGGTCCTGCACGGCCTGGAGTGACGGCCTGGTGCGAGCGTGCGCGCCGGGGAGGCGCGGGGAAAATGCGTTGCGGCGGTGCCGCGGCCGGGGCAGGCTGATCAGGCGGCCGCTCCGGCGGGCGCCGCGGCGGCGCACCGGGCCGCCATCCCCTCGCGGGTTCGATTCCCGCCGGCGTCTCCGATCCCGTCCCCGCTGTCACCCTGGGGACGGGATCCCGCGCGTTCAGGGGGCGGGGAGGACGCCGCCGATGCAGTCCAGGACGCGGTCCAGGCCGTAGCGGAACTGGTCCTCGGCGCTCATGTGGGGCAGCCGCGCGTCCATGACGATGCGCTCGAACATCGGGTAGCGGCCGGTGCCGAGCAGTTCCCGGACGTAGGGGCCGCTGTGCAGCATCCAGCGCTCGGGGGTCATCCCGCTCTGCCGCGCCTCCCGCATCCACTCGATCTCGCCGCGCACGACGCGTTCGACGTAGCCGTTCAGCATGTCCAGGAGCGTGAGCATCTGGTCGATGGGGATGCCGACGTCCAGCGCCCCGAAGGCGAACTCCAGCAGCCGCAGCCGGTTCGGGCCCATGGTGGCGCGGGGGCGGTGCAGCCCGGCCAGCCAGGGGTGCCGCAGCCACACCGCCCGGGTGTTCTCGGCGATCAGCGTCAGGTCGGCGCGCCAGTCGCCGGAGGGCCGGTCGGGGATGTCCAGCTCCAGCAGCGCGTGGTCGACCATCAGTTCCAGCAGGTCGTCGCGGGACGGCACGTACCGGTACAGCGACATCGCGCCGGTGCCGAGGTCGGCGGCGATGCGGCGCATCGAGGCGGCCTCCAGCCCGTCGGCGTCGGCGATGCGGATCGCCGCCTCGGTGATCTGGGCGCGGCTGTAGGCGGGGCGGGGCCCGCGGCCCTGCCGCTCCGGGACCGACCAGATGCTGACGTGCTGCTCGCCGGCTGCCACCGAACCTCCTCGCGGGTCGTACCGAGCATCCTAGTTGCGTACGACGTACCCAGTTGTCTACCGTGAGATGCGTACACCGTACCCAGAGGAGTTGCCGTGACCCGTGAACCGATCGTCGCCGCCGAGGCGCTGCGCAAGCGCTACGGCACCACCCAGGCCCTCGACGGCCTCGACCTCGCCGTCCCCGCCGGGACCGTCTGCGGGGTCCTCGGCCCCAACGGCGCCGGCAAGACCACCGCCGTGCGGATCCTGGCCACCCTGGCCGACGCCGACTCCGGGCACGCCCGCATCGCCGGGTTCGACGTCGCCCGCCACCCCGACCAGGTCCGCGCCCGCATCGGCCTGGCCGGCCAGTACGCCGCCGTCGACGAGAAGCTCACCGGCCGCGGCAACCTGCGCATGTTCGGCCGCCTCTCCCACCTGCCCCGCCGCGAGGCCCACCGCCGCGCCGACGAGCTGCTGGAGCGGTTCGGGCTCGCCGACGCCGCCGACCGGCAGGTCGCCGGCTACTCCGGCGGCATGCGCCGCCGCCTCGACCTGATCACCAGCCTCATCCTGCGGCCCCAGGTGCTGTTCCTGGACGAGCCCACCACCGGCCTGGACC
>NZ_VCKZ01000160.1 GCF_005889745.1 Actinomadura geliboluensis
GAGTGGTGCCGGTCCGCCAGACGGCGCGCAGGGAACGTTCCAGCGCCACGCCGTCGATCGGGACCTCGGCGAGGGCGCCGGAGGCGAGGTCGGCGCCCACGACCAGGTCGCTGATCAGCGCGGGGCCCGCGCCGGCGACGACCGCGTTCCGCACGGCGGTGCTGGAACCGAACTCCAGCAGCGGCGGGACGAGGTCCAGGCCCTGGGCGGCCATCGCCTGGCGGGCCGCCTGCCGGGTGCCCGAGCCCGCCTCCCGGCTGATCAGCGGGGTCGCGGCGACCTCGGCGGCCGGGACGGGCCGCGTGCGGCGCGTCCAGCGGTGGCCGGGCGGCGCGACGAGCACCAGCCGGTCCCGCGCGACGGTCCGCGAGCGCAGCCCCGCCGGGCGGCCCGGCGACTCGATGAAGCCGATGTCGGCCTCGCCCTGCCGGGCCAGCTCGCAGACGTGCGCCGAGTTCGTCACCCGCATGCCCACGTGCAGGTCGGGGTCGGCGCGGCGCAGCTCCCCGATCCAGGCGGGCAGCAGGTGCTCGGCGACGGTGAGGCTGGCCGCGACGGTCAGGTTGCCGGTGTGCTCGCGTCGCAGCGCCTCGACGCCGGCGCCGAGCGCGGCCAGGGCGTCCAGGACGCGCTGCGCCCATCCCGTGACCGCCGTCCCGGCGGGGGTGAGGGACGAGCCGCGCCGGGTCCGGTCGACGAGCCGGACGCCGAGCCGGCGCTCCAGCCGGGACAGCCGCTTGCTCGCCGACGGCTGGCTGATCCGCAGCTCCCCGGCGGCGGCCGTGAGGCTGCCCCGCTCGGCGACCAGCACCAGCAGCCGCAGCGACTCGATGTCGGGCTCGGGGGTCATGCCCCCAGGCTATGACGTGAGGCCGAACCGCCCGGTACCGGGACGGCCGGGTGCGCGGAAGCCTCGGATCCATGAGCGTTCTGGAAGCGGTCCGCACCGGGCGGGCACGGTCGTGGTGGGAGCGGACGGCGCCGGGCCTGGCGGTGGCGGCGGGCGGCGCGGGCGTGGCGATGGCGGTCAACCGGCTCGTCCCCGCGCTGAGCGCGCTCACCGTCGCGGTGCTCGCCGGGGTGCTGGTCGGCGGGGCGCTGCCCGCGGTGACCGCGCATGGCCTGCGGTGGGCGACCCGCGCGCTGCTCCGCGCCGGGGTGGTGTTCCTCGGCCTCCAGCTCAGCCTCGCGGAGGTGCTGCGGCTCGGGCCGGGCATGCTCACCGTGGTCGTCGCCACCGTGCTGCTCGCGTTCACCGGGACGCTCGCCCTCGCCCGGCTGACCGGCGTGTCCCGCGGCCTGGGGCTGATGGTCGCCACCGGTTTCTCGATCTGCGGGGCGTCGGCGATCGTCGCGATGGACGGCGTCGCCCGCAGCGAGAAGGAGGACGTCGCGACCGCCGTCACGCTCGTGACGATCTACGGCAGCGCCGCCATCGCCGTCGTCCCGTTCCTGGGCTCGCACGTGCTGGGGCTGGACCCGGAGACCGTCGGCATGTGGGCGGGGCTGAGCGTCCACGAGGTCGCGCAGGTCGTCGCGGCCGCGTCCCCCGCCGGTGCGGCGGCCGTGGGCGCCGCCGTGATCGTGAAGCTGACCCGGGTGGTGCTGCTCGCGCCCATGGTGGCGGGGATGGGCGTCATCGAGCGCCGCGCCGGGGGCGCCGTGGACGGGAGGCGTCCGCCCATCGTGCCGCTGTTCGTCGCCGGGTTCCTGGTGCTGCTGCTGGTGCGCAGCGCCGGTGTCGTGCCCGGCGCGGTCGTGACGGGGGCCAAGGAGGTCTCCACGGTGCTGCTCGCGGCGGCGATGTTCGGGCTGGGGACGTCCGTCCGCGTCGGCGCGCTGCTGCGGACGGGACGGCGCGGCCTCCTCCTCGGCCTCCTGTCGACGGTGCTGGTCGGCGCGGTCTCGCTGGGCGCGCTCAGCTTGCTCGGGCACCGGTGAGGGGCTTGCCGGTCTGGCCGAGGCGCTCGTCCAGGAAGTCCTCCCAGGTGCGGGTGCCGTGGTCGGCGCCCTCCAGGGTGAGGTTGTCGGCGGCGCGGTAGGCGCGCCCGGCCTTGCCCGGGATGCGGACGGGCATCGTCATCCGGCGCTTGCCGCGCACCTCCAGGTACCCGCGGACGAGTTCGCCCAGCCCGTACACCTTGGGCCCGGCCAGGTCGGGGACGCGTCCCGCCGGGGCGCCGAGCGCCAGCTCGACGAGCCGCGGGGCGACGTCCCGCGTGTCGACCGGCTGGAACCGCAGCCCGCCCGGGACCGGGACGACCGGCAGCTTGGCCATGCTCTCCACGACCTTCAGCACCAGGTCGTGGAACTGGGCGGCGCGCAGGATCGTGTAGGGGACGCCCGAGTCCACGACGGCCTGCTCGGTCGCCACCTGGGTCCGCATCCAGGCGAGCGGGACCCGGTCGGCGCCGATCACCGAGATCAGCACCAGGTGCTGCACGCCCGCCTTCGCCGCGGCCCGCGTGAGGTTGCGCGCGACGACCTCGTCGCCCTTGTTGCCGCCGGCGAGGTGCAGGACGGTCTCGACCCCGTCCAGGGCGGCCTCGACGCCCTCGTCCTTGAACAGGTCGCCGGTCACGTACTCGATGCCGTCGGCGGGCTCGCGGGTCTGCCGGCTGAGCACCCGGAGGTCGGCGCCGGCGCCGCGCAGCAGCGGGACGACCTGCCGTCCGATCGTCCCGGTTCCGCCGGTGACCAGGATGGGCGCGCTCATGATTCCTCCAACTGGGCTCTTTCCGTGGCTTCACCGTGCGGACGGGATAGCCGCCCGGAATGTGACATCTCGGGGATGAGGGGGTGTTTTTGCCGGGCGGGCGGTGTGGACGGGCCCGTCCGGGCAAGGGCAGAAGGACCGTTGGCCGATGCGAGGAGGCACACCATGGCGGGGGGAACGATGCTCGACGTCTACACGGGGTTCGACCGGATGCCCATCGCGGGCGAGTGGCGGGCCGGCCGGGCGGGCGGCAGCCGGGAGGACACCGACCCCTACACCGGGGACGTGCTGACGGAGATCCCCCTGGCCGGCGCGGACGACCTCGACGAGGCGTACCGGGCGGCGCGCGACGCGCAACCGGACTGGGCGGCGCGGCCCGCCGCCGAGCGCGCCGAGGTGATGGCGAACGCGGCGCGCGTCCTCGCCGACCGGGAGGGCGAGCTGGTCGACTGGCTGCAGCGCGAGGCCGGGGCGACGCGGGGCCGGGCCGGGATGGAGCTGGCGCTGGTGCGCGCCGTCACGGAGCGGGCCGCCGAGCAGGCCGACCGGATCAACACGTTCATGGGCACGGGCTCCGACATCCCGGACAAGGAGAACCGCGTCTACCGGCAGGCGGCGGGCGTGGTGGCGGTGATCAGCCCGTGGAACTTCCCCGTCCAGCTGTCGAACCGCTCCGTGGCGCCGGCGCTGGCGCTCGGCAACGCGGTCGTGCTGAAGCCGGCGGGCGACACCCCGGTCACCGGCGGGCTGTTCCTGGCCAAGGTCTACGAGGAGGCGGGGCTGCCGCCGGGCCTGCTGAGCGTGCTCATCGGCAAGGGCGGCGACATCGGCGACGCGATCGTGGAGCACGAGGTCCCGCGGGTGATCTCCTTCACCGGGTCGACGCCGGTCGGGCGGGGCATCGCCGCGAAGGCCGGGCTGAAGAGGCTCGCGCTCGAACTGGGCGGCAACGGCCCACTGGTGGTGCTGGACGACGCCGACCTCGACCAGGCCGTGGCGGGCGCCCTGTACGGGAGCTACTTCCACATGGGCCAGGTGTGCATGGCGACCAACCGGATCATCGTGGACGCGTCCGTCCACGACGCCTTCGTCGACCTGTTCGTCTCCGCCGCGGCGTCACTGCGCTACGGCGACCCGCGCGACGACGGGACGCAGCTGGGGCCGGTCATCAACGCCAAGCAGCTCGACTCGATCCGCGAGAAGGTGTCGCGGGCGGTCGAGGACGGCGCGGAGCTGCTGCTGGGCGGTGACCCGGTGGGGCCCACGGGGCAGGTGCTCCCGCCGCAGGTGCTCCTCGGTGACAACACGGTGGCCACCGCGGCCGAGGAGGTCTTCGGGCCGGTCGCCACCATCGTCAAGGCGGACGACGAGGACCACGCCCTTCAGCTGGCGAACGACACCGAGTACGGGCTGTCGAGCGGCGTCTACTCCGGCGACCGGGACCGGGGCCTGAACTTCGCGCTCCGGGTGCAGGCGGGGATGACCCACATCGACGACACCACCGTGAACGACGACGTCCATATCGCGTTCGGCGGCGAGAAGGCGTCCGGGCTGGGGCGCTTCGGCGGCGACTGGGTCGTGGACGAGTTCACGACCAACCACTGGGTCAGCCTCCAGCAGCGGCCGCGCGACTTCCAGTACTGACCCCCGCGACGGCTCGTTCTCACCGGTCGAGGTGCGGGGCGGCGAGTCGGTCGCCGAGGGCGCTGCGGCGGTACAGGACGTGCCGGCCGTCCCGGGCGCGGGTGAGCAGCCCCGCGTCGTGCAGGATCCGCAGGTGCTGCGAGACGGCGCTGGGGGTCACGTTCAGGCGGCGCGCGAGTTCGATCGTGGGCAGGGGCTCGTCGAGCACGGCGAGCAGTTCGGCGCGGCGCGCGCCGAGCAGCGCCGACAGGGCGGCGGTGTCGGGGGCCGGGGCCGGTGTCCACAGGGTGGCAACGCCTCGGCACGGATAGGACAGGCTGGGCGGCTCGTCCGGGTGGACGGGCGGGGCGGGCTTGTGGGCGAACACCGCCGGCATGAGGAGCAGCCCGCGCCCGGACGCCGCGACGTGATGCCGTCCGATCATCTTGTCGATGGAGAGGACCCCGTCCCGCCAGGTCAGGTTCGGGTGCATGTCGGCGAACAGCAGGCGGGCGCCGCCGACGGCCAGCTGCCGCGCCCGGTACGTCATGTCGGCCTCCAGCACCAGCCGCATCTGCGGCCACACCGGTTCGACCGCCGTCCGCCAGTAGCGCAGCAGGACGTCGCAGGCGTCGTCGCGGAGCTCGGCGGCCGAGGCGTCGTCCGGGGGCTTCGCCTTGACGAGGGCCGCCTCCATGTCCCTGCGGACCTTCTCCGGAGGCGTCCGCCGGACGAGGGACAACTGGTCCTCGAAACGCGGCGCGAAGGTCGTGGGGCGGGGCGCCAGGAAGTCCGGGATGGCCAGTCTCGTCCCGACGAGGGAGATCAGCAGGCGGACGTCGTCCGGGTCGAGCCGGGCGAGCGCCGCCCGGCGCCATGGCAGGTGCAGCGTCTGCAGGCCGGGCTCGCGGAGGACGCGCAGGCTCAGGCACGTCTCGTCCAGCGGCGACAGCGCGAACCGGGTGTCCGCGAGGTCCTCGACCCCGAGCTCGAAGCTGATCATTAAGCCCCACGCTACATCGATTGGCGGGAGCGGGCGCGCGGCGTGGACTCGTCCTCATGGCACCGAACGGAAGGACGCGCACATGAAGGGCTTCGATCCGCGGACCAGCTTCGGCGAGGACGTGGCCGCGCACTACGACGCCGAGGAGACCCGGGGCGACGAGCGGGAGACGGTCGCGTTCCTCGCCGGCCTGGCGGACGGGCGTCCCGTCCTGGAACTCGCCGTCGGCACCGGCCGCATCGCGCTGCCGCTGGCACGGGCCGCCGGCGTCCGGGTGGACGGCATCGAGCAGTCGCCGGCCATGGTCGACCGGCTGCGCGCGAAGCCGGACGGCGACCGCATCGACGTGACCATGGGCGACATGTCCCGCGTCACGACCGGGCGCACCTACGGGCTCGTCTACCTGGTGTTCAACACGATCGGCAACCTCCTCGGCCAGGACGACCAGGTCCGCTGCTTCCAGAACGCCGCCCGCCACCTGGACGGGGACGGGGCGTTCGTCCTCGAATGCCGCGTCCCCACCGCCCCGGCCCGTCCCGGCCACCGGTTCGTCGACCCGGAGCGCATCGACGCCGGGAGCGTCGGCCTGGACGTCTGCCGGTACGACCCCGTGACGCAGATCCTGGACAAGAACCATGTCCGGATCAGCACGTCGGGCATCACCTTCGACCCCATCAGGCTCCGCCTGGCCCACCCGCCCGAGTTCGACCTGATGGCCCGGCTCGCAGGGCTCCGCCTGCGCGAACGGTGGGGCGGCTGGAAGGGCGAACCGTACACGTCCGAGAGCTGGCGTCACATCAGCGTCTACGAACACGACCCCGCCGCTGGCAGCTGATCTGATCGCCGCTTCGACTTCGGAGACTGTCGGGGAGCGCCGGAGGCTGATGGAGAGTGTCGGGGAGTGTCGGGCACTGGCGGAGAGTGTCGGGCACTGGCGGAGAGTGTCGGAGACTGGCGGCATGGTGGACGAACGCGAGTACTTCGCCAACATGGCCAAACGTCCGAGCATGTACGTATACGGCGGGCGCCTCGCCGGGGTCGAAGCGTTCCTGGAGGGCTATGACCAGCATGCCCGCCGCCACGGCGGGCCTGGTCTCCAGGGGTGGCGTGAATGGCTCGTCGCCCGGCGGGGCGCGGACTGCTCCCACGGCTGGCAGGGGCAGGTCCGGCACATCGCCCTCCCGGGTGGGTGGCAGAGCTGGGAGCTGCCGGAGGACGACGAGCGCCATGTGCTCAAGGTCCTTTTCGTCCTCCTGGACGAGTTCCTCGGCGACCGTCCCGCCCCCTTCCCCGGAGGCTCGGGCTCGTGAAGGCCGCTTCGCAGGGTTTTCCGCTCGGCGTGTCACAGGGGGCGCGGCTGTCTCGTCTCGGGTCTCGAAGACGGGTTCATCAGAAGCACCCTGAGGAGCGGGACACCATGAGCGAGCAGGTCGAGCAGGTCGGGAAGCGGAAGGTCGCGCTGGTCACCGGGGCGAACAAGGGAATCGGGCGCGGGGTGGCCGAGCAGCTCGCCGCGCTGGGCATGACGGTCTTCCTCGGCGCCCGGGACGCGCGGCGCGGCGAGGAGGCCGCCGCGGCACTGCGCGAGGCGGGCGGCGGCGACGTGCGCGCGGTCGCGCTGGACGTCACCGACCCGGCCACCGCCGCGTCGGCCGCGCGCCTGATCGGGGAGCGCTCCGGCCGCCTCGACGTGCTGGTCAACAACGCGGGGATCACCGGATCGGGCCAGGTCTCCCCGGCGGACGCCACCGACCAGGTGCCCAGTACGGTCGATCTGGACATGGTCAGGGCCGTGTTCGAGACCAACGTGTTCGGGGTGATCGCGGTGACGAACGCGATGCTGCCGCTGCTGCGCCGCTCCCCGGCGCCCCGCATCGTGAACGTCAGCAGCCACGCCGCGTCGCTGACCCTGCTCAGTGACCCGGACGGCCCCTTCGCGGCGCTGCTGCCGTCGGCGGCGTACTCGCCGTCCAAGTCCGCGCTCAACGCGCTGACCGTGCACTACGCCAACGAGCTGCGGAAGGACGGCCTCCTCGTCAACGCCGTGGCGCCCGGGTTCGTCGACACCGACAGCAACAACCACACCGGGTTCCTCACCGTCGCGCAGGGCGCCGCGACCGTGGTGCGCCTGGCCACGCTGGACGCGGACGGGCCCACCGCCGGCTTCTTCGCCGAAGACGGACCGGTGGCCTGGTGACGGGCGGCGAGGACCAGTCCTTCGAGGAGCTGCGGCCGCTGCTGTTCTCGATCGCCTACCGGATCCTGGGCAGCGTCAGCGAGGCCGAGGACGCCGTCCAGGAGACCTGGCTGCGGTACACGGCCTCCCCGACCCGGCCCGCGTCCACCAAGTCGTTCCTCTCGGCGGTGGTCACCCGGATCTCGATCGATGTGCTGCGGTCGGCCCGGCTGCGCCGGGAGGAGTACGCCGGGCCGTGGTTCCCCGAGCCGTTGCTGACCGACCCCTACCAGGACCCGGAGCGCGCGGTGGAACTGGCCGACTCGCTGTCGATGGCGGCCCTGCTCCTGCTGGAGCGGCTCAGCCCGCTCGAACGCGCGGTCTTCGTGCTGCGGGACGTGTTCGGGTTCGGTTTCGACGAGGTCGCGGCGGCCGTCGGACGCTCCGAGGCCGCGTGCCGCCAGCTCGCGGTCCGGGCCCGCCGCCACATGGACGCGGGCCGCACCCGGTTCACCGCCGACCGGACCGAGCGCACGGAGCTCGCCGCGCGGTTCCTCGACGCCTTCCGGGAAGGGGACGTCGACGGGCTGCGGGAGCTCCTGGCCGCCGACGTCCAGATGGTCGGCGACGCCGGCGGCAAGGCCCCGCAGCTCGGCAGCCGGATCATCGGCATCGGGAAGGTGGCGCACGCGCTCGCCTGGTCCGTCTCGCGGTTCGTCCGGGCCGGCGCCGTGCTGGAGCAGCGGGAGGTGAACGGGCAGCCGGGCGCGATCGTCCGCGACCGGGACGGCAAGGTCCTCAGCACGTGGGCGCTGGACGTCCTCGACGGCCGGATCCAGACGATCCGCACGGTGAACAACCCGGACAAGCTCCGGCATGTCGGCCCCGTGGCCGACGCGTGGGACGCTCTGCGCGCGGCGAACCAGCCGCTTGCGGATTGACAAGCCCGCCCGCACGCGCCGGAGGGGAGGATTTCCGGAAGGGTTAGATCGGGTAGCGGGTCGCCTCGTCGACTTCGGCGCTGCTCGGGTCGGCTATCACCTGGGGTTTGGGCGGGACTTCCTGGCCGGGCACCGTGTCCTCCAGCTGGACGCGCGGCGGCAGGGCCCGCCAACGGCCATCCGTGTTCTCGGACCGCTCGTCATCGCTCATATGTCCATCATGCCCCGATACCTCCGTCAGCGGGGGCGTGGCGGATGTTTGGCGATGAAGAGTCCCTCGGCGGAGACGCAGGTCCTGCCGTCCGCCTTGATCTCGCCGGTGGTGCGGATCTTGCGGCCGTCCACGGAGGTCTGGCGGGCGGTGATCGTCAGCGGCTCGAAGAGGGGGGTCAGGTGGTGGTAGCGGAGGGTCAGTTCCGCCGTCACCCCTGACTTGCCCGCCCAGCCGTTCGCCACGCCGAGGGTGTGGTCGAGCAGGAGTGCGGAGACTCCGCCGTGGACGCTGGACGGCGGCCCCTGGTAGGGCAGGCCCAGCGTGACCGTGCCCTCGATGGTGCGGGAGTCGACGGCGCTGTAGGCGACGGGTGGGGCGATCGGGTTCTCCGAGCCGGTGACGGGGTCGTGGCGGGTCATGCCGTCGCCGCGCCACATGTCGACCAGGCGGTCGCGCAGGAGCGGGGCCGTCGCCTCCAGGTCGTCGGCGACGGCGTTGAGGCGGCCGGTGACGGACGCCATGTCGGCGTCCGTCATGTCGCCGGAGCGGACGAGGGCGTCGATGACGCGGCGGGCCGCCTCGACGGCCGCGTCCACTCCGGCGGGCCGGGTGCCCGAGGGGAGGTCGATCGTCATGCGGCGTCCCTGGGCAGGCCGAGGATGCGCTCGCCGATGATGTTCAGCTGGACGTCGGTGGTGCCGCCCGCGATCGACATGTTGCGGGAGTTCAGGAACATCCAGGTCGGGTCGCCCATGCCTCCCTCGCCGCGGCCGGTGAGGGCCTCGGGGCCGATCCAGTCCACGGCGGTCTCCCACACCTGCTGGATGTGCTCGACGCCGATCAGCTTGCCGATGCTCGACTCGGCGCCCGGCTGGCCGCCCGCGAGCGTGCGCAGCGTGGTGCGCAGGCCGAACAGGCTGCTGGACTGGGCGTCGCAGAGGATGCCGCCGAGGGTGGTGAGGCGCTCGTCGTCGGCGTCCTTGGCCAGCTTGAGAAGGGCTTCGCCGCCGCTGCCGAGGGACGAGTCGTTGGACAGCGACACGCGCTCGTTGGCGAGGGTGGTGCGGGCGAGCTTCCAGCCGTCGCCGGGGCCGGCGACCAGGAGGTCGTCCGGGATGAAGACGCCGTCGAGGAACACCTCGTTGAAGAGGGTGTCGCCGGTCAGCTCGCGGAGCGGGCGGATGTCGATCCCCGGGGACCTCATGTCCAGGAGGAAGTACGACAGGCCCTTGTGCTTCGGGACGGACGGGTCCGTGCGCGCGAGCAGGATGCCCCAGTCGGCCTCGCGGGCCATGGACGTCCACACCTTCTGCCCGGTGATCTTCCAGCCGCCCTCGACCTTCTCCGCGCGGGTGGACAGGGCCGCGAGGTCGGAGCCCGCGCCCGGCTCGGAGAACAGCTGGCACCAGCGGATGTCGCCGCGCAGGGAGCCGGGCAGGAACCGCTCGTGCTGGGCCGGCGAGCCGTGCGCGATCAGCGTCGGCACCACCCAGTTGCCGATGATCATGTCGTGGGCGCGCAGGCCGGCGGCGCGCATCTCCTCGGCGATGACCAGCTGGGTGACGGCGTCCGCGCCCTTGCCCCAGGGGGCCGGGAGGTGCGGGGACGTGTAGCCGCGGTCGGCCAGGTAGGTGGTGCGCTCCTTGCCGGTGAGGGCCTTGGCGGGCTCCAGCTCGGCGCGGATGCCGGTGCGGATCTCCTCGGCCTCCGGCGGGAGTTCGACGCTCAGTTCGCGGCGGACGCCGTCGAGGGTGAGCCGGGCGACGCGGCGGCGCCAGGACGCCGTGGAGCCGAGCAGGACGCGGAGCGTCTGCGTGCGGCGCAGGTAGAGGCTGGCGTCGTGCTCCCAGGTGAAGCCGATGCCGCCCAGGGTCTGGATGCAGTCCTTGGCGGTCTGGAACGCCGCTTCGACGCTGGTCGCTCCCGCTACGGCGGCAGCGAGGGATGCCTCCTCGGACGCCGGCTCGTCCTGGGCGCGGGCCGCGTCCCAGGCGCAGGCGCGGGCCTGCTCGGCGTGCGCGAGCATGCGGGCGCAGCGGTGCTTGACGCCCTGGAACTGGCCGATGGGACGGCCGAACTGCTCGCGGACCTTGGCGTAGTCGGCGGCGGTCGCCGTCGCCCAGTCGGCCAGCCCGGACGCCTCGGCCGCGAACAGCACCGCGGCCAGGTCGCGGACGGTCTGCGCGTCGATGTCCAGGACGGTGACGGGCGCGCCGGTCACCTCGACGGTGGCCAGGCGGCGGGTCAGGTCGTGGCTCGGGTGCTCGTCCACCACGGCGGCGTCTCGGGAGAGGACGACCCAGGTCGTCTCGCCGCCCTGTTCGGCCGGGACGATCAACACGTCCGCCAGGGGCGCGCCCATGATGGGGCCCGACCTGCCGGTGAGGGTGGTTCCCGTGAGTTCGAGGGTGCCCGCGTCCAGGCCCAGGGCGGCGGTCTTCGTTCCGTCGGCCAGGGACGGCAGGTGCTCGGTGTGGCCGGCGCGGTGCAGGACGGCGCTCGACAGGACGGTCGGCAGGAACGGCCCCGGCGTCATGGCGCGGCCCAGTTCCTCCAGGACCACGGCCAGTTCGACGATGCCGTAGCCCGCGCCTCCGGCCTCCTCGGGGAGGTGGAGGCCGAGCAGGCCCTGCGCGGCGAGGTCGGTCCAGAACTCCGGCGCCTTCGCGCGGTCGGCGTCCACACTGGCGCGGACCGCGGCCTGCGTCACCTGCCGGGAGGTGAAGGCGCGCACGGCGTCGCGCAGGTCGCGGTGCTCCTCGGTCAGCCCGATGGTCATTGCTCAGATCCGTTCGATGATCGTGGCCGTGGAGTGCGCGCCGCCCGCGCACATCGTGACGAGGGCGGTCGACCGGTCGGACCGTTCCAGCTCGTTCACGGCCTGCGTGATGAGGCGGGCGCCGGTCGAGCCGACCGCGTGGCCGAGTGCGATGGCGCCGCCGTTGACGTTGACCTTGTCCATGTCCGCGTCGAGCACGGACGCCCAGGACAGGACGACCGACGCGAACGCCTCGTTGATCTCGACGAGGTCGATGTCGGACAGCTTCATGCCCGCCCGGTCCAGGACGTGCCGCGTCGACTCGATCGGCCCGTCCAGGTGGTAGTACGGGTCGGACCCGACCATGCCGGACGCGACGATCCGGGCGCGGGGGCGCAGGCCCAGCTCGGCGGCCCGGTCGGCGGACATCAGCAGCACGGCGGCGGCGCCGTCGCTGATCTGCGACGAGTTGCCCGCGGTGTGGATGCCGTCCGGCAGCACCGGCTTCAGCCCGGCCAGCGCTTCGGCGGTCGTGTCGCGGAGCCCCTGGTCGCGAGTGACCACGGCGGTCTCCCCGGTCGGGCCCTCCCTGGTCATGACGGGCGCCTCGACCGGGAGGATCTGGCCCGCGAACCGGTCGTCCGCCCAGGCCGCCTTCGCCTTGGCCTGCGAGGCCAGGCCGAGCGCGTCGGCGGCCTCGCGGGTCACGCCGCGCTTCTTCGCGATGCGCTCGGCGGCGGTGAACTGGTCGGGGTAGTCGATCTCCCAGCCCTCGGGGGCGGGGCTGCCGGTCTCCGGGGTCAGCGCCTGCCCGAGGAACACCCGGCTCATCGCCTCGACGCCGCAGCCGATGCCGGTGTGGATCGTCCCGGCCGCGATCAGCCCGGCGATCAGGTGCACGGCCTGCTGGGACGAGCCGCACGCGCAGTCGATGGTCGTGCACGCGGTCGTGTAGGGCAGGCCCGCGTACAGCCACGCGTTGCGGGTGACGTTGTTGGACTGCTCCCCCGCCTGGGTGACGCAGCCGCCGACGACCTGCCCGACCGTGGCCGCATCGACGTCGGCGCGGTCGAGCAGCCCGCGCTGCGTCAACCCCAGCAGCTGGGCCGGGTGGAGCCCGGACAGGGCGCCGTAACGCTTGCCGACCGGCGTCCGGACGGCATCGACGATGACGGCCTCGGGCATGGAGGATCTCCTTGAGTGCGTGGCGGGCGCCCCGGCCGGGCCGGGGCCGCTGTGGTCAGACCGGTGTGATCAGACCCGTCTGGTCAGACCGGTGTCGGGCGGTCCGGGGGTCAGTCGGTCGCGGTGAGGACGCGCTTGGCCCACCGGTAGTCGGCCTTCCCGCTCGGGGAGCGGACGACCGCGTCGGTGAACGTGACCGCCGCGGGGATCTTGTAGCCGGCGAGGTGCTCGCGGCAGTGGGCGCGCAGGTCCTCGACGGTGGCGGACGCATCCGGGCGGAGCTCGACGACGGCGGCGACGCGCTCGCCGAAGCGGTCGTCGGGGACGCCGGCGACGAGGGCGTCCATCACGGCGGGGTGCGCCTTGAGCGCCTGCTCGACCTCTTCGGGGAAGACCTTCTCGCCGCCGGTGTTGATGCAGCCGGACCCGCGGCCGAGGACGACGACGGTGCCGTCCTCCTCGACGCGGGCCATGTCGCCGAGGATCGACCAGCGCTTCCCGTCGATGACGGGGAACGTCTTCGCGGTCTTCTCCGGGTCGTTGTGGTAGCCGAGCGGGACGTTGCCGGAGCGGGCGACGTACCCGACCTCGTCCGAGCCGGGCGCGACGGGGCGCATGGCCGCGTCCACGACGGTGACGCGGGGGTCGGCGGCGAGGCGCATCAGGCCGTCGTCGCCGACGCTGATGTTGCCGTCCACGCCCGACTCGGACGCGCCGAAGCCGTTGTTGATGTGGATGCCGGGGATCAGCTCGGCGAACTCGTCCTGGACGCTGCGCGACAGGATCGCGCCGCCGGAGCCGAGCACCTTCACCGACGAGAGGTCGTAGCCGGCGCCGTGCGCGCGGATCGCGTCGGCGAGCGGGCGCGCGATCGCGTCCCCGACCACCGCGACGATCATGGGCTGCTCGCGGTCGATCGTGCGGAGCGCGTCGACCGGGTCGAAGCGCCGCATCAGGATCGTCTTGGAGCCGGTGAACAGCGCCATGAGCAGCGTGTAGGACGCGGCGCCGTGCATGAGCGGCATCGTAAGCAGGAAGCTCAGCTCGAAGCCGTCCTTCGCGGTCTCGGCGAGTTCGCCGGCGGTGAGGCGCGGGTCGCCGTAGGGGTTCCCGCCCTTCAGCGCGGCGAAGTAGAAGTCCTCGTGCCGCCAGACGACGCCCTTGGGGTTCCCGGTCGTGCCGCCCGTGTAGAGGACGTAGCGGTCGTCGGCGCTGCGGCCCTCGCGGAGGGACGGGTCGGGCTCGCCGGGCTCGGAGGTGTAGTCCTCGACGCTGATCCGGTCCGGCCACTCGGGCTTCTCGGCGGTCTCGCCGGTCCGGACGACGGTGACGGCGCGCAGGTCCGGGCAGTCGCCGGCGACGCGGGCGGCGGCGGGCGCGAACGCGTCGTCCACGACCAGGCCGGTCAGCTCGGCGTTGGTGTAGAGGTAGTGCAGCTCGCGGTCGGTGTACCGGTAGTTGATGTTGACCGGCACGGCGCGGGCCTTGAGGCAGCCGAGCAGCGTCTCGACGTACTCGGTGCCGTTCAGCATGTGCAGGCCCACGTGCTCGCCCGGCGCGATGCCCGCCGCGCGCAGCCGGCGGCCCACCGCGTCCGCGCGGGCGTCCAGCTCGGCGAAGGTCAGCCCGCGGTCGCCGCAGACGAGGGCGCGGCGGTCCGGGACGGCCGCCGCCACGGCCTCGAAGAGGGTCGCCAGGTTCAGCGTCATGCCCGCCACACTAGAATTCGTTCTCATCGGGAGGCAACGAGAGTCCCACTCAGCGGTCGCGCCGATGGCGGGTACCTCCGGCACCCGCTCAGCGGGACCGGCTCCCGGGTAGAAGTAGAATTCGTACTAGCCTCCGTCACCGGCAACCGAACACACCGACCCGGAGGCTTCGATGAACGCCGACCTCTCCCTGGCGGGCCGCACCGCCATCGTCACCGGCGCGGGCGCCGGGCTGGGCCGCGCCGAGGCCCTCGCCCTGGCCGCGCAGGGCGCCAACGTCGTCGTCAACGACATGGGCCCGGCCGCGGACGACGTCGTCGCCGAGATCAAGAAGGCGGGCGGCGCGGCCGTCGCGGTGAAGGGCGACGTCGGCGACTGGTCGATGGGCGACACTCTGGTGGCGGCGGCCGTCGACACGTTCGGTTCGCTGGACGTCCTGGTCAACAACGCGGGCGTGCTCCGCGACAAGATGCTGTTCAACCTCTCCGAGTCGGACTGGGACGACGTCATCCACGTCCACCTGAAGGGGCACGCGTCGGTGTCCCGCGCCGCCGCCGTGCACTGGCGCGCCGCGAGCAAGGCCGCCGGCGGCCCCGTCTACGGGCGCGTGATCAACACCGCGTCGGAGGCGTTCCTGTTCGGGTCGGCGGGCCAGCCGAACTACTCCGCCGCCAAGGCCGGCATCGTCGCGCTGACGCTGTCGACGTCCGCCGGGCTCGGCCGGTACGGGGTGCGCGCCAACGCGATCTGCCCCCGCGCCCGGACGGCGATGACGGAGGCGACGTTCGCCGAGGGCACCGCGCCCGGCGGCGTGGACGTGATGGCGCCCGAGCGGGTCGGCACGTTCGTCGGCTACCTGGCCTCCCCCGCGTCCGAGAAGATCACCGGGCAGGTGTTCGTGGTGTACGGCGACATGGTCGCGCTGATGGCGGCGCCGACCGTGGAGCAGAAGTTCACCGCCGCCGAGGGCGTGTTCTCCGTCGAGGAGTTCGGCGCGCAGATCACGCCGTACTTCGAGGGCCGCGACCCGCACCAGACCTACGCGGCCTACAGCGTCGCCGCGCTCGACAACACCGGCACCAGCAAGTACTGACCGCCCCCGCCTTCGGACCCACCGGTGGCCGCCCTCGGCGCGAGGGGCGGCCACCGGTGCCCGTCAGAAGTGCGCGGCGTCGCGCAGGTCAGAAGTGCGCGGCGTCGCGCAGGTCAGAAGTGCGCCGCGTCGCGCAGGGTCGCCTCGGCGCCGCCGTCCACGTAGATGACCTGGCCGGTCATGTGGGTGTTGGCCGGGGAGATCAGCCAGTCCAGGGCCGACGCGATCACCTCGGGGCCGGCGAAGCCGTTGAGCGGCATCGGGACGGCCTCCTTCATGATCTCGAACATGCCCTCGTCCTCGAACAGCGGGGCGCTCATCGGGGTCTTCACGACGCCCGGCGCGATCGCGTTCAGCGGGATGCCCGCGCCCGCCCACTCGGGGGTGGTGCAGACCCGGCGCAGCCACTGCGCGAGCGCCGACTTCGACGACGGGTACAGCCGGCCGCCGGCGCCGCTCTCCTCGACCTTCGTCGCCGCCGCGATCGCCGCGGGCTCGTCGCCCTCCAGGCAGGCGCGGACGACGTCGTCGTCCACCGGGTGGGTGCCGGAGATCGAGCCGACCACGGCGGCGCGCGGCGCCTCGGCCGCGGCGAGCGCGGGGCGCAGGCCCTCCAGCAGCCCGACGACGCCGAAGAAGTTCACCTTGACCGGCATGACCGTGAAGTCGGAGACGCCCGCGCAGGCCACGACGGCGTCGAGCCGCCCGCCGGCCCTCTCCAGCGTCTCCGCGACCGCGCTCGCCCGGCCCTCGGGGACGCTGAGGTCGGCGCAGACGTCGGCGTCGCGCAGGTCGATGCCGATGACGGTCTCGCCGGCGTCCCGGAGCATCCCGGCGAGGGACCCGCCGATGCCGGACGCCGAACCGCTGACGGCGATGGTGCGTGCCGTGCTCGCCTTCCGTGCCATGTCTGCCTCCTAGGTGTGGGCGCCGCCGTCGACGCGGAAGTCGGCACCGGTGTAGTAGCCCGCGTCGGACGACGCGGCGAACGCGATCGCGGCGGCGATCTGCTCGGGCCGCGCGGCGCCGTAGTAGGACCGGATCTTGGAGAAGTAGTCGAGGTCGAGGCCGGGCGGGAACATGTCGGGCGACCGCACCAGCGGCGTGTCGACCGCGCCCGGGGAGATCGGCACGACGCGGATGCGGCGCGCGGCCAGCTCGGCGGCGAGGCTGAGGGAGAACGCCAGGACGGCGCCCTTGGACGCCGAGTACGCCGTCATGTACGGGTTGCCCTGCGTGGCCGACAGCGAGGCGGTGTTGACGATCACGCCGGTGCGGTCGGGCAGGTGCTTGAGCGCCTCGCGGCAGAACAGCGCGGTGCCGACGAGGTTGACGGAGAACAGCCGGTTCAGGTCGTCGACGGTCAGCGTCTCGATGGGGGTCGTCTTGTGGATCCCCGCGACGTTGACCAGGACGTCGATGCCCCCGAGGGTCTCCGCCGCGTCCGCCACGGCCGCGATCACGGCGGGCTCGTCGGTCACGTCGGCGGTGCGGGTCGCGATGGTTCCGGGCCCGGTGACCGCTGCGGCGGTCTCGGCCAGGCCCTTCTCGGCGAGGTCCACGGCGTAGACCGCGGCGCCCTCGGAGGTGAGGCGGATCGCCGTGGCCCGTCCGATGCCGGACGCCGCCCCGGTGAGCAGCACTTTCACGCCGTCATAGCGATTCATGGCGGCACGCTAGCCGCGGCCCCGGCCGCCCCGCCGGGACCGTCCCGATCACTGGGAGGCCGCCCCGTCGGCGGAGTCGTTCGGGGAGTCGGTCGCGGACGCGTTGGAGCGGGGGGCGAGCAGCAGCCGGCAGGCGAGCCGGATGTCGCTCTCCACGTCCGCCATGGAGGCGCGGCCGTTCAGGCTCGACTGGAGCACCCCGTACCAGCACTGCATCAGCAGCCGGACGAGCGTGACGTCCTGCGCGGTCGGGACGTCGATGCCCACGGCGCGCAGCAGGATCTCGCGGAACGTGCTGTCGATGTGGACGGTGTCGGCGACGGTCGCGACGTGCGCGGTGTTCGACGCGTGCAGCATCGACGCCGACAGGACGGGCTGCGCCATCAGGTTCCGGCTGGCCTGCACCAGCAGGTCGGCGACCGCGTCCTCGGGCGCGACGCCGGGCGCGGGCTCGGACACCTGCTCGCGGAGCCGGTCGACCTGCGCCGCCATCACCGCGGTGAACAGGTGCACCTTCGACGGGAAGTACCGGTACAGGGTGCCGATCGCCACCCCGGCCGCCTTCGCCACCTCGTGCATCTGGACGCGTTCGAGGGACTTCTCCGTACCGATGCGCGACGCGGCGCGGAGGATGCGCTGCCGCCGGTCGTGCTGCTCGGGTGAGCTGGGCTCGGCGGACATCCTCGCCGCTGCGATCCTCGCCACGGTCCTCCCCCCGGTCCATCGGTGTGCTGACAAGGAAGAATATCCAGGCTCGGCGCCTTTCCCGCGATCGCCGATACCGGTCAGTGGGACGCGCCGGCCCCCCGTGTCGCACGCCACGTTTACGTTGTGCCCGCGCCGGGATCGCGAGCCTGGAGGGGACGTCACCGTGGCGAATTGGGACGACGAGTACGACGTGGTGGTGGCCGGTTCGGGGGCCGGCGCGATGGCCGGGGCGCTCGCCGCGGCCTCCGGAGGGCTGCGGACGGCCGTCCTGGAGAAGACGGCGGTGCTCGGCGGGACGTCCGCGTACTCGGGGTCGGCGATCTGGCTGCCCGGCACGCGGGTGCAGGAGCGGGCCGGGCTCGGCGACTCGACGGAGGCGGCGCGCACGTACCTGCGGGCGCTGCTCGGTGACGCCGAGGAGGAGCGCCGGGAGGCGTTCCTGGCGACGGCGCCCGAGCTGGTGGAGTTCCTGGAGAAGGACCCGGAGATCGAGTTCCGGTTCCAGGCGTTCCCCGACTACTTCGCCGCGCCGGGCCGCATGGACATGGGCCGGTCGTTCGTGCCGCTGGAGCTGCCGGTCGAGCGGCTCGGCGAGCGGGCGGGGCTGGTGCGGCCGCCGGT
>NZ_VCKZ01000663.1 GCF_005889745.1 Actinomadura geliboluensis
GGACCGGGGGAGCGGGGCCGGCGCACCGCCGCCGTGCTCGTCGGCGCGAGCGTCGTGGCGGGTGCCGCGGCGTGCTCGGGCGGCGAGCCGGAGGCCGGCGACGCGGTACGGCTCGCGGTGTCACCGGTGAGCGGCGGCGGAAAGCTCAAGCCGGACAGCCAGATCGACGTCAGGTCGCACAGCGGCACGATCGAGAACGTCACGGTGACGACGGGCAAGGGCGAGGTCGAGGGGGACCTCAGCGCCGACCGGACGCAGTGGCGGTCGCGCTGGTCGCTGGAACCGGGGAAGACCTACACGGTCGCCGCGACGGCGCTCGGCGAGGACGGCCGGACCCGCACGGTGTCCAGCCAGTTCACCACGGCCGAGGCCGCGAAGACCAACGGCGTGACGGTCGAGGCGCCGTACAACAAGGAGACCGTCGGCGTCGGCATCCCGATCATCATGAACTTCAAGGAGCCGGTGAAGGACCGGGCGGCGGTCGAGCGGGCGCTGGAGGTCACGGCGGACCGGACCGTCGAGGGCGCCTGGCACTGGTTCGGCGACCAGCAGGTCGTGTTCCGCACCAGGCAGTACTGGCCGGCCCACACGAACGTGCGGTTCCGGGCGCACCTGGCCGGCGTGCGCACCGGCGGCGACGTCTACGGCGGCAAGAACTACGCCGTCGACTTCAAGATCGGCGACTCGCACGTGTCCACCGCGGGCGAGGACAACCACAAGATGGTCGTGAAGGTCAACGGCAAGAAGGTCAAGACCATCCCGACCAGCATGGGCCGCGGCGGGTCCCGCATGTACACCACCACCAACGGCGTCCACCTGACGATGGCCAAGGAGGACCCCACCGTCATGACGTCGTCGTGGATGGGCGTCAGCCCCGGAAGCCCCGGCGGCTACAGCCTGACCGTGTACAAGGCCGTGCGCATCTCCAACAGCGGCGAGTACGTGCACAGCGCGCCGTGGTCGGTCGGCTCCCAGGGGAGCGAGAACGTCAGCCACGGCTGCATCAACATCAGCCCGTCCAACGCCAAGTGGTTCTACAACCTCAGCTACCGCGGCGACCCCGTCGAGGTGACGGGCACCAGCCGGAAGCTGGAGCCCGACAACGGCTGGGGCTTCTGGCAGGTCGGCTGGAACGACTGGGTGAAGGGCGGGGCGCTGAAGCGGCCGGTGACGACCGCACCGCGCCCTGATGCGGCGACCCTGTCCGCGCAAGGGCAGGGCGCCCAGCCGAAGGCACCGCACAAGCAGGGCGCCGAGGGCAACTGACGCGCCCTCAGCGGAGCGGCGGCGGAACCGGGACGCGGTTCATCCGGGCCCAGTCGCGGGCCATCGCGATCCGGTCGGGCCCCGCGGGGTGCGTCATCCACAGGACGCGCTCCGCGGCGTCGGGGCTCAGATCGGAGATGTTGCGCACCGACAGTTCGTGCTGCATCGACACGAAGGTCGCCGGGTCGCGGGTGAGCTGGAGGGCGTGCGCGTCCGCGCGGGCCTCGATGTGCCGGCTCACCAGGTTCTGGACGGGGGCCGAGACCTGCGTCCCGGCCGCCACGAGCGCGAGCACCAGCGCGACGGTGCGCGGGTCCGCCGCCGCCCGCCCGCGGGACGCGTCCCCGGGCGGGCCGCCGGGATCGACCCCGGCGCGCCGCAGGAGCCGCGGAGAGGTCATCAGGAGGTACAGCAGGCACAGCGCCCCGGCCACGCCCAGCGCGCCCACCAGCGTCCCCCACAGGACGTCATTGCGCTTGGCGTGGCCGAGCTCGTGCCCCACGATCGACCCGATCCGCGGGCGCGGCGACTTCAGCAGCGTGTCGTACAGGACGATCCGCCGCGTGGAGCCGAACCCGGACACGTAGGCGTTCAGCGACGTCGTCCGGCGGGAGGCGTCGGCGACCAGGACGTCCTTCACCGGAACACCGTCCCGCTGCGCCATGGCGAGCAGATCGGTGCGCAACTGCCCCTGCGGCAGCGAGTGGAACTTGTTGAACACCGGCTCGACGGCGATCGGGTAGATGAACGACACGAACACCACGAGCGCGAACCCGCCGGCGGCGGCGCCCGTCCACCAGTAGCGCGGGAACCGCCGTACGACCGAGTACAGGAGCAGCAGCGCGACCGTGTAGATGACCCAGCTGACGCCGAGGGACTTCAGCTGGTCGACGAGCCACGCGGGCCAGCTCTGCGTCGACAGCCCGTACCGGCGCAGCACCGACTCGCGCCAGATGTCGAACGGCAGCCCCGCCAGGCGCAGCACGGTGATGAGCACCACCGCGGCGAGCGCGATCTTGAGGGGGCGGCGGCGGGTGCGGGCGGTGACCCGGCCGATGAGGCGGGCGCCGAGCGGGGTGAGGCCGAGGGCCAGCACCACCGCGAGCCCCACCAGCAGCCCCGCGTAGGCGGGCGGGTTCACGGCCGAGTCGAACGCCCTGGACCGGGCGATCTCGGCGGGGGAGAAGTCGAGCGCCGGGTCGGCCTTCACATGCCCGCCCGGGACGTGCCCCGGCAGCGGGTTCCACGGCGTGGTCAGCGCGAGCACGGCCGCCACGGCCGCGAACAGCACCCCGGCGGCAACGGCGGCGGCGACCCGAGGCCGCCGCATCCCGGCGCCGTCGTTCTCGGCCGGGCCTCCATCAGCTCGGCCCCCGCCCACCCCAGCCTCAGCC
>NZ_VCKZ01000161.1 GCF_005889745.1 Actinomadura geliboluensis
CGCTACGGCGCCCCGGCGCACCCCTACACCCGGGCGCTGCTGTCGGCGATCCCGCTGCCCGACCCGGTGGCGGAGCGGACGCGGGAGCGCATCGTGCTGCGCGGCGACCCGCCGAGCCCGTCCGCCCCTCCGCCCGGCTGCGCCTTCCACCCCCGGTGCTTCAAGGCGCAGGACCGCTGCCGGGTCGAGCGCCCGCCGCTCGCCCCGCTGGACGGGACCGCCGGGCGCGCGGTGGCCTGCCACTTCCCCGAGCGGGGCCCCCTCGCCTGACCGGGGCGCGGCACGAAGCCGGGGCCGGACCTTCGCGGTCCGGCCCCGGCCTTTCGATGCCGCGGGTCAGTACTCGACCTTCACGGCCGCGCCGCTGAACGCCTCCTTCCCATACAGGCTGACGTAGTTGTAACCGGCCGGCGGGTTGGCGATGGTGAGCGTCTCGCCGTTCCCGGTGTTGGTGGAGCGCTGGTTGTAGGACGACGGAGTCGCCCAACTGCCGGAGCTGTAGTAGAGGTCGCCGTCACCCGTCCCGCCGGAGGAGGTGATGGTGATCGACCGGGTGCCGGACGGAACGTAGAGGTAGAGGTAGGCGGTGCCGCCCTTGGCCGCCGACAGGTTGCCGCGCTGGCAGTTCCGGTCGAGCTGCCGGGTGTCGGACCCGGTGCACTCGGGGGTCGTCCCGCCGCCCCCGGCCGACACGGAGATCCGCTGGGACGCGGTGCCGGTGGCCCCGGCGTCGTCGGTCACCGTCAGGGACACGGTGTAGGTGCCGTCGGCCCCGAAGGTGTGGGACGGGCTGGCCGCCGTGGACGTGGCGCCGTCGCCGAAGTCCCAGCGCCGGGACGCGATCGTCCCGTCGGCGTCGGTGGACTGGTCGGTGAAGGCGACCGCGAGCCCGTTCGCGGAGTAGGAGAACCGCGCGGACGGCGCCTGGTTGCCGCCGCCCCCGCCGGCGCACGCGCCGGCCGCGCACGCGGCGAGCCACGTCCGCCAGTCGCCGTCGTAGCGGCTGCCGATCGTGCTGGTCAGGAACGTGCGTGCGGCGTTCCAGTCGCCCGTCCGGTAGTAGCCGAGCACGGTGGAGATGTCGCCGGGATGCTTCTCGAACATGTACCGCACCGCCAGGTAGCCCCAGTAGTAGATGCGGGTCGTGTCATGGCTGTAGGTGGTGTTCCAGAGCGTGCTCAGCGCGTAGGTGCCCTTGGCGGCCTCGGCGATGGCCGAGTCGTTCGTCACCTTCCGGTAGGAGTAGGAGACGTACTCGGCGAACCCCTCGATCCACCAGATCGTGGGCGTGGCGACGTTCGCGTTGAAGTCGCCGTACATGTCGAAGCGGCCGTCCAGGTAGTGCGTGTACTCGTGGTTGAGGTTCCAGATCTCGAACTTCGGGCGCACCCATTCGGCCTCGTAGGCGATGAACCGCGGCTGGTTCCCGGCGGCGGCCGGGTCCCCTTCCAGGTACATCCCGCCGTTGTTGGTGTCGATGCCGAACATCGCGCCCGCGTACGTCTGGTAGTCGGTGCTGGAGTCGAAGACGCAGACCTCGATCGTGGTGTTGCCGTCGTTCGCGACGGGCTTGTTGCCGTCCTTGACGAGGCCGTGGAAGTAGGCGTCCTGGTTCAGCAGGCTCGCGCAGGTGTCCGACAGCTGGGACGCGGTCATGTCCTGCGCCCGGATCTTGATGCTGGAACTGCACGAGTGCGTGATGGTCAGGACGTTCTGGGCGAGCCGCTGCTGCAGGTTGCAGGTGTCGTAGTACGAGCAGTTCGCCTTGTCGTAGAAGTCGGTCATCTCGGCGATGCCGACCCACAGGGGAGCGGTCTTCCCGGTCATCGCGCTCTGGCCGAGCAGCCCCCTGGCCAGGGGCCTGACCTTGCCCTGCAGCGCGGAATGCTGGAGGAACCGGGCCATCTCCCGTCCCGCGTTGGACGCCAGGTAGCTGCGGTCGGTGCCGAGCAGGCCGAGGTGGTTCGCCGCGAAGGAGTTCAACGTGTCGAGGAGGCTCGGGTCCGACTGGACCGCTGTGACGAACTCCGGAACCTGGTGGCCGCGGAACAGCACCGTGTACACGTTGTTGACGGCGTTGAGCATCCACCACGACGCGTCGTAGGAACTGTTGTATCCGTTCAGGAGCCGCTTCACGACGTAGATGTAGCGGGCGTTCTCCTGCGCGCTGTCGATGAGCGTGACCGCCTCGGCGAGCACCTCGCCGTTCGCGTCGCTGACCGTCGACGACTTCGCGTTGCCGAAATAGGCGTCCAGTCCGGCCTGGATCGCGGTCTTCAGCGACTGGCCGTAGCTCCCCACGGTGGAGGGGTTGTACCACTGCACGTAGTATCCGGCGCGCAGGTACAGGACGAGCTGCGCGGTACCGGTGCTGTTGTCGCCCGGATAGTAGACGCCGTTGTCGCGCAGCGCGTACGCGATCGTCGTCATCTGCGACTCGCGGAACGCGTAGTAGGCGTCCCCGCCGGTCAGGCTGAACAGCGAGTTGATGCAGTCGGTCGTGGACGCCTTGACCTGCTGGACGAGCGCGCTCCCGGAACGGCTCGTGAACTCGCTGGGGCTGCAGGCGGCGGCCTTGAGCCCCTTCTTCGCCGTGCTGGACGGCCGCCGGTGCTCCGTGTGCTTCGCGTCGGGGTTCTTGAGCGCGTCCTTCTCCGCCGCCAGCGGCGGCCGGTCCTTCACGGGCAGCGGCGACTTCTGCGGCTGCCGCACCACGTCGCCGCCGGTGACGGGAGGCGGCTTCGGCGCGGCGACCGCCGGCGCGGCCAGGAACGTCGTCCCGAGGACGACCGCCAGCGACGCCACGAGGCATCGCGCGGCTCTGCGTCTGTTTCTCACGGGGGTTTCCCTCCGGGGGGTGGCCGTCCGGCACCGCTGCCGGACGGATTTCGCAGGGGGACTCCGGGGCCCAACTCCCGGAGGCTCGGAAAGGCGTGCGCCCGCAGTGTGCGAACCAGACCCGCCCCGTGGTCATACGCAGATCCATCGAACTGCCTTATGGAGGATCCACCTCGGCACTCCCGGCGGCACCCGCGTCCGGAGACGCGAAGAAACCTGCCAAGGGATGTCAGGTTTTGCCGCCAGGATGGGTTTCACCGGCCGCCATCTAGCGCAGAAGCGGACCGGGCCCGCGAACGAGCACACCCAGAGAGAAGGACCTCGATGTACGAAACGCCCGCAGACCTCAAGGAACTGCAGGCCCTCCTGGACGCCTCCCTGTCCCGCTCCACCTCGCATCTCCGCTCGATCGTCAATGGGGAGCGCGCGGTGACGGCGGGGCAGCTCACGAAGGTCCTCACCGGGATGTGCGTCCTGGCCCTGTCGACCGTGACGGCGAAGGGCGAGCCGCGCATCAGCGGCGTGGACGGGCACTTCCTGCACGGGAAGTGGCACTTCGGCACCGCGCGCGACGCCGCCAAGGCCCGCCACCTCGCCGCCCGCCCCGCCGTCAGCGCCGCCCACATCCGAGGCGAGGACCTGGGGGTGTTCACGCACGGCACGGTCGAGGTCCTCAACCCGCGGGACGGCGAGCCGCACGCGGACTGGCCCGAACTGCTCGCCCACCTCAAGGAGTTCTACGGCGCCGACCTCTTCGACTGGGACGAGGTCGTCTACTACCAGCTCCGCCCGCACTGGATGGTCGCCTACGCGTCCGACATCGCCAAGCTCGAAGCAGACGACTCCTAGCCCGGAACGGTGACCGGGGCACCGCCTCGCGGGATCAGCCGGCGGGCTCGCCGAACCAGCGGGCGAGGTGGTCGTCCAGGTCCCGCCGGCCGTCGCCGATCCAGGCGACGTGGCCGTCCGGGCGCAGCAGGACGCACGGAGCGTCCAGCTCCGCGGCGGGATCCGCGAGGCGGTCGACCCGGTCCGACCAGCCGCCGGCGGTCAGGTGCCCGGTGCGGTCCAGGAGCAGGCCGCGCCCGCGATGCAGCAGGCTGTAGAGGTTGCCCTGGGCCACGCCGATGTCGGGCATGCGGCGGCCGAGCAGGTCGGGGCCGTCGCCGAAGTCGTAGCGGACGCCGATCGCGCTGATCTTCTCGGTGAGGTGGCGGTTCACCTCGTCGAAGTCCATCAGCTCGGTGAGCAGCCTGCGCACGGCCCGCGGGCCCGGTTCGGCGGACGTCAGCTCCGTCTGCGCGCGGGTGTTGTCCAGCACGTCCTCGGCGACCGGACGACGTTCGGCGTGGTAGGTGTCCAGCAGCGTCTCCGGCGCCCAGCCGCGGATCTGCGCGGCCAGTTTCCAGCCGAGGTTGAACGCGTCCTGCACGCCGAGGTTGAGGCCCTGACCGCCGGCGGGCGGGTGGATGTGCGCCGCGTCGCCGGCCAGCAGCACCCGCCCGACCCGGTAGTGCTCGGCCAGCCGGGTGGCGTCGCCGAAGCGCGAGAGCCAGCGCGCGGAATGCACGCCGAAGTCGGTTCCGGCGATGGCGCGCAATTCCCGCTTGAAGTCTTCGAGCGTGGGCGGCTCCGCGCGATCGCTGACTCCCGCGGCGGGGACGACGACGCGATAGGCCCGTTCTCCGAACGGGCCGAGGCTGAAGGACGGATGGGTCTCGCGGATTTCGGCCACCTTGGCGGCGATCTCCTCCCGCGGCGCACCGACTTCCATCTCGCCCATCAGCGTCTCGTTCCGCGAGGGCTCGCCGGGGAAGCCGACGCCGAGCACTTTGCGCACCGTGCTGCGCGCGCCGTCGCAGCCCACGAGGTAACGCGACCGCAGCCGTTCCCCGTCCTCCAGTTCGACGGTCACGCCCTCGTCGTCCTGCCCGAAACCGGCCACCGCGCACCCGTGCCGGACCTGCGCCCCCAGCTCGACCGCGCGTTCTTCGAGCAGCCGATCGATGACCGGCTGCGGGATGCCCAGCAGATAGGCGTACGCGGAATCCAGATCCTTGGGCGCGGGTTTGGTGATGGCGGCGAAATAGGCCCCGGCCGGACGCCGCCTTCCGTGTTCCAGAACGCGCTCCAACAGTCCGCGCATCGCCATCACTTCGAGACTGCGGATGTGCAGGCTCACGACACGGATGAACGAAGCCGGCTCGGTCTCTTTCTCCAGAACGAGGACCCGCACATCGTGCAGCCGCAGTTCGGCGGCCAGCATCGCACCGGTCGGCCCGCATCCGGCGATGACGACGTCGTACGTGAGGGGCGCGCGGTCGGCCATGTCGTCCGACGACGGCCCGGCGGTGAATTGCGAAGAGCGCATGGGGTGTTGCCTTTCGGGAGTGCCTGACTGGCGAGGCGCTCCCGGCGACCCCTACGTCAATCGCCCGACCATGACGACGAGGGGAGCACCCACATCGATACAGCGTTCATGGGTCTCACCTCCTCGGGCGGTGTCACGGCCACCCGCAAGCTATAGGCCCGGACAACGCACCGTCCACTCCTTTATCCGCCACCTCGCGCTGCCGTGTCAGTCGATCGTGATGCCCAGCGCGGCGGCGAACTGGTCGAGCGCGGCGGCGGCGTCCGCCCGGGACATGATCGCGCCCTTCAGTGAACCGATCCCCCCGATCCCGGACAGGTCGCAGCCGGAGAAGCGGACCTGGGTCAGCCGAGCCCCGGAGAACTGCGCCGCGGTGAGGGTGCAGCGTTCGAACTGGACCCGCGTCAGCTCGGCGTTCTGGAAGTTCGCCTCCGACAGGTTGCAGTCACGGAACACCACCTCGCGCAACTGGGCGAACCGGAACGAGGTCAGGTCGGCGCGGCAGCCGGTGAACAGCACCTCGCGCAGCGCGCCGTCGTCCAGCCGCATCCCGGTCATCCGGCAGTCCAGGACGGCCGTGGTGGAGACGTGGGAGTCCCGGAGTTTCAGGTTGGCCAGGTCGCAGCCGGTCAGCTCGGCGTCGGTGATCTCGGCCCGGACGAGCGAACCCGCCAGCGTGCCGCCCGCGAAACAGCACCGCTCGACCTCGACGTTCTCGGTGTCGGCGCCGGTCACCCGGCCGGGGCCGTAGGCCAGCGACAGGTACTTCCCGTCGTGGGTCAACTCCAGGTCGGCAGGGGAGGCCGGGGAGAGGCTTTCCGGAAGCCGGGGCGGCTTGGGGTCGCGGAGCGGCGAGACGCGCTGAACGCGCCGGGCACCGCGGGTGCGGGCTGGCATGGCCGCGACGTTACCGGTGCCGCCCCCACACGCGGACGAACCACACCCGACCCGGACCGCCCCGGCCGCAACCCGCCCGGATCGACGTGCGACTTCGGCGCCGCGCTGGTGGCCGACCACCCCGAACGCTTCGGCCTCTGGGAGTCGCTACCGCTGCCCGACGTGCCCGCCGCCACCGGGGAGGCGGCGCGCGCCCTCGGCACTACCGTCCCTGCACGCCTTCGCGAAGCCCGGACACGTCCTCTACGGCAGCGACTGGCCCTTCGCCCCCGACCTGGCCGTCTCCTACTTCACCGACTTCATCGCCACCGACGACGCCATAGCCCGCACCAACGCCCACCCGCTGTTCCCCCGCCTGGCACCGAAGTAGCCGCCCAACCCCGACCGGCACCGAAAACCCGGCACTAATCAACGGGATCGCGCCGGCCTTCAACGGCACCCGCAATGGCGCCTGCGATGGCACAGAGGATGGCAAGAGCGTAGAAACCGACGCCTTCGAGGCCCATGGCGTCGGCGATGAGGGCACCGAGAATGAAGCCTATGCAGAACCCGCTGAAGGTCGAGAGAAGGGCCAGGACGCAACCAAAGCAGCTCATGCGATGCCTCCGGCGGCACGGGGGTGCCCTCGCGTTGTCATCGTAAGCCCGTAGAGCGTTCGCGGCGGCTCATGTGCCCTTCAGGTCGGCCGACTCCAAATCGTGGGGCAGAATGAGAACCCGTGACCGACAATGTAGTCCGTGCCGAAGAAGTGGTCGAGTACCTCAGGCAGCGGCTTTCGGCCGAGGGCCTTTCGGCGACCTTTGAGTTTCCACTCTACGAGCACCCATGCGGCGTGGACGTCGAGTTTCCCGCCGGGGGCGGCCCCCACTTGGAGATAAGTGCGGCGTTTGCCGAGGTGCGAGTCCTGGACCCGGTTGACTTCGGCTTGTCTCTCACGGATCTGGGGGACTACGTCGTCATGCTGGCGCGCGGGGTGCCGCCCAAGGATGCCCTGAAGGTTCTCCAAGGGAAGGACCGTCGAGCCCGCTGGTGGCGGCGGAGATAACGGCTGGTACGGCGAGTCCGTGCCGGTGGCGATCTGCCCTTGACGCCCGGCGCGGCAGTTCGATGGCGCCGTCCAGCAGCAGTGGCGTGCCGTGCGTTGCAGGCAAAGGCGGCCGGCTGTCACAAACCCGAGGATCCGCCGTGTCATACAGGGCGACCGGACGCCGACCGCGGAACGCACCGGGCCGGGCCCGGCCGGGCCATGCCGGGCTCGTGTTCGCGTCTTCCCCGGTCAGAAGGATGCGTGGGACTCGCTCCCGCAGCCTGCGGACCACAGAGATGAAAGGACGCGGGGATATGGACAGTGCCGTTGCGGAGCCGACGGGGTCGAGCCGGAAATCAGGGGAGAAAGGGACGAGGCGCGCGAGGATCGTCATCGTCGGGGCCGGGTTCGCGGGTTTCTCCGCTGCCCGCACGCTGTCGCGGCTTGCCCGGGGACGGGCGGAGATCACCTTGGTCAACCCGACCGATTACTTCCTGTACGTGCCGTTGCTGCCGGAGGTGGCGACGGGACTGATCGACCCGCGCCGGGTGGCGGTGTCCCTGCCTGCGGCGCTGCCCGGAGTGCGGATGGTTCTGGGGCAGGCGGAGCGGATCGACGTCGATGCCGGGAAGGTGCACTACACCGATCCGGAGGACGGGCTCGGTGAGGTCGGCTATGACCGGCTTGTACTGGCCGTGGGCAGCGTGAACAAGCTGCTGCCGATCCCCGGCGTGGCCGAGCACGCGCACGGTTTCCGGAGCATCCCCGAGGCGCTCTACCTGCGAGACCACGTCGTCCGGCAGATCGAGCTGGCCGACGCGACCGACGACCCGGCCGAACGCGAGGCGCGCTGCACGTTCATCGTCGTCGGAGCCGGCTACACCGGGGTCGAGGTGGCCGCGCACGGCGCGCTGTTCACCCGGTCCCTCCTGCGGAGCCATCCGCGGCTGCGGGACGTCACCCCGCGCTGGCTCCTGCTGGACGTGGCCGACCGTGTGCTGCCCGAGCTGGACGAGCGGCTGTCGCGTACGGCCGACCGTGTGCTGCGCGAGCGCGGTGTCGAAGTTCGGATGGGCATGTCGGTCAGGGAGGCGACCCTGGACGGCGCGTGGCTCACCGACGGCGTTTTCGTGCCGAGCAGGTCGCTCGTCTGGTGCGTGGGGGTTCGGCCCGACCCCGTGGTGAAGGGCCTCGGCCTGGAGACCATGAAGGGACGGCTGGTGGTGAACGAGTATCTCCACGTGCCGAACCGTCCGGAGATCTATGCCTGCGGTGACGCGGCCGCGGTACCGGATCTGCACCGCCCGGGCGAGGTGACCGCGATGACCGCGCAGCACGCCGTCCGGCAGGGCTCGCGGGCGGCGCGCAACGTCGCGGCGTCCTACGGCACCGGTGAGATGCGCCCCTATCGGCACCGCGACCTGGGGTTCGTGGTCGATCTGGGCGGGATGCAGGCGACCGCGAACCCGCTGGGGGTGCCGCTGTCGGGGCTGCCCGCCAAGGTGGTCACCCGCGGGTACCACCTGCTGTCACTGCCCAGTAACCGCTCGCGGATCGTCATGGACTGGCTCCAGAACGGGCTTCTGCACCGCCAGACCGTCCAGCTCGGCCTGGTGCGGTCTCCGATCGTGCCGTTGGACACCGCCGCCCCCGAACTGCCCACCATCCCCCATGAGCGCCGGCGGCCGTCGCCGAAGTGACGGGCCGGTACTCCATGCGGCACGGCCACCGCCGACCGGTCGGGTTCCCGCGAACCCGCATGATCACGGCGGTGGCCGTCGCGCGTTCGGTCTCGATGACCTCGGGGCGTCCGTAGGCCCGGATCGGCTCCGCGCCTACGGTTCTACGTCGAGGCGCACGATCGCGCCGATCTCGACCAACTGGTCCGGGAGGGCGAGGTCGGAGACGCCCAGGACGGTGCTGGTGGGGCGGTGCTCCCCGAAGTACCCGGAGTGGAGGCGTGCGGTGGCGTCGAAGTTCTCCCGCAGATTCCTGACCAGCACCGTCGTTTCGACGATCTGGCCGCGCTCGGCCCCGAAGTGCTTCAGCACCAGGTCCAGGTTGGCCAGTGTGGTCTTGACCTGGAGTTCGAAATCGCCCGCGCCCACGAAATTGCCGTCCTGGTCGTGGGACAGCTGCCCGGAGACGCGGACGGTGTCGCCGACTTGAATTGCCTGGCTGTAGCCGTAAAGGGCTTCCCACGGCATGCCGAAGCCGAATTTCTTCGCCTGGGTGGTCATGAACAACTCCTTAGCTGGATGGTGATGCCGGGTACCCCCGCCTCGGCGGTCTACACCGCCGCCGGCGCGGTGACCACGATCTTTGGGGGAGTCCTTCCTTTTTGCCGGTCTGTGGTACTGCTACGGCGGCGAATCACGCCGCGCGCCTGCGGTCGGCGGGCAGGGGTGCCGTTTCTCCGATGCCGCCGCCAGGGCGGGAACCGGCGGAGGCGGACGCGAAGAGGTCTTCGAGGGCGGCGATGTTCCCGCTTCGCGAGGCGTCACGGAAGACGCGTACGAGGCGGCGGTGCTCGGCCCTGTCGATCGGTTGGCGGTGCGCCGTGGTCAGGCGCTTGCGGGCGCGGCGGAAGAGCTGGCGGGCATTGTCCGGGCTGATCCGGACGATCTCCGCGATCTCCGAGTGGGGGTAGTCGAACGCCTCGCGCAGGATGTAGACGGCGCGTTCGGTCGGGGTGAGTCTCTGCAGCAGCACGAGGAGCGCGAGTTCGAGCGCCTCGCCGAGTTCGGCGCCGGCGGCGAGGTCGGTGCCGCCGTCGGCGAACTCGGGGGGCCTGCGCCCGATGGAGATCTCGCGTCGCGACCGGGCGGACTTGGACGTGTTGATCGCCAGCCGCGTCGTGATGAGAGCGAGGAAGGCGGGCGGGTTGGCGATGGCCGGGTGGTCGGCCTCCCACCAGCGCAGCCAGGTCTCCTGGAGGACGTCCTCGGCCTCGGTGGCGCTGCCGAGCATCCGGTAGGCGATGCCGAAAAGGAGCGGGCGCGCCCGGGTGAAGACCGAAGTGGCGTCTTCGGCTGTGGCGTCCGTCGTGCGGAGTTCCGGGCCCGTTGCCGGCTGCGCGGTTCCTGCGCGGGCGCCGGAGGCGCGCCCTCGCGCGGCCGGTCCCCGAGCGTGCCTGGTCATAAGCGGTTCTCTCCCTTTCCGCCGTGCCATCCGGCATGGATGTCAAGAGCACCGAACCGGCCGTTCCCGGGCACGCGGAGGCGTGCGCTGCTCCGGCTGCCGTCCGCGCCCCGACGCGGTACGGGCGCCCGGCTGACGGGACGGCACCGCTTCGTGGACGTGCCGTCAACCAGCGCAGGCATGGGACATGGCTTCCCCCCGCGGCCCTGACCAGCGGCCCCCCTCTCAGTGAGGTCGACCGTACGGCCGGGACCGGCGCGACAGCGTGCGTCGGATGACTTAATCCGGCGTGCTCGCCTGGATCCCGAGGTCGGCGGGGAGTTCGCCCCGACGCCCGGCGGAGGGCCTTTTTCCTCCGTGGACAGACGCGGCTGTCACAACTCGAGGGACCTACTTGGTCATCCCTGATGAGAACCCATGACCCCTGATAAGGACCAAGACCTTATGCATGCCATCACTCTCCGAAGTCGTGAGGCCGGTCTTGCCGCGCTGCCCGTGACGGACACGCCTTACCGGCATGCCTCCGGGAACGGTGCCGCCGCGCGGGCGCGTGCCGCAGCCGGGAGGTTCCCGTGGTAGCCGATCAGAAGGGCCGCGGCGCACCGGGAGCGCTCGCGGGCGCGGCCAACGCGATCGACGAGCGGTTCGGGGGAGCGGCATGGGCCCGGAAGTCGATGCGCAAGGTGTTCCCCGACCACTGGAGCTTTCTGCTCGGTGAGATCGCGCTGTACGCGTTCGTCATCATCCTCCTGACCGGGGTGTACCTCACCCTGTTCTTCGTGCCGAGCATGGAGGAGGTCGTCTACGACGGGTCGTACACCAAGCTGCGGGGCGTCGAGATGAGCCGGGCGTACGAGTCGGCCCTGCGCATCTCGTTCGACGTGCGGGGCGGGCTGCTCGTCCGCCAGATCCATCACTGGGCGACGCTCCTGTTCATGGCGGCGATCCTCGCCCACATGCTCCGCCATTTCTTCACCGGTTCGTTCCGCAAGCCCCGCGAACTGAACTGGCTGGTCGGGATCGTGCTGTTCATGCTGGTGATGCTGAACGGGCTGTTCGGCTACTCGCTCCCCGACGACCTGCTGTCCGGCACCGGCCTGCGGATCCTGGAGGGCGTCATCCTGAGCGTCCCCCTGGTCGGCAGCTACGTGCAGATGTTCCTGTTCGGCGGCGAGTTCCCGGGCGACATGATCATCTCCCGGCTGTACGTCGTCCACGTCCTGCTGATCCCCGGCCTGCTGGCCGCGCTGATCCCGCTGCACGGGGTTCTGATGACCTGGCGGGTGACGCACACGACCTATCCCGGCAAGGGCGCCACCAACAAGACCCAGTACGGCTACTCCTTCTTCCCGGTCTTCATCGGCAAGACCACCGCGTATTTCCTCTGGGTCTTCGCCACGTGCGCCATTCTCGCCACGTTGTTCCAGATCAACCCGATCTGGCTGTACGGCCCCTACGACCCGGGCGCGATCAGCTCCGGGTCCCAGCCCGACTGGTACATGGGCTGGCTGGAGGGCGCACTGCGGATGATGCCCGGCTGGGAATGGAACGTCATGGGGCACACCGTCGCGTTCGGCGTGCTCATCCCCGCCCTGATCGTCCCCGGGACCCTGTTCACCGGGCTGGCCCTCTACCCGTTCCTGGAACGCTGGGTGACCGGCGACCGCCAGATCCACCACCTGCTGGACCGTCCCCGCGACGTCCCCGCCCGCACCGGCCTCGGCGTCGCCGGGATCGTCTGGTTCGGCACGCTGTGGGCCGCCGGCGGGAACGACGTCATCGCGAACGCCTTCCACATCCCGCTCTACTGGACGACCTGGTTCTTCCGCGTCACCTTCATCCTCGGCCCGGTCCTGGCGTACGCCGTCACCTACCGGATCTGCATCGGCCTGCAACTGCGCGACCGCGGGCTGGTCGAGCACGGGGTGGAGACCGGCGTCATCGTCCGCTCTCCCGACGGCCGGTACTCCGAGGTCGAGCGGCGCCCGCGTCCGGAGGAGGCCGCCCCCATCACCGACGAGCGCCCGCCCCCGGCCATCGTCCTCACTCGTTCCGAGCAGAACGGAGTCCAGGCCCCCGAAAGCCGCCAGGCACTCGGCAGGCTTCGCCTGGCGCTCAACCGCCGCTTCACCGCCGATCTGGCCGAGCACCCCGAGCCGCCGGACGGGCACGAAGACCGGGAACGAAAAGCGGTCGAACCCAGCGCGCACGACTAGGCCGAAGACACCGAGCGGCCGGCCGTCGAGCCGACGCCCGTCGCCGCCGGGTTCGCCCCGGGCACCGATAAGAACCGAGACGATAACGAGTCAGGGGAGACAGATGCGACCGTTCCTGGACAGGGTGATGCCCGAGGCGTGGCAGGCCGCGCAGACCTTCTCGCAGGAGATCCGCGGCACCACCCCGGCACGACCGAGAACACGCCATCACAGGAAGAAGGACGACCATGACCGGCCAGCGCTTCGAGGTGCAGCATCGGCCCGATGAATCACGCTACGTCCTCATCGACCACGACGCCGCCGACCCGGAGGACAAGATCATCGGTGAGGAGAGCTATGTCGACGTCGACACCACCGGCGGCGTCCAGCGAGTGCTGTTCCACACGGGCGTCTCCGAGGACTACAGCGGCCAAGGGCTCGCCTCCCTGCTGGTCCGCACCGTGGTCGACGACGTCATCGCCCGCGGATACGCCATTGTTCCCGTCTGTCCTTATGTCGCCGCGTGGCTCCCGAAGCACCCCGAGTACAACGACCACATCGTCAAGCCCAGACCGGAACATTTGCGCAAGGTGACCTCCCGCCGGAGATGACGCGCGCCCACGGGCGCGGCGCCCGTGGGCCGTTCCCTAGGTCAGCGGGCCGTCTCGATGGCGTCGGCGGCGTAGGTCCAGAGCCGGTCTGCGGCCTCCGGGTCGAGCGCGTGAGCGGCGACGCCTTCCTTGGGCTCCTCGTCCCCCGGCGCGGGCCGGATCTCCTGGTTGTCCTCGAAGTACTGTCCGCTGACGCCGTCGAGCAGGGGCGAGGCCGCGAGCAGCACGGAGGTCGCCGCTCCTTGGGCGGGGGTCTTGTAATGGGACGGCGGGACGAGGTCGCCCGCCTCGTCCATCACGCCGAAGCCGCGCAGTTCGTCATCGCTGAGATGGCGTTGCAGCTTGGTCAGGATGAAACCCGGGTTGAGCGCGTTCGCGGTGATCCCGTCGTCGCTCCAGCGCTGGGCGACGCCCACGGCGTGCAGGCCCATCGCGGTCTTCGACTGGCCGTAGGCCGACCACGGGTCGTACGGGCGCCGCTCGAAATGCGGGTCGTCGAAGACGAACGGCGAGAAGAGGTTCGCCCCGGAGCCGACCAGCACGATGCGGGACGAGCCCGCGGCCTTGAGATGGCCGTGCAGGCCATTGGCAAGGGAGAAATGCCCGAGGTAATTGGTCGCCAGTTGCATTTCCCAGCCGTAGGGGGTGAGCCGCCGGGCGGGCAGCGCCATGATCCCCGCGTTGGCCACCAGCGCGTGCAGCGGCCCCCGCCACGCGTCCGCGAAGGCGGAGACCGACGTCAGGTCGGCCAGGTCGAGCGCCGCCGCCCTGACCGCGCCCGCGCCGGTGACGGCCGCCAGTTCCTCGATGAGCGCCTTGGCCTGGGCGGGGTCGCGGGTCGCGATGGTGACCTCGGCCCCCGCGCGGGCGAGCGCGCGGACCGTCTCGCTGCCGAGCCCGGACGCCCCACCGGTGACGATCATGCGCCGACCGGTGAGGTCGACCCCGTCGAGGATCTCCGCGCCGGTGGCGCGCGGGCCGAACGAGGTGGTGAGACGCCCTCGCGTCGTGTTCGTTGTCGTGTCCACGGATCCTCAACGTACGGGCCGGGAACCGGACTCACTACGATCGAACGTCCAGATTCCTTTAGCGAGCGTCCAGGGAGGCCGTGCGTGGATCCCTTGGAGGACGTCCTGGCGCTGCTCGGCGCCACCAGCCGTATCTCCACGTCCCTCGCCGCCGGCGGAAGCTGGGCGATCCAGTTCGCCCCTCAGACCGGAGTGAAGTTCAACGCCGTCCGGCGGGGGCGCTGCCACCTCAAGGTCGAGGGCCGTGCCGACCCGTACGACCTGCAAACGGGCGACTGCTTCCTGCTGACTCAGCCGCGGCCGTTCACGCTGTTCAGCGATCCCGCGGCGGTGCCGGCGCCGGCGGAACCGATCTTCCTGGCGGCCGTCGACGGGGTGGCGCACGCCGGCGACGGCGACGACGTCTTCATGATCGGTGGCGCGTTCTCGTTCGGCGACCGGGCGCGCACCCTGCTCCTCGACGACCTACCGCCCGTCGTCCACATCCCGGCCGCGGCCGAGGAGGCGTCCGGCGTCCGGTGGGCGATCGGCCGGATCGACGCCGAACTGCGGCACCGGCGCCTCGGCTCGACGCTCGTCGCCGAGCACCTCGCCCACGTCATGCTGATCCAGGCCCTCCGCGTCCACCTCATGCGGGACGCCCCGCACACGTCGGGCTGGCTGGCCGGAACCGCCGACCCGGTGGTCTCGGTGGCGCTGCGGCAGTTCCACCTGCGCCCCGCGCATCCGTGGACGGTGGAAGAACTCGCCCGGTCGGCCGGTGTCTCCCGTTCGACAATGGCGGCGCGCTTCAAGAGCACCGTCGGCATGGGCCCGTTGGAATACCTCACCGATTGGCGGATCGAACTCGCCGCCGACCGTCTCCGGGGCGGTGACGACACGGTCGCCACCGTCGCCCGCGAGGTCGGATACGGCTCCGAAAGCGCGTTCAGCGTGGCGTTCAAACGGGTCATCGGCATATCTCCGGGCGCCTACCGCCGAAAGCAGAAGCCCCCGCCCGTCTCCGTCAGCGAATGAGGGCCTCGCCCTACCGCCCCCTTGCGTCAGGGCCGATGCGGACGGGACGGATCTCGGCGAACAGGGTGAGCTGGACGGGACGGAGCCGCCGCCGTGCCTCGCGCGGCCACCACAGGGCGGCCGACGCGAACACCGTCTCCAGGACGATCTTGAGGTAGGGGACGCCGGTGCGCGCGTTCGGCACCCGGGTGCAGGTTCCCGACAGCGCCGTCCGCGTCTCCCGGTGCCCGAGGGCGAGCGTGCCGTGTCCCTCCAGGCCGTGCGGCTCCGCCTCGCTCGGCCGCAGGCCCGATGCCTCCCAGGACAGGCTGGACGGGTACCGCCCCCACCGCCGGGCCGGAAGCGCCTGCTCGGGCAGGTCGAGGCCGAGGGAGAAGCCCGACAGCAGTCCGGACGGATTCAGGATGAACGCCCCCTCCAGGTCCGCCGACCGGAAGATCGGTTCGGTGCCGCTTCCGGTGACCGCCGACAGGACGGCCTCGCTGGCGGTGCCTTCGATGCGCCATGAATCGGGGTCGGAATAGTTCTTTCCCGGCAGCGCGTCCATCTCGGCTCCCTGTCCTCATAATCCGGCGGGTGTCGGCCGGCCCGGCTTTAAAGGAAGACCAGCGCAGTGCCGCAGATGTGACATCACGTCCACCTGGGACAGCACATATCGCGCATTCGGGTGACGGCTCAAAAGGGAGCTGGTTCACGGGTCGCGGGCCATCACCGTGGCGAGTCCGGTCCGTGAGCCCACGCCGACCTTCGGGTAGATCCGGTAGAGATGGGTGCTGATCGTCCGCGGCGACAGGAAGAGCCGGTCGGCGATCTCGCGGTTGCTCAGCCCCTCCGCGACCAGGCGGGCCACCTGCAGTTCCTGCGGGGTGAGCCGGTCGACCCCGCCGGACCGGCGGTGCCGCCTCTCGCCGGTGGCGCGCAGCTCGGCGTGCGCCCGGACGGCCCACGGCCGTGCGCCGAGCGCGTCGAACGTCTCGGCGGCGGCGCGCAGCACGGGACGCGCGGCCGACGGGCGGCCGCGCCGCAGCAGGGTGCCGTGGGCGAGTTGGAGGCGGGCGCGTTCGAACGGCCACTCGGCGAGATCGGCCTCCAGCGCGCTCTCCAGCGCCTCCGCCGCGCCCTCGCCCCGCGCCAGCAGCGCCTTCGCGCAGTGCAGGAGCACGCGCAGCAGCGGCGATGCGCCGGTGGCGCCGACCGGTTCGAGTTCGCGGACGCGGGCCGCCACCCGGTCGTGGCGGTCGCTGCGGGCTCCCGCCTCGGCCAGGTGGCCGAGCACGGAGAAGCGCACGTACGGGTGGTATCCGACCGCGGATGGGTCGAAGACGGCGTCCAGCTCGTCGTGGGCCTCGCAGTAGCGCCCGTTGGCGAGCGCGTGGACGCCGCGCGCGACCCGGACCAGGCAGAGCATGGGGTGCGCGGCGTTCGCGAGCAGGGCGCGTTCGCCCCGCTCGGTGAGGTCCCGCACGGCCTCGCCGTTGCCGCGGAGAGCCTCCGCGTGTGCGCGGGTGAGCATGTTGGGCACCTTCAAGCCGCCCTGGCGGGTCTCGGTCGAGAGCGCGTCGGCCTCGGCCGCGGCGGCGCGTCCGAGGGAGGCGTCTCCGCGCTGGACGGCGTTCCAAGCCTGAAAGGCGAGCGCCCAGGTCAGCGTGACGAGGTTGCCCTCGCGGCGGCTCCGGGCGATGGCGTGGGCGGCGAGCCGCGCCGCCAGTCCGAGTGCGCCGACGCCGGTCGCGGCCGCGGCGAGGGCCGCCAGGTCCGGGCCGGGAAGGCCGGGCCGGGCCAGCAGGGCGTCCAGCCGGTCGACGACCACCGCGCCCCGCTCGACCGGCGCGACCAGGCCGAGGGCCGCGACCAGCTTCGGTGTCAGCGGCGGCAGGGACAGCCGTTCGAGCAGCCCGACGCCCTCGTCGCGCAGCTCCCGGCCGGGATGGGAGAAGTACGCGCGCACTGCGACGCGGTGGAAGACCTCCAGCGCCCGCTCGTCCCGGCCGGACCGCCGCAGCCGCTCGGCGGCGTCGAGATGGCAGGGCAGCCGCGCGGCGCCCGACCAGGTGCCGGCCTCGACCTCCTCCAGCCACTGCCGGACGACCCCGTCCTCGGCGGGCAGGTCGTCGGGGACGATCGCGCGCAGGAGCCGGTCCGCCCCGTCGTGGTCGGCGAGCTCCATCGTCGCCTCCAGTGCCCGCAGCAGCAGGCTCGCGCGCCGCCCGCAGTCGCCGGTCAGCCGGGCGGCCTGCTCCCAGGCCCGGGCCGCCTCGCCGGACGCGCCGCGCCGGTGCAGCCGGACGGCCAGGCCGTCCAGGTCGGCGCAGACCCGCTCGTCCGTGCCGACGGTGGCGGCCGCGCGGTGGTGGAGCGCCTGGTCGGGATCGGGGACGGCCGCGGCGAGGGCGGCGTGCGCCCGCCGCCGCCGGGACAGGCTCGCGCCCTGCCGGATCGCCGACCGGACCAGCGGATGGCGGAACCGCAGCCGGAACGCGTCGTCGACGTCGACCAGCCGGGCGGCGATGGCCGGTTCCAGGTCCTCGACCGCCGGCGTGGTCCGCGCCATGGCGCCGCCCGCCGCGAGGATCTCGTCGAGACGGTCGCCCTCGTCGAGCGAGGCCACCAGGAGGAGCGTGCGAGTCGCCGCAGGCAGTTCCGCCACGGCGGCACCGAAGGAGCGCCGCAACCGGGGCGTCAGCGGCAGTGCGGCCGACGGCGGGCCCTTCTCGCCGATGCGGGCCGCTGCCACCGCGAGTTCGGTGAGGGCGAGCGGGTTGCCTGCGGCTTCGCCGAGCACCCTGGCGCGCAGCGGGGCCGCGAGTGCGGGCGCGTGCTCGTCCAGCAGCATGGCCGAGGTATCGTCGCGCAGCGGCTCCACCCGCAGTTCGGGCACCGGCAGGGCGGCGAGCCGCGACTCGGTCTCGGCGCCGTCGCGCATCGCCAGGATCACCCCGACCGGGGCCGCCGACAGCCGCCGCCCGACGAACGCCAGGGCCTCCCAGCTGGGCGCGTCCACCCACTGCGCATCGTCCACCAGGAGCAGTAACGGCCGCCGCGCGGACCGGCCGGTCACCGCCGCGAGCAAGGCCAGGCCGAGTTGGAACCGGTCGTCGCCGCCCACCGGCGACGGCACGGTGCCGCCGAGGAGGCCGAGCATCGTGTGGGCGGCGGCGAAGGGGAGAGGGAACTCGGCCTGCACCCCGGTGAAGGAGAGCGTCTCCACGGCCGAGCCCGCCGTAGCCTCCTCCGCCGCTCTGAGCAGGGACGATTTGCCGACCCCCGCCCCGCCGCGCACGACC
>NZ_VCKZ01000664.1 GCF_005889745.1 Actinomadura geliboluensis
CTCGAACTCCTCGACACCAGGAAATGGCAAACAAGAGCCGAGCTCGCAGCCGCGGTGTTTGAATGGATCGAGTGCTGGTATAACCCGTTCAGAAGGCATTCCAGCATCGGAATGCTCAGTCCGGTGGACTACGAGGAACGACACCGCTCCTCGACTACGGCCACCTGACCCATCTCACGCCGGCTGTCCGTGCTACGGGGGGAACCTCACATGCGGGTGGCGAGGAGTGCTCCGCTGTCGGGTGAATGGCTGGTGTCATTGGCCTCGGCGGTGAAGCCGGCGAAGAACTCCTCGGCGCCGTCCGAGTCGGACGCGGCCCGCTGACGCATGTCACCGGCGAAGTCGGAGAAGGTTCGCCCTGGTGCAGGTGTGGAGACACCGAGCCCAGGGCGGTCCACGGAAACCAGACGAACCGAGCGTCTCGACGACACCTCCGCCGAAGCCGAGCCACCGGCTTGTAGCCGCACCCGCACACAGCAGAACGGGTATCCCGTCCGGCGATCCCCACCTCCTGTGCCTGCCGAAGACTACGTCCGTGCAGGGTGGGACGTGCAGGACGTGGGCTCCGACATGGGGCTTGATCGGTCGCAAGGACAGGCCGCAGCGAGGCGGTTGCCGAGGGATGGTGGGTGGCTGTGCCGTTGCGATTGGCCTACTTGACTGTGGCGAACACCTTCGCGGCCCTCCGCTTTCTCCCGATGACTGATCGTGAGAAGGACACCGAGATTCTGGTGCTGCCGGACCGACGAAACGGCATCGCCGGGCCGCCTCATCCGGCTGGCGGAGACACCGAGGCCATGACCTCCTCAGATTGACCCACCGGATTCGCCGCGCGGGCGTCCGTGCCCCGAACCGTGCCGGGGCGCGGACACCCGCGCCGTCCACGGTCACCCAGCCAGCGGCAACGGCGGCGACGGCCTGTACAACGGCGCTCCAGCGATCGCATGGTCGCTGGGGCCAGGGCGGCGGGTGAGTAGGCGATTACGGCCGTTCGCTGGGGTGGCGGCGACAGGTCCGCGATACCCGGGCGAACACGAGGACAAAGCGGGACAGAACTTTGGATCTTGGCAGCGGTAAGACTGCAGGTCATACGGTGGCGCGCCCGGCAGGATTCGAACCCGCGACCGTCGGATTAGAAGTCCGAGGTCAAAGCTGTCGGCCAATTATTCCGGATGCCGGCGCCTGTTGTTCCGTCCCATTATGCGGAAATAACAGCGGCCCGCGATGGCGCCTTATGCCGTCTACTGGTAACGCGTTCCGCGACATACGAGCAAACAACGAGCGAACGAACCTGCAGGATCTGGGTCCCAGAGCCTCAGGCGTGGCACATCCGACCATGTTCGTCCGGGCAGCGGACTGTGGTGGCGTCCCGTAACGATGTTGACCTACATCGGCCCCACCTCGGGCAAGGTCGACTCATCGGCGGCAACATCGAGCGGCCCCGCGTCTGGACCGCCGAGCGTGACCGCCTCGTCTGGGAAGAGCTCCAAGGATGAGCGAAGCGAACCGGGGGTCGTCCCCCCGCAAGGAACAGGGATGAGCGCGCGGGAGCTGACGCACGATGTGGCGGTGATCGGGGCGGGTCCGGTCGGGCAGACCAGGACCAGCCGGTTCTCGTATCCTTCGGCGCGCTCGGCACCTGCGACGACGCCGACCTGGCCCTGCTCGACGAGGACGGGATGCGGGCACTGCGCGCCGAGTGGTGCCTCGGCGTCACCGCGACCGCGTTCGACTCGCGCGACCGGCGCCTATCCCTATCCAACAAACACCAACTCACTGTCGCGGGCCTTGTCATCACCACGGGCGCCCGCGCGCGCCGCCTGCGTGGCGCACCCGAGGGCGTCCACGCGCTGCGCACGCTGGACGACGCGTTGCGGCTGCGCGCCGACCTGCGCACCGGCGGCCACCTGGTCGTGATCGGCGGCGGGTTCGTCGGGGCAGAGGTCGCCTCGTCCGCACGCCGGCTCGGGAACGAGGTGACCATGGTCGAGGCCGAGCGGGTCCCCCTGCTGTCACGGCTCGGCGCACCGGCCGCCACCGCCCTGGCCCGGATGCACAAGGACAACGGCGTACACGTGATCACCGGCCGCACCGCACAGCGCGTCATCGGCGAAAAACAGGCGTACACGGTGTTGCTCGACGATGGAACACGGCTCCCGGCCGACATCGTGGTGGCCGGTGTCGGCGCGGCCCCGAACGTCGAATGGCTGGACGGCTCGGGAATCGGCTGCGCGAACGGCGTCCTGACCGATCAGTGGGGACGCACCGACGTCCCCGGTGTCGTCGCGGCCGGGGACGTCGCCAACCATCGCGGCCGTCACGGCCGCCACCGCATCGAGCATTGGACGAACGCGCGCGACATGCCCGTCACCGCGGCAAAGGCCCTCCTGGCAGAGCTGCGCGGCCAGGAAATCGCCACGCTGCCCAAGTACGATCCGGTGCCCTACGTATGGTCCGACCAATACGGCAGCCATCTCCAACTGGCAGGGCATCCACACCCCGGCGACAGGTTCACGGTCGAGGAGGGCAGCCTGGACGGCCCGTTCGTGGCGACCTACCGCCGAGACGGATCCATCTCGGCCGTCCTCGCCCTGGACAACCTCAAACCGTTCGCCCTGCTCCGCCGCCGGCCTGTCTCTTATACCCATCTGACCCTG